>CAYRCH010000057.1:0-1640 GCA_964422665.1 uncultured Sphingomonadaceae bacterium | reverse complement strand
TGCTGGCGGCCTATTTCCGGCGCAAGAGGGTGGTCACGCATCTGCGCGCCCGCGGCCTGCCGATCGACGCGGAGTTCCTCGAGACCTTTCGCGACACGCGAGTGAAGGTGAATGGGCGCAGCCCCTACCGCGTCGCCTGCCAGGCAGTGCATCCCGCGACCGGGCAGATGCACCGCTTCGAAAGCGATCCGATCTGGATCGATCCGGCGGGCATGATCGGCGATTCCAAGGTGAAGGTGCTGGTCGATCCCACCGGGCCGAAACACTATGTTGTCGACCCGTCGCGCTGGGTGGATGAGAGCGAGCACGCCTAGCCCATGGCCGGGGCGCCCTATCGAAGCACCTGCCGACCGCAAATCGCCGCAGACTGACCCGGAAGAATTTCTTTCTTTCAAGCCGGACCCGACCGCGCCAATCAGCCGCCCGAAAAGGACGGGGCCGGCATGTTTTTCGAATCGATCGATTTCGCCGCGCTGCTGCCTTACATCGCGGTCGGTTTCGCCGCGCAGCTGGTGGACGGCGCGCTGGGCATGGCCTTCGGGGTGCTCGCCAATACGCTGATGGTGGGGATCCTGGGCGTGCCGCCAGCGCTCGCTTCGCAGCGGGTCCATGTGGTCGAATGCTTCACCACGGCCACTTCCGGCATCAGCCACTTGCTGCACGGAAATATCGACAAGGAACTGTTCTTCCGCCTGCTGGTGCCCGCACTCGTCGGAGGGCTGCTCGGCGCCTATCTGCTGACGTCGATCGATGCCGCCGTGGTCAAGCCCTTCGTGCTCACCTACCTTACGGGGATCGGCATCTACCTGCTCTACAAGGGCCTGCGCTACCCGCCGCAGGCGCGGCGGCCGAAGCATGTCGCCCCGCTCGGTCTGGTGGGCGGTTTCCTCGATGCCGCGGGCGGCGGAGGCTGGGGCCCGGTGGTGAGTTCCAACCTGCTCGTCCAGGGGGCCGATCCGCGCAAGGTCGTCGGCACGGTCAATTCGGTCGAGTTCTTCCTCACCATCACGATCTCGGCCGCCTTCATCTACCATCTTGGCGTGGCGGATCTCGCCGGGGCGACGCTCGGCTTCCTTATCGGCGGGATCGCCGCGGCGCCCTTCGGCGCCATTGCGGCCAAGCATTTCCCGGCCAAGTGGATGCTGGTGCTGGTCGGCGTGGTACTGAGTCTCACCAGCGCCTACGGGATCTGGGTTTCGCTCAGCGGGTAGCGCGCCTGCCGGTCGCTAGCCAGGGCATGAGCGCGGCGCGAGGACTGGAGATCGCGAAGCGGCGGACCAGCCATCGCGCCGCGAACCAGCTCGCAAGCAGCATGAGCGGCGTTCCGCAAGGGGTAGCTGTCAGCATTCCCAGCTTCGGTTCGAGCCACAGCACGCGGATCGTGCCGAGCACGAAACCCAGCGCGAAGATCGTCGCCCAATAGGCAAGCGCGGGCCTTGCCGATCGGGCCGACGCTCACTCCACCACGCCAGCGCTCGCCAGCACGGCGAGTGTCAGCAGATCGGGCGCGATCGAAGTCATCGGGGCGATCTGCACCGGCTTTTCCATCCCGATCAGCATCGGCCCGATGGTCGATGCCCCGGCCAGTTCGCGCAGCAGCTTGGCCGAGAGGTTGGCCGATTGCAGCCCCGGCATGATCA
>CAYRCH010000056.1:0-13948 GCA_964422665.1 uncultured Sphingomonadaceae bacterium | reverse complement strand
TCACGCGTCGATCATCTCGCGGTCGATTTCGCCGGCGCGGTTCTGGATGAAGTTGAAGCGGTGTTCGGGGTTGCGGCCCATCAGGCGGTCGACCAGTTCGGCGATGGCATGGCGCTGCTCGTGCTCGGGCGGGAGGGTGATGCGGATGAGGCCGCGCGAGGCCGGGCTCATCGTCGTCTCGCGCAATTGCTGCGGGTTCATTTCGCCGAGGCCCTTGAAGCGGCTGACCTCGACTTTCTTCCCCTTGAACACGGTCGCTTCCAGTTCGCGCCGGTGCTCGTCGTCGCGGGCGTAGTGGCTCTCCTTGCCCGCGGTCAGCTTGTAGAGCGGGGGCTGGGCGAGGAACAGGTGTCCCTTACGCACCAGGTCGGGCATTTCCTGGAAGAAGAATGTCATCAACAATGTCGCGATATGGGCACCGTCGACATCGGCGTCGGTCATGATGATCACGCGGTCGTAGCGCAGGTTCTCGGCGTCGCAATCCTTGCGCGTGCCGCAGCCCAGCGCCAGCGCGAGGTCGGCGATTTCGGAATTGGCGCGGATCTTGTCGAGGCTGGCCGAGGCGACGTTGAGGATCTTGCCGCGGATCGGCAGGATCGCCTGGGTTTTACGGTCGCGCGCCTGCTTGGCGCTGCCTCCGGCGCTGTCGCCTTCGACGATGAACAGCTCGGTCTCGCCGTCACCTTCGCCCGAACAGTCGGTGAGCTTGCCCGGCAGGCGCACCTTCTTGGCGTTGGTGGCTGTCTTGCGCTTGATCTCGCGCTCGGCCTTGCGCTTGAGCCGCTCCTCGGTCCGTTCGGTGATCGCGGCGAGCAGGGCGCGGCCGCGCTCCATATTATCGGTAAGGAAGTGGTCGAAATGGTCGCGCACCGCATTTTCGACCATGCGTGCGGCTTCGGGCGAGGTCAGCCGGTCCTTGGTCTGGCTCTGGAACTGCGGATCGCGAATGAAGACGGACAGCATCGCCTCACAGCCGGCCATCACGTCGTCGGAGCTGATATCCTTGGTCTTCTTCGCGCCGACCAGGTCACCGAAGGCGCGGATGCCCTTGGTCAGCGCGGCGCGCAGGCCCTGCTCATGCGTCCCGCCATCGGGGGTCGGCACGGTGTTGCAGTAGAAGCTGGTGGCGCCGTCGGACCATAGCGGCCAGGCGAGCGCCCACTCGACGCGCCCCTGCTGTTCGCCAGCCTCGTTCGCGGCGAAATCCTGGCTGCCGGTGAAGGGCTGGACGGTAACGCATTCCCGGGTGCCGACTTGTTCGACGAGGTGGTCGGCAAGGCCGCCGGGGAACTTGAACACCGCCTCGGCGGGGACATCCTCGCTGGCGAGCGCATCGGCGCATTTCCAGCGGATCTCGACGCCGGCAAAGAGATAGGCTTTCGAGCGGGCCAGCTTGAACAGGCGCTTGGGGCTGAATTTCCGGTCGCCAAAGATTTCTGGGTCCGGCGTGAAGCTCACCGTGGTGCCTCGCCGATTGGGCGTGGGCCCCAGCTTCTGCAGCGGACCCACCGTAATGCCGCGGGCAAATTCTTGCGCATAGAGCTGCCGGTCGCGCGCGACCTCGACCCGCGTGAGAGTCGACAGGGCGTTGACCACGCTGACCCCGACTCCGTGCAGTCCGCCGGATGTAGCGTAGGCCTTGCCCGAGAACTTGCCGCCCGAATGAAGCTTCGACATGATCACTTCGAGCGAGGACATCCCCGGAAACTTGGGATGCTCGTCCACCGGCATGCCGCGGCCATTGTCGCTGATCGTCAGGCGATTGCCTGCCTCCAGCGACACTTCGATCCGGTTGGCATGGCCCGCGACCGCCTCGTCCATGGCATTGTCGAGCACTTCGGCAGCGAGATGGTGCAGTGCCCGGTCGTCGGTGCCCCCAATATACATGCCGGGCCGCCGGCGGACCGGCTCCAGCCCTTCGAGCACTTCGATCGAGGAAGCATTGTAATCGCCGCCGGAACCGGCCGGCGCGCCTTCGAACAGATCATCAGCCATGGGATCGCTATACGGCGCGGATTCTCAACGACACAAGCAAGCCCAGGGGATTATCGTCAGCGATCATCGTCAGTCGAACTGCGCCGGTGCGGGATCGACAACTGCGACGCTGCCATTGCCGATCTGGCGAACTTCCATCGCCCGCTCGCCAACGCCGTTCCGCAGGAAGCGGAAGGGGCCGTCGATACCCACGAAGCCGCCCGTATCGGTGACTTGCGAAGTGGGGAAATCGCGGCCGGGCCGCCAGTCACGAGCAATGCGCAAGGTCAGGAGCACGGAATCGTATCCCAGCGTCGCGATGCGATGCGGCTGTCCGCCGAAGCGCGAGCGGTAGGATTCCACGAAACGGCCGAAGCGGGCATCGGATACGGCCGAGAAAATCGCTCCGCGCAGCGCCGCATTGTTGGCCACGCCGCTTTCGCCGCTCCACAATTCGGGGCCGAGGATCTGCGCATCGGAAACGGTCTTGCGGATTTCGGCCGCAGCCATTTGCGAAAGACGCGCTCCTTCCGCGATCAGCACCGCATCGAAGGGGCCGGTGGCGACAAGCCGCTGCGCCGCGCTGACGATGGAAGTGTTCCCGCGATCATAGCGCTGGAGGCTGACCACGCCGCCGCCATTGGCGCCGACGGAGTCGCGGAAGGCAGCCATCACCCGGTCACCATATTCGCCGTTCGGGATCAATGCGGCAAAGCGCCTGTGCCCCTGCCGGGCGGCATAGCCAACGGTCCGCGCGACCGACTGGTCCGGTATATGGCCCATCACGAAGACGTCGGGCTGGGCGACGGATACGTCGTTGGAATAGCTGATCAGCGGCACATCGCGGCGCCGCGCCTGCGAGATGACCGCCGCCACGTCGCTGCCCAGCAGCGGGCCGAGCACGAGCTTGTTGCCGTCGGCGATCGCGCGCGCAGCCGCACTGTCCGCGCCCGTGGCGGTGTCGTAGGTCGTGATCCGCAGGTTCGATGCGTTCGTGTCGAGCAGCGCCATGGTGGTGGCGTTGGCAATCGATTCGCCGACCGCCGCGTTCGAGCCGCTCGTCGGCACCAGCAGGGCAATCCGGTGGCGGCCTTCATCGTCCGGCAGCGCATCTGTGGGGCCGTCATCGGGCCGGGGAAGGGGAGCGGGCTGGCCGCTGTCCGGAATGACCTTACAACCCGCGAGCAGGACCACTGCGCCAAGTGCCAGCAGCTTGCGCCTGCCCGTAACCCAATCCAACATGCTTGCCGCTCCCCATTTCGCCAGTAACAAGGATCCCCGTGTCAGAGACCGCTCTTGAACCTCGGCTTACTGCGGGGCTGTATATAGTCGCAACACCGATTGGCAATCTCGGTGACCTGACCATGCGGGCAGCCGACGTGCTGAAGCGGTGCGATGCCGTCGCTTGCGAAGACACGCGCGTGACCGGCAAGCTGATGAAGCACCTCGGCGTCTCCAAGCCGCTCTGGCGCTATGACGATCACAGTTCCGACCACGATCGGGCGCGCCTGGTTGAAGCAATGCGCGACAAGGCGGTCGCGCTGGTGAGCGATGCCGGAACGCCGCTGATTTCCGATCCTGGTTACCGGTTGGTGAGGGACGCGCGGGCGGAGGAGATTCCCGTCACCACGCTGCCGGGCGCCTGTGCGGCGATCGCTGGACTGACCCTGTCGGGCCTGCCCAACGACAGGTTCCTGTTCGCCGGGTTCCTGCCGGTGAAGGAAAAGGCCCGCGGCGAGGCGCTGGACGAGCTTGGCGCAGTGGATGCGACGCTGGTGTTTTATGAGAGTGGCCCGCGATTGGTGAAATCCCTCGCCGCGATCTCGGACCATTTGCCCGGGCGGGAAGTCGCCGTCGCCCGCGAGCTGACCAAGCTGCACGAGGAGTGCAGAGCGGGATCCGCCGGTGAACTGGCGGAATATTATGTTGCCCACCCGCCCAAAGGGGAAATCGTTCTGCTGGTCGGCCCGCCACCCGAAGCCGAAGCGAGCGAGGCGGATGCAGAGCAATTGCTGCGCGATGCGCTGGCCAAGCTCAAGCCCTCCCAGGCTGCGGCGCAGGTCGCCAAAGCAACGGGGTTAGACCGCAAGGCGCTCTATGCAAGGGCCATGGAATTGCGCGACCGATGAGTCGCCGGGCGGCCGAGAAGCAGGGGCGCGGCGGTGAAGAGCGCGCGGCACTGTGGCTCAGGATGAAAGGCTGGTCGATCCTCGACCGCAGACGCAAGACGCCGCTTGGAGAAATCGACCTTGTCGCCCGCCGGGGGCGGCTCATTGCCTTCATCGAGGTCAAGTGGCGCAGGAGGGCGGAGCAACTCGACACCGCCATCGACGAATATCGGCTGCGGCGCGTCGCGGCCGCGGTCGAGGCAGTGGCGCATGAATATGCGACAGACGGGGAGGACATAAGGATCGACGTCATCCTCCTTGCGCCGGGCAGCTTCCCACGCCACATCGCCAATGCCTGGCAGCCTTAGGAAGCAGCATGACCCTCAAAGTCGCCGTCCAGATGGATCCGCTGGAATCCATCAACATTGCAGGGGATTCGAGCTTTGCGCTGATGCTTTCGGCGCAGGCGCGGGGCCATGAGCTGTTCCATTACGATGTCGGCTCGCTGACGCTGGATGCCGACGATCGGCTCTTTGCAGAACTCCGTCCGGTAAAGGTGCAGAATGTCCAAGGCGATCATTTCACCGCCGGAGATCCCGTGCGGACCGATCTCGGGCGCGACATAGACGTGATCCTGATGCGGCAGGATCCCCCGTTCCACATGGGCTACATCACTGCCACGCACCTGCTCGACCGCATCAAGCACGAAACGCTCGTGGTGAACGATCCGGCCAGCGTGCGCGACGCGCCCGAAAAGGTCTTCGTGCTCGACTACCGGCGATTCATGCCGCCGACACTGGTGACGCGCAGCGTCGCAGAGGTCCGGCGTTTCATGGAAGAGCATGGCGCAGTGGTCCTCAAGCCCATCCACGGCAATGGCGGCAAGGCCATCTTCCGCATCCCCGCGGACGGAGAAAACCTCTCGGCCCTGATCGAAGTGTTCAACCAGACATGGCCCGAACCGCACATGGTGCAGCCCTTCCTCCCCGAGGTGGCTGAGGGCGACAAGCGGATCGTGCTGGTGGACGGCGAGGTCGCGGGCGCCATCAACCGCAAACCGGGAAAGGGCGAGTTCCGCTCCAACCTCGCACAAGGCGGTTATGCAGAGGCGACCACGCTGACCCCGCGCGAACAGGAAATCTGCGAAGCGATGGGCCCGGAACTCAAAAGGCGGGGCCTGATCTTTGTCGGGATCGATGTGATCGGCGGCAAATGGCTGACTGAGATCAATGTCACTTCGCCGACCGGGATCGTCGCGATCGACCAGTTCAACGGCACCGATACTGCCGGCATGATCTGGAATGCGATCGAGCGGCGGCTCGCGCAAAAATAACCTGTCACCGAACCTTCAAGCCGCTTCGCCAGTTGTCCATCCATGAACGATTTCATCATCGAGGTTATCGCGTGGGGTGGATATTGGGGCATCGGCCTGCTGATGGTGCTCGAAAACGTTGTGCCCCCGGTCCCGTCCGAACTTATCATGGGTATCGGCGGCGTGCTGATGGCGCGCGGCGTGATGGAGTTCTGGCCCTTGCTGCTGGCCGGGACGATCGGGTCGACAGCCGGCAATTACGCCTGGTTCTGGGCAGGAGACAAATGGGGCTATCGCCGGCTGCGTCCGCTGATCGACCGATACGGACGATGGCTGACAGTCGACTGGGAACATATCGAGCAGGCGACCCGGTTCTTCCAGCGCCACGGCCAGTGGGTCGTGTTCTTCCTGCGCTTCTCCCCTTTCCTGCGAACGATGATTTCCCTGCCCGCCGGGCTGGCGCATATGTCCCATTGGCGGTTCCTCGGATTCACCTTTGCCGGGGCGGCCATCTGGAATGTCGTGCTGATATTTGCAGGCTCGCTGCTGGCGGGCTTCCTCGACAAGTATGAGGGCCTGATGAGCTGGCTGATCCTGGCTGGGATCGCCCTGACGCTGGTCGGATATTTGTGGCGCGTCTTCACCTGGAAGCCGCGCTCCAGCAGCGGCTAGGGGCGTTCCCGCGGATGCGCCGCGCGATACGTGTCGAGCAGCTTTGCCGCATCCACCCTGGTGTAGATCTGGGTCGAGCCCAGACTGGCATGGCCGAGCAATTCCTGCAGACTGCGCAAATCCGCGCCGGCGCCCAGCAGATGGGTTGCGAAGCTATGACGCAAGGCATGCGGGGTGGCGCTGTCGGGCAGGCCGAGCGCACGACGCGCCTGCGCCACCACCTTCTGCACCATCCCCTGGTTGAGCGGCCCGCCTTTCTCGCCGCGGAATACGGGTCGGCCGCGTTCGAGCGGCCAGGGGCAGAGCCGCAGATACTCGTCTACCGCCTGTCTTATGACAGGCAGGATCGGCACCACGCGCTGCTTGTTGCCTTTGCCGGTGAGCACCAGGGTTTCGCTCAGCGGCATGTCCGCTCCCTTTAGCGCGAGCGCTTCAGAGATGCGCAGTCCTGCGCCGTACAGCAGCACCAGAACCGCCCGGTCGCGTGCGCCGACCCAGGGCGTTTTCGCGAGCGCCCCGACATTTTCGGCCAGCCCTTCCGCCTCGTCGGGCGTGACCGGGCGTGGCAGGCCTTTCTTGACCCGCGGCCCGCGCAGCTGCGGAGCGGAGGCATCCGGATCGCCGACCTGCTGCCGCGCAAACTTCAGAAACGCCTTGAGCGCGGAGAGTTCGCGTGCGGCGGACGTATTGGCGAGGCCCTCCGCGCGCCTTAGCGCCAGCTGGGTCCGCAAGTCCTTCGTGCCGAGCCGGGCTATGCTCTCCCAACCCTCCAGCTCTCGCGCGTCGATCAGCCGGCCCGCCGCCGACACATAAGCCCTGACCGTATGCGGAGAACGGCGAAGCCCCTGGGTGAGATGTGCGTGCCAGGCTTCGAGAAGCTCTGCCTTGCTCACGCCGCAACCAGCCCGTCGGGCACCAACTCGGCAATCAACGCGTCGAGGACCAGCATCCCCGCCGGAGTGACATGGAGCCGCGATCCGTCCCGGCGAACCAGCCCAATGCTGGCCAGCTTCCGTTCCGCAGCGGCGTCGATGATCGCCTCTTTGGCAAGGAAGAACCGGCCGGCGAGGGCGGATGTATCGACACCTTCCGCGAGGCGAAGCCCCATCATCAGGGCTTCGGCTGCCTGTTCGGAAGCCGACAGGGAACGTTCCTCGGAAATGCCGTGCCCTGCCGCCTCGATCGCGGAGAGCCAGTTTTCCGGTTTCCGGTGCCGCTGGGTCGCGAACCCGCCGCGCCTTCCATGTGCGCCGGGACCAATCCCGCAATAGTCCTGATATCGCCAATAGGTCAGGTTATGGCGGCTTTCCTCGCCCGGAACGGCATGGTTGCTGACCTCATAGGCCGGAAGGCCGGCGGCAACCGAAATGTCCTGCGTCAGCTCGTAGAGCTCCGCGGCACGGTCGCCGTCCATCGGCGCGAAGGCCTGCTGGCGCACATCGGTGGCGAAGCGCGTGCCGGGCTCAATCGTTAGCTGGTAGAGCGAAAGGTGCCGCGTCCCGAAACCGAGCGCGCGGCGTAGCATGGTTTCCCACTGGTCGGCGCTCTGGCCGGGCAGGGCGTAGATGAGATCGAAACTGACACGGTCGAAGGCGGCTTGCGCGGTTTCGAGCGCGTTCAGTCCTTCATCGGCATTGTGCAGACGGCCAAGGAATTTCAGCGCGCTGTCATCCAGCGATTGCAGGCCCAGCGACACGCGGTTCACGCCCGCCGCTGCAACACCGGCAAAATTCGCCGCCTCGACCGAAGACGGGTTCGCTTCCAGCGTGATTTCGATATCCGGATCGAACCCCCACAGCTTCTCCGCTTCCGCCAGCAGTGCCCCGACCAGCGCAGGCGGCATCAGTGAAGGGGTCCCGCCGCCGAAGAAGATGCTCTCCAGCCGTTCTCCGCCGGCCAGTTCGGCTTCGCGGCGCATGTCGGCCAGCATGGCATGTTGCCATAGTGCCATGTCCACGCGCTCGCGGACATGCGAATTGAAGTCGCAATAGGGGCATTTCGCGAGGCAGAAGGGCCAGTGAATGTAAAGCGCGCGAGCCATCGGCTTGAAGTCTAGCTGCCGAACTGCTCCGCGACCAGCTTGGCGAAGGCATTGGCGCGGTGGCTCATCGCGTGCTTTTCCTCCGGTGAGAGCTCGGCGAAGGTCTGCTGGCGACCCTTGGGAACGAACACCGGATCGTAACCGAAGCCCATTTTCCCGCGCGGAGGCCAGGTCAGCGAACCGTCCACGCGGCCTTCATAGACCGCGCTTTCCCCGTCGGGCCAGGCCAGCGCCAGGACGCAGGAGAACCATGCATAACGGGAAGCATCCGCGCCCTGGGCGCATAGCATACCCTCAACCTTGCCCATTGCCATGTACCAGTCGCGCCCCGGTTCGCCTTCGAACCATTGACGTTCCGCCCAGTCGGCAGTGTACACGCCCGGCCGGCCGTCGAGCGCTGCGACTGAAAGCCCGCTGTCATCGGCGAGGGCGGGGAGGCCCGAAGCCTCGGCCGCTGCCCGTGCCTTGATCAGCGCATTTTCGGCGAAGGTCTTGCCGGTCTCGGGAGGTTCCGGAAGTCCGAGTGCGCCTGCGGAGATGCATTCGATCCCGTAGGGCTGGAGCAGCTCGGATATCTCCTTCAGTTTGCCCGCATTGTGCGTGGCGATCACCAGCTTTCCGGCACCGACTCGCCTGGTCATGACGCGGCTCTCACTTCACCGCGTCGGCCTGCGCGGCGAAAATCCGGTCGCAGCCCATCCGTGCAAGACGCAGCAGGCGCAGCAGCGCTTCCTCATCATAAGGGTTGCCTTCGGCCGTCGCCTGCGCCTCGGCAATGCGCCCGCCTTCGATCAGGACGAAATTGGCGTCAGCATCGGCGCTCGAATCCTCGTCATAATCGAGGTCGAGCACGGGCGTGCCTTGGTATATCCCGCAGCTGACGGCCGCGATCCGTGCGTCGATCGGGTCGTCCTTGATCGCACCATCGGCCATCAGCTTGTTGACGGCGATACGCAGCGCCACCCACGCACCGGAAATCGCCGCGGTGCGCGTGCCGCCATCGGCCTGGATCACGTCGCAATCGAGCGTGATCTGCCGCTCGCCGAGCTTGTTGAGATCTGTGATCGCGCGCAAACTACGTCCGATAAGGCGCTGGATTTCCTGTGTCCTTCCGCTCTGTTTGCCGCGCGCCGCTTCGCGCTGGCCGCGCGTATGTGTGGCCCGGGGCAGCATGGAATACTCACCGGTCACCCATCCCGAACCCTTGCCCCTCAACCAAGGCGGAAGCTTTTCCTCGACGCTGGCGGTGCATAGCACCCGAGTGTCCCCGAAGCTGATCAGGCACGAGCCTTCAGCATGCCGGGTGAAGCCGGTTTCGATCTGAATGGCGCGCATTTCGTCGGGCGCACGTCCGGAAGGTCGCATGGATGTTCCTTTTGCTGGATTTGCCGCTCGCGTTACGCGCTTATCGCTTGAGGCCGCAAGGGGGCGGCTTAAATAGGGTCTCATGCCGACGCCGCCCGTCACCGAACTGACTACCCGTGCCCGGGACATCTTTCGCCTGGTGGTGGAGAGCTATCTCGATTCCGGCCAGCCCGTCGGTTCGAAGGCGCTGGCGAATGAGCGAGGCGTGGACCTATCGCCGGCATCGATCCGCTCGGTCCTGGCGGACCTCGAAAGCCTCGGCCTTTTGGCGGCGCCACACACCAGCGCTGGCCGCATGCCCACCGAGACCGGACTGCGCCTGTTTGTCGACGGGATGATGCAGGTCGCGGAGCCGACGGCGGAAGAACGGGCTGCGATCGAGCAGAGACTCTCGCGTCCCGGCCCAATCGAGCAGGCGCTGGAGACCACGAGCGCCATCCTGTCCGACATTTCCGCTGCCGCAGGGGTAGTGATGGTTCCGCGCCGAGAGCCGATGCTCTCCCAACTGAGTCTGGTACGGCTTTCGCCAGACAGGGCGCTGGCCGTGCTGGTGGGCGAAGACGGGCATGTCGAAAACCGCCTGCTCCATATCGATCCGGCAGTGACCGGTTCGATGCTGGAGCAGGCCGGAAACTATGTCAGCGCCCATCTGGCAGGGCGCACGCTTGCCGAAGCCGCCCAGTCGATCGAGCACGAGATCGAGAGTGGGCAGGCGGCGATCGATGCTGCGAGCGCGGACCTGATATCTCGGGGGCTGGCGCTGTGGAGCAGCGATTCGACGGATCGGCCGGTGCTGATCGTGCGCGGCCAGGCCCGGCTGCTCGACGATGCCGCGCTGGGCGATATTGAACGCGTGCGGCAGCTGCTGGACGATCTCGAGAGCAAGCAATCGGTGGCGGAGTTGCTGCATGGCGCGCTCGAAGCCGAGGCAACACGTATCTTTATCGGCAGCGAAAACCGGCTATTTGCCCTGTCGGGTTCATCGGTGATCGCCTCGCCATATCGCGACCGCGAGGGAAAGGTGGTTGGAGTGCTGGGCGTTATCGGGCCAACTCGGTTGAATTACGCGCGGGTCGTCCCCATGGTGGATTTTACCGCCCGCAGCTTGGGCAAACTCATCGGATAATTGGAAGAATCATGGTCGAGAGCGACAGGCCGCGCGACGAAGCAGCGGAAAAGGAATTGGAAGGCGTCCCCGAGAAGTTCCTCGACAAGGGCGAGGGCGAGCCGGAGGAATCCGAACAGGAGGGCAGCCTGGAAGAAGCGCTGGCGAGCCTTCGCGCAGATCTCGAGGCTGCGAAACAGGAAGTGCTTTACGCCAAGGCGGAGACCCAGAATGTGCGGCGGCGGCTGGAAAAGGACGTGGCCGATGCGCGCGCCTACGCCGCGACGGGCTTCGCCCGCGACATGCTTTCTGTGTCCGACAATCTGGCACGCGCGCTCGATGCCGTCCCGCAGGAAATGCGTGAACACTCCAAGCTGGAAGGTCTGGTGGCCGGAATCGAGGCGACGAAGCGCGAGCTGGAAAAAGTATTCGGGCAGCACGGTATCACGCGCATCGCGGCGATGGGGCTGCCGCTCGATCCCAATCACCACCAGGCGATGATGGAAATCCCGACCGCCGATGCCGAGCCAGGCACGATCGTGCAGGAAATGCAGTCCGGCTATCTGATCAAGGACCGGCTGCTGCGCCCCGCGATGGTGGGCGTGGCCAAGAAGCCAGACTGACCGGAAAGCGCGGTGCGGCTGGGGTTTTGCTTTGCCAGCCTTGTGACGCTGGCCATGCTGGCAGCACCGGCGGGGGCGCAGGCCGCTTATCCCGAAAGCCTGACCGGAGGTTGGGAGATTGCCAGGGAAGCCCAGGGCGACCTGGACGGCGACGGCCGCGCTGAAGCGGTGCTGGTGCTTCGCCGGGATGATCCGCAACTCGTGAAAGAGAATGACGGCCTGGGTACGCCCAGACTGGATCTCAATCCGCGGACCCTGCTGGTCCTCAAGAATGAAGGGGAGGGCTGGCGTCAGCTGGCACGCTCCGACACACTTGTTCCACCGGCCGGTAGCGTGGAAGCACCTTGTCTTGCGGATCCGCTAGAAGATGGCGCCGTGACGATCGGCAATGGCGTGTTATCGGTATTGTTCAATTATTGGCTCAGCTGCGGAAGCTACGGCGTCACGATCCGCGAATACAAGTTCCGGCTGCAAGAAGGGCGTTTTCGCCTGATCGGTTTCGATCGGCTGGAGTTCTCACGAGCGACCGGCCGCGGGGACGAAGTCAGCACCAACTACCTGACCGGACGGCGGAAGTCCGTCACCGGCATCGCAGTGATCGAACCCGACGAGGCGGACACTCCTCGGGAACCTCCTGTTGAAAGTTGGGAAATGCTCGCTGCGGAAACCCTGTTCTTCGAAGATATCGACATAACTTACTGTGAAATATTGGAAAACAATCCCAGCTGGTGCTAGCTTCAGCAATTTACAGCTCTGAACCTTTCGTCTGAAATGCGCGGCGAGCCGTCGTGGTTCGGGAACCGGCGCGGATGTACTTGGTCAATCTTCCGAGCAAAAAGGAGATAGACCGTGTCTCAGATTAACAAGATTTTCCTGCCGGCGCTGGCTGCACCGGCGCTGATGGTAGCGGGCTGCGCCGATAACTACGCCGCCGAGGGCGCTCTCGCCGGCGGTGCGGTCGGTGCGGGTGTGGCCGCAATCGCCGGTGAGGACATCGCCACCTACGCCGCCGTCGGCGCAGCAGCCGGTGCGCTTGCCGGATATTTTACAGACAAGAACAACGGATGCGACGGCTGGTATGAACGTGATGGCCGCCGCTATCTTGATGACGATTGCCGCGGAAACGACCGCTACGACCGCTATTTCTGAGAGGTGCCAGGAAAGTTCACCAGAGCCTCGTACGCACCAGCGTCCGCCACGCCTGCTAGTATTTGCCCGTTTCTAAGCAGGAAGGCGTGGCGAACGATTTCCGCCTGCTGCTCGATACCATAGCGTTCCAGCGCCCAGCCCGGTTTCAGGCTGTAATCGTAACGACAGAACGGATGGCGGCGCAGCACGAGGTACCAGTCGCCACGCGTTTGCGCCTGCCAGACATGAGCCATTTCGTGAATGAAATGCCCCTGTCGGTGGAGTGATGCACCGGCGAAGTCCTCGCAGTAGTTCTCGCCCAGCGGATGGAAATGGATATGCCCGCGCGGGGCCATCGTCACCCGCCTCGGGTGGAATGGAAACCACTTGCGGCGCCGGATCATCACACGGCCGTAATCGACCGCATTGCCGAACACCGATCGGGCCAGGGCAATTTCGCCCGCCGTCAGCGGCCGCTCACCCCCTATGGGGCATGCCGCCGCCCCGGCGGGCGAGGGATCGTTCAGCGTTCATCCCCCGCGGCCCTGACCTCGGCCGGGAAGCTCGCCTTGTCGCCGCCAACGAAAGTCAGCGTGACTTCGACCGTAGTGCCGGGCGCCACGTCCTCGCCGAGGCCGCTTGCCATCACATGCTTGCCGCCTGGTTCGAATGTCACCGTTTCGCCCTTCTGCAGCGGCACCTGGGTGAGATCCTGCATTTCCATCACGCCGTTATTGTCGCGCATTTCGTGCATCATGGTATCTTCGGCGCCGGCTACTTCCGCCTTGCGGACCACCGCCGCGCGGTCTCCGTCATATTTGAGGTCGAAATAGACAGCGGCGGGATTGCCGGATACCGCGGGCAATAGCAGGCGAGCATTTTCAACCGATACGCCGGGCATCATACCAGGATCGGATTCCGGCGCAGGCTCCTCCTGGGAACCGCAGGCCGCCAGCGCCAGGCCGGCGGCACCGGCCAGCAGGATTGCGGGAATTCGCATTTTCATCGACATTCTCCCCTCGCTTGAGGCGATTTTTCTATCCCCCCCGGTCTCTTGTGCCAAGCCAAAGCAATCCTATATCCCCGCAGTAACCGAGCCGCCGACCGGCCTCGCCATTCGCGGGGGGCCAACAGGGCGGCGTCCAACATTTGATAAAGTAAGTGGGGTAATAATGGCCAAAGTTATCGGTATCGACCTCGGCACCACCAATTCGTGCATCGCCGTGATGGACGGGGGCAAACCCAAAGTCATCGAGAATGCCGAAGGTGCCCGTACAACGCCATCGATCGTCGCCTTCACCAAAGATGGGGAACGGCTGATCGGCCAGCCGGCCAAGCGCCAGGCTGTGACCAATCCGGACAATACGCTTTTTGCGATCAAGCGGCTGATCGGCCGCCGGTTCGACGACCCGTTGACCAAGAAGGACATGGGTCTCGTCCCCTACGATATCGTGAAGGGCAAGAATGGCGACGCATGGGTGAAAGCCGGCGGCGAAGATTATTCCCCCAGCCAGATTTCCGCCTTCATCCTGCAGAAGATGAAGGAAACCGCCGAGAGCTATCTTGGCGAAACCGTGACGCAGGCGGTGATTACCGTTCCGGCCTATTTCAACGACGCCC
>CAYRCH010000055.1:4136-13992 GCA_964422665.1 uncultured Sphingomonadaceae bacterium | reverse complement strand
CGGCGTCAGATCGCGCCCGGTTGCAGGTCGGCGGGCGGGTTCTCGAAGGCGCGCGAGGGATCGCCGCGGAGTTCGCGCTGCGGCGGCAGGCTTTCCCCGCTATTGCGCTCGATCGCCGGATGCGGCTCGGCGCCCGGCGCGGTGATCCGCCAGATGATCCCCGCCGTATCGTCGCTGAGCAGCAGGGCGCCGGTCCTGTCCCAGGTGAGCCAGGTCGGCCTTCCATGGGTCTGCCCTTCGGGGGTGAGGAAGCTTTCGAGCACCGGCACCGGCTTGCCCGTGGGATTGCCGCGCTCGTCGAACTTCACGAACACCAAATCGTAGCCGGCGGGCGGCTTGCGGTTCCACGAGCCGTGGCGGGCGACGAAGGCGCCATTGGCGAAAGCGGGACCCATCATCGAGCCTTCGCGGCTGAAGACGAGTCCCAGCGCGGCGACATGCGGGCCGAGCGCCATTTCCGGCCGGCGGGTATATTCGACGAGATAGTTCGGCATCGGGTGGTCGACCCGTTCGTCCATGATGTCGCCCCAGTAGAACCAGGGCCAGCCATATTGCGCGCCCACCGGCACATTGGTCATGTAATCGGGCACCAGGTCGGAACCGAGCATGTCGCGCTCATTGACCGTGGTCCACAGCTCGCCGGTCCAGGGATTCCAGTCGAGGCCGTTGGGATTGCGCAGGCCCGCGCCGAACAGCCGGTGCGTGCCCGAGGCGATATCGTATTCGTGGATCGCGGCGCGGCCTTCCTCGATCTCGAGCCCGCCCTCTCCGATATTGGAGGCCGAGCCCACGGCCACATAGATCGTGCTGTTGTCCGGGCTGATGATGAGGTTGCGCATCCAGTGATTGCCCGCGGGCGGGAGATCCATCAGCTTCCGCGGCTCGCCGGCGATCGCGGTGGCGCCTTCCTCGTAATCGAAGCTGATGAGCGCGTCGTGATTGGCGACATAGAGCTTGCCGTCCGCGAAGCCGAGCCCCGAGGGTGAGGCCAGTCCTTCGCGAAGCACATGCTTCTCCTCCGCCACGCCGTCACCATCGCCGTCACGCAAGAGGACCAAGGCGTCAGCGCTGGGCGTGGCAGCGCCCGCTTCGCGAAACAGGAAGCCCGCGACGAGATTGGTCAGCCAGCCGCCGGCCAGTTCGCGCTCGGGCGCATTGGCAAGCGCAGCAATGACGTCGCCATTGGGCATGGTGTAGATCACCCGCGGATGATCGAGCCCTTCGGCGAAGCGGTTGACGGCAAGGCCTGCAGCCGCCTTGGGTGACTGGCCCTCCTCCCAGCCGATCGGCCTGGCGATCTTCACCGTGGGGACCAGCTGCGGATCGGGTTCGGCCAGCACCGGGTCGTCGCCCGTCACTTCCTCCACCGAATATTGCGCGGGCGAGCCGCGCATGACCCACCAGCCCGCGACCAGCAGGACCAGCACGATGACGATCAGGGCGATGCCCAGCTTCTTGAGAATGCTCATGGCGAAAGGAATAAGCGAGCAGCGGGTTTGCGGCAATGGCCACAAGCGCTAACCGGGATCGATGTACGATTTCACCTTCGATTCCAGCCAGCCGCGCGGCGAATTCTATCGCGAGCTGGCGGATGCCGCCGCCGCGCTGACCGAGGGTGAGAGCGACGCAGTCGCCAACATGGCCAATATCGCCGCGCTGCTGTGGCAGGCCTTGCCCGAGCTCAACTGGGCCGGCTTCTACCGGATGCTTGACGGCATGCTGGTATTGGGGCCGTTCTGCGGCAAGCCGGCCTGCATCCGCATCCCGCTCGGCCAGGGCGTGTGCGGCGCGGCGGCGGCCGACGGGCGGAGCCGGCTGGTCGAGGATGTGCATGCCTTCCCCGGCCATATCGCCTGCGATGCGGCGAGCCGCTCGGAGCTGGTGGTGCCGGTGAAGGTGGATGGACGGGTGATCGCCGTGATCGATCTCGACAGCCCGCGCCATGCGCGTTTCGACGCGCAGGACCGGGAGGGGCTGGAGCTCCTCGCGGCGCGGATCGCGCCGGCGATCGCCGGCAAGTCCACCGGCTGAGCGCACCGAAACGGGACAGCGCTGCAACTGCGCTTGGGAATCGCCGGCGGCAGGCTAGGCTCCCCGCCAGCGATCGCGCACCATTTCGTGCCATAGCATCACCGAAAGGCCTCCGATGACTCACCGCCCGCTTGCCGCTGCTCTCGCCCTGATTTTCGTATCCGCGGCAGGCTCGGCATCCGCGCAGGACGCACCGCCTCCGCTGCCGCCGGTGACCTATGATTCCGGGCCGGCGCATTTGCCGCAGCAGCCCGCCCGGTTCGAGCTCGCCTACTCGGCGGATGAGCGCGCGGCCTGGCTGGCCGAATGCCGCGCCCGCTACGCAGATAATGGCCTGGGCGGAGCAGTCATCGGCGGGCTCGCCGGCGGCATTCTCGGCCATGAGATCGCGGGCAGCGGCAACCGGACGGTCGGCACGATCATCGGCGCCGGGGCCGGCGCGGTGGCCGGCGCCGCGATCGACCGCGCCGAGGACCAGGGCCGGGTCGATGCCTGCGAAGACTACCTCGCCCGCTACGAGAATTCCTATCTCGCTGGCGCCGGTGCGCCCGGTTCCTACGGCGCGGCATACGGCGATGGCTATGGCGCGCCGGTGATGTGGGTGCCGGTGAAGATCAGCCACCGGCACGGCAAGGGCTGCGGCTGCGGGCGCGAGGAAGTGGTCGAGGAGTGGGTCGAGGAGGAAGTGATCGAGACGCCCGTCCGCGTGGCGCCTCCGGCCCCGGTAAAGACCGTGCCGGTCAAGACGGTCCCGGCCGCTCCGCAGTCGATCAAGTAGGATTCAGCGGCTGGGGTCGCCGGTGTCCCCGGAGCGGGACTATTCCGGCGTGCCGGTCTGGACCAGCGTCAGCACACCGACGCGGGCCAGGTCGGCATCGCGGGAGAGAGCCACGGAGGTTTCGAGGTCGCGCTCGACACCGAGGACCGCGGCGCTCTCTTCCGCCACGCGAATCGCGTAGCTGCCATAGGGCACCTGGTCGAACAGGAAGAAGCCGTCATATTCGGTGACCGAGCGGGCCACGGTCTCGCCGCGGGCATTGACCAGCTCGAGCAGCGCACCTTCGCGCGGATTGCCGCTGCCGGTGTGGAGCACGCCTTCGACTTCGCCGGTCGGCGCGAGGCCGAGCAGGACATCCGCCGCCACGCCCGGGCGCGGCGTGACCACCACTCCCGGGCCCGAGGGCACGAGGAACGGATCGGGCAATGTGCCGGCGTCGATCGAGATCAGCACCGGCAGATGCGGGCGCAGGCCGGCCACCATGGTGGTGCCGTCCTCGCCGGTCAGGTCGTCATTGCTCCACTGGCCGGCATTGACCCCGACTTCGGGCAGCAGCCGCTCGCCCTGCGACCAGCGCCCGTCGCCGTTGAGATCCTCGAACACGGTGACCTGCGCCGATCCGGTGCGGGCGAGGCGTTCGCGGCTCATATGGAAGCCGCCGCCGGGGCGCGGGCCGAAGCTGAAGGCGAGCGAGACGCCGGCTCCGATCGAGCCGTCCGAACCGATGCGTGCATCGGCGGCGAGCGCCAGCCGGTCGAACTCGTGCGAATAGCCGAGGCGGAAGTCGGTCCGGCCCTCGAGGCGGTAATATTCGATGCGCCCCTCGATCTCCGACCGCTCGGTCAGGTCCTTCTCCGCGATGACGGTGACCGATTCGAACCCGGTCCGCGGGCCGGAGAGACGGAAGCGTGCGTCGGAGCGCAAATTGATCCCGCCCAGCCGGGCATTGGCGAGGACGGCGAACCGCATCCCGTCGTCGAAATCCACCACCGGACCGGAGGCCCGCGTGGTCCGCAGCTCGCCGAGCTCGGCCGTCAGCGCCGCGCGGCCCGCCACCACCGAGCTGCGCAGCACCCATTCGCGGATCTTCGTGCCGTCCTTGCGCTCTTCCAGCCGCAGCCCGGCCTGCAGCGGCAGGCGCATCCCGCCCAGGCGCACGCGCGTATCGAGCCGGACGCTGTGCTCCGAGCGGACGAACCGGTCGATAATGTCGCTCTCGAAGTCGCCTTCGACCCACAGGGTCTGCGCCTGGAAGTTGAGCTCCCCGATCTGGCCCAGCGTTTCCGCGCTCAGCGCCGTGCCGCGGCCGAAATCGTGGCTGGCGGCGAACTCGACCAGTGCGGGGCCGATCGCCCGGCGCAGCCGCGCTTCGGCGTAGTCGTGCCGGATCTCATCGATCACGACGCTCTGCGCTCCAAGACCCATTGACGTCCGCTTGTCGAGGCCGTGCTCCAGTCCGACGCCCCAGCGCCAGCCCGTCAGCGGATCGATGAAGTCATTGCGGAAATCGATCAGGTCGCGGCCCTGCTCGATCATTCCGGCCCAGTAATAGGTCTTGCCCGGCTCGGTCGCGTCGATTCCCACGGGAACGGTCGAACTTTCGCGCCGGATCTGGCCCTGCGGCCCGTACAGGACCACTTCGAGATCGTTGCGGCCATAGAGCAATTCGACATCCGCGAATTCGTAGCGGCCATCCATGCTGCTGCCCTGGTAGGCGATCAGCTGCCCGTTGCGGTAGAGTTCCGCATCCCAGCCGGCTGGCATGGTGCCGCGAAGGGTCGTGGTGGAGAAACTCGACGAGCGATCGAGCGGATAATTGCCGATATAGGCGCCCCGGCCCACGCCGCTGCGCCCGGCGAGCGCGCCCGAGCGCGTCTCCACATCGCCCACGGCGATCTGCGTGGCGTCCAGCGGACCGAGCAGCCCGCCATCGGGATCGAAGCGATAGGCCCGCATGCGCAGGCTCTGGGGCACACCCGAATTGTCGGAGGCGAGCCGCGCATCCACGCTGGCGCGGGCGATCTCGCCGCTCGCATAGAGCTCGTAGCGGGTTTCCCGCTGCTCCGATCCGCCCCGCTGCTCGTAACGCAGCCGCGCCAGCACATCGACGGCCGGGGTGCGCCAGGCGCGATAGGGCAGGTCTGCCTGCGGGAGATCGGCAATTTCGAACACGGGGCGAGCCGCGGAAAGTCGCGCGGCGCGATTTTTGCGCTCCATTGCTTCGAGGAACGGGAGCTTGGTCTCGCTCTTTATGTCGAGCAGCAGGTTCACCCGGTCGAGCGAGAAGGTCAGACCCGTCCAGTCGGACAGCGCGCCAATATCGACGCACCAGCCTTCCGGCGTGTCGTAGATGTCTCCGGGGCGGAGCGCCGCACTGTTTCCGCCGATGGTCACCGTGTCGGCGTCGCGGTCGATCGCGAGAGTCCGGTCTTCGGAGAACAGCCAGCCAGTTGCGCGGCGCGACTTTTGGTCGATCTCGACCGGAAGATCGAGCACGTTGCTCAGGTCGCCGAAGGAAACGCACACGCCGCGATCGGTGAAGTAGCCGCCAATGTCGCCGAGCAGGCGGTACTGGCCGATACGTGCTTCGAGGATCAGCGAGTCATCTTCATGCGCTTCCCACGCTTCGGTTTGTGCCTGCGCGGGCGGCGCGGGAAGTGCCAGCACGCCGAGCGCGGCAGCGAGGCGCGCTGCCAGGCTGATGTAGCTGACGCCTTCGGCGATCATGGTATGTCCGGCGAGCCGGCCTCGCGGCCTAGCCCAGCGAGCCCTCGACCGAGGCCAGCAGCGCGCCGCCCTTTTCCGGAAGTTCGCGATATTCGAAGCGGAGATTGCCCGAGCGCATTTCGGCCGCCTGCTCCGGTGTGAGCGGGAGCGCCAGATGGCGAATCCCAACCTCGGTATAGATCGCAATGCCGCGGGCGAGGAGGACCGGATCCGGCAGGCCGGCCTTGATCACGCGAATCTCGCCGAAAGTGGAGCGGTCGCCGGTGCGTGTCATGTCGATCCGCAGGACCGGAGCGCCCTCCTCGGTCACGATCCGCGGATTGCTGAGCGCCGCAACCGCCTCGAGCTGACCCTTGCGGATGATGACCGGGATGGTGATCCCGTAAACCGGGATCAGGCGGATGGCGATGTCGCCGGCGGCCGCGGCGGCATCCTCCTCGGTAATTGCGCGGACTCTGGGAAGCGCCTGGAACATCATATGCGCCCGGTATTCGCCGTCGGGCAGCGCCGGATCGGGCCGCGCGCTGACCCGCACCGTCTGCGGCTGCCCCGGAGGCAGTACCACCCGGCGCGGCGAGAAGCGGACCATTTCAAGCGCGGCCTGTTCCGCGGAGCTCACCTCCTCGGGCGCCACTTCGTCGAGCGTCCCGTCGGTGTTCATCCGGCGCAGCTCGAGCGAAACGCGGTAGGTTGCCTCTTCGGTGCCGATATTCGAGAGGATCACCTGCGCGCTGCCGCGGCCGTCGATCTCGACCCGGGTCGGTGCGACCAGCAGGTCCCCCTGGGCATAGGCGCCGCTCACGGCGAGCGTGGCGAACGCCCCGGCAATCAAAGCCAGCTTCCGGAGAATGTTGTGGGCGATGTTCATGAGAAGCCTCTCCCGAGAGGAAATATTGGCGGATATCCTTAGGTCGTGATGGTTAAGAAGCCGCTAAGTTGTCGCGGGAAAGGCTGTCCGGCGCGGACCCGAAAAGGCCGCGCCCCCCTGTTGGAGAACGCGGCCTCTGCTTAGACCTGGTTCAGGCGGCAAGCCGCCCGAAGCGGGACTTACTGGTATTCGACTGCGACGTCGAACGTGCCGGTGTATGTACCCGCCGTCTGAGCCGCAGCCACATTCAGCGTGCCACCGACAGTGAAGGCGTCCGGGCTGCCCGACAGCACCAGCGTTGCGTCGCTGAGCGTGAGGCCAGTGACCGACATGGTCGCGCTGGCCGGGCCGTTGAGCGTGGTGCTCGTCGACGGAAGCGAAATGCCGACCGTGGCGCCGGCGCTGCCATCGACGGTCAGCTGGCCGGCCGCGGCCGTGCCGGTGCAGATCAGGTTGGCGCCGCAGGTGACACCGCTGTTCGTCGCAACAGCGACGGTGCCGGCGCCGTTGGCGGCGATCACACCGAAGTCGAGAGCGCTAACAGCCACCACGTCCAGAGCTTCGAGGATCTCGGCCGTCGCAGTGGCCTGGGCGGTCACGGCGTGCGCCGCGGAAGTCATGCCAAGAGTGGCGGCAATAGCGACGCCGGCGGCGCCCAAACGAATCGATTTCAACATAGTTCTGGTCCCTTCCAAGCGAAACTCAACGCGAGGCATCCCAAGGCCCCGCCGAACGTCTCTGCCCTTCCAGAGCGTCCGTGAGCCTCTATTAGGACCGGCTGTCTTCCATCTTCGCTAATTTAGATGGTTAAAATTTTAGTGAATTCAAATCTACTGTTAACCAACGGACCCATTGTTTTTCAATGGGTTGAAAATCAGATGCCTCCTCCCGTTAGTCTTTGGCAGATAAGATCCAGCTGATCGAGCGTGCGATAGCGGATGGTCACGGCCCCCGATCTGGGGTCGGTATCGGTGTTGATGCGGACCGGCAGGCCCAGAAATTCCTCCAGATGCGCCTGCACCGCGGCGATGTCGGCATCGCCCGCCCCGCCCTGCGGCGGCCGCGCTGTCCGCTGCACCGCCGGGCGCCCGTCAGGTGCCGCCTTGCGTGCGAGCCGCTCGGCCTCCCGCACCGAAAGGCGCTGGGCAATGATTCGATTCGCCAGCGATTCGGCCTCGTCATGGCCGATCAGGGCGCGGGCGTGGCCCATGGTGAGCCGCCCGGCCTGGACATGGTCGAGCACCGATTCGGGAAGCGAGAGCAGCCGCTGGAGATTGGCCACATGGCTGCGGGATTTATCGACCATCTCGGCGATTTCGGCCTGGGTCAGCCCTTCATCCTCGGCCAGGCGGTGGTAGGCGCGCGCTTCCTCCACCGGGCTCAGATCCTCCCGCTGGATATTCTCGATCAGCGCGATGGCAATCGTTTCGCGGTCGTCGAGATCGCGAATTATTGCAGGAATTTCATGGAGTTGCGCCTTCTGCGCGGCTCTCCAGCGGCGTTCGCCCGCGACCAGCTGGAAAGCGCCGTCGCGGCGGCGCACCACGACCGGCTGAATCAGCCCGCGCGCCGAGATCGACGCGGCCAGCTCAGCAATCGCATCCTCGTCGAAATGCTGGCGCGGCTGCCCGGGCAGCGGCGAGATGGCGGCCACCGGGATATGCGCCAGCCCTTCGCGCGGCATGTCGGCGATTCGCGCCCGATCTCTGGCAGCGCCAGACGAGTCGCCCGCTACGCCATCGCGGTGGACATGCACCTCTTCGCGCCTGGTGTCGCCCAGCAGCGCGCCGAGACCGCGCCCGAGCTTGCGCCGCGGCGGCGCCTTGCCCGCGCCGGCGCTCGCATCCTGTTCTTCGCTCATGCTGCTTCCCTCTGCGGCGGCAGGCGGCCGATAAGCTCGCGCGCCAGCGCCATATAGGCCTGGCTCCCCGCGCAGCCCTGGTCGTAAATCAATGCCGGCAGCCCGTGACTCGGCGCTTCCGACAGGCGGACATTGCGCGGAATGACCGTCTCGAACACCAGCGGGCCGAGGCATTCTCGGACATCATCAGCCACCTGGTCCGTCAGCCGATTGCGCCTGTCGAACATGGTCAGGGCGATTCCGATGATCCCCAGCGACGGGTTGAAGCCCTGCTGCACCCGTTCGACCGTCTTCAGCAGCTGGCTGAGCCCCTCCAGCGCGAAGAACTCGCATTGCAGCGGCACCAGCAGAGTATTGGCCGCAGCCAGCGCGTTCAGCGTGAGCAGGCCCAGCGAAGGCGGGCAGTCGATGAAGCAAATGTCATGCCCGCGATGCGCATCGAGCGCGGCGCGAAGCCGGTCGGTCCGCCGCTCCAGACCCACAAGCTCCACTTCCGCACCGCTCAGATCCACGGTGGCGGGCACGATATCCAGCCGCGGAATATGGGTCGGCACCACGCATTCGGAGACTTTCTCCTCTTCGAGCAGGAGGTCGTAGGAGGAATATTCGCGGTCCGCGGCTGAAATCCCCAGGCCGGTCGAGGCGTTGCCTTGCGGATCGAGGTCGACCAATAGGGTGCGCCAGCCCGTCGCCGCCATCGCCGTGGCAATGTTGATCGCCGTGGTGGTCTTTCCGACGCCGCCCTTCTGGTTCGCGACCGCAATGCAAATCATCGGATATTAACCCCTTTTTCCTCCGAGCCGCCCGACGATAATGCCGGCGCTCGGATCGGTTCGCGATTGTTCCACGTGGAACATGCGCTGTCGCTCTTGCGGCAGGTTGGACAATTCCTGCGCTGCAGAGCGCCCCTTAGGCAACAGCCAGAAGGTAGCCGGTGTGGAAAACCGGGCGGATAAGTCGAACAGCTTGGGCAGCGGAGCGAAGGCGCGCGCGGAGATCACCCCTGCGGGAAAACTCTCCACAAGTTCGAGCCTGCTTCCCAAGACCTGGCAGTGCCCGAGCCCCATTTCGAGCCTCGCCCGCTCGAGCCAGTCGACTCGCTTGCGCCGCGACTCGACCAGCCTGATATCAAGGTCGGGCCGCAAGGCGGCGATCACAAGGCCCGGAAATCCGGCGCCGGTGCCCAGATCGAGCCAGGGTCCCTCCGTGCCGGGCGGAACGAAAGTGAGAAGCTGCGCACTGTCGGCTATATGTCTCTGCCACAGCGCGCCAAGAGAGCTGGCCGCGACGAGGTTCTGCTGGGCATTTTCCTGCCTCAGCGCCGCCGCGAGCCAATCGAGCCGTTCGATGGCCGCCTGATCGCCGATCGTCTCGACATAGGCGCGCGCCGCCGCTTCGCTTTCGATCATGCCGCCATCCGCCGCCTGGCATGGACCAGCAGTGCGGCGAGCGCAGCCGGAGTCACGCCGGGCACGCGCGATGCCGCGGCCAACGTCCCCGGCCGCGCAGCTGCGAGCCGTTCCACCATCTCGTTCGAAAGGCCGGCAATCTCTGCAAAGGGGAAATCATCCCCGAGCGGCAGTTCCTCGCC
>CAYRCH010000055.1:0-4036 GCA_964422665.1 uncultured Sphingomonadaceae bacterium | reverse complement strand
CAGCCCGCAGCGATCGCCAAAGGCGTGAGGCGGGTGCTGGCATTGTTTGCCCGCAGCCTCAGCCGATATTCGGCGCGTGCAGTCAGCATGCGATAGGGCTCGCTCACACCCTGCAAGGTGAGATCGTCGATCATCACCGCAATGTAGGAGTTCGCCCGGTCGAGCGGCGCCGCTTCGCGGCCCAGTACATTCGCTGCGGCATGCATGCCGGCGACCAGGCCCTGCGCCGCGGCTTCCTCATATCCGGTCGTGCCGTTGATCTGCCCGGCGCAATAAAGGCCGGGAATGGCGCGGAGCTGCAGGTCGGATCGCAGGGCCCTCGGGTCGATGTGATCATATTCCACCGCATAGCCGGGCACTTCGATCTCCACACGTTCGAGCCCCGCCATGGTGCGCAGCATGGCGAGCTGGACGTCGGCGGGAAGCGAAGTGCTGATCCCGTTGGGATAGACCAGATGCGTGGCCAGACCCTCGGGCTCGAGAAACACCTGGTGTCCGTCGCGATCGGCAAAGCGATGGATCTTGTCCTCGATACTTGGACAATATCGCGGGCCGGCGGCCCCAATCGCACCCGAAAACAGGGGCGAACGGTGGAGATTGGCGCGAATGACGTCGTGACTGCGCGCATTGGTGCGGGTGATGGCGCAGAAGAGCTGCGGGTTTGCGCGCTGCGCCGTCAGCGGCGAGATCGTCCAGTGATCGGCATCCGATGGCTGCTCTTCCAGCACGGCCCAGTCGATCGTTCGTCCATCCAGACGGGGCGGAGTACCGGTTTTGAGCCGGGCCATAGGGAGATCGACCTCGCGCAGCTGCTCTGCCAGCCGGAGCGCGGCGGCCTCACCAATCCGCCCGCCTTCCAGCACCTCCTCGCCGCGAAACAGTTTCCCGCCGAGGAAAGTGCCGGTGCACAAGATCACCGCCGGGGCATGCAGGAGCGTATTGTCGGCAAGGCGCATCCCGGCGACGCGCCCACTCTCCAGCAGAAGCTCGGCCGCTTCACCCGCAACCAGTTCTAGTTGCTCGTAGTCGGCGATCATTTTCTGAACCGCCGCCTTGAACAGCGCCCGGTCGGCCTGGATGCGCGGACCCCAGACCGCACTGCCTTTGGAGCGGTTGAGCATGCGGTAATGGATCGCCGCCGCATCGGCGGCGCGGCCGATCAGCCCGTCAAACGCATCGACTTCCCGAACCAGGTGGCCCTTGCCCAAGCCGCCAATTGCAGGATTGCAGCTCATCGCCCCGATTGCGGACAGGTCGAAGCTCACCAGCGCCGTGCGCGCGCCCATGCGCGCGGCGACCGCCGCTGCTTCGCAGCCCGCATGGCCTCCTCCCACAACGATGATGTCGAACTGGCTCACGAGGGGGCGGATAATCGCGCGGCGTGCCAAGGTCAAAGGGAAGCAATGTTCCACGTGAAACATCAGCTACTTGCCAATGCAGAACCGCCCGAACAGGGCATCGAGCATATCTTCGGTCGCACTGCGTCCGACCAGCGCGTCGAAGCACAGCCGCGCCTCCCGCAAATGCTCCGCGATGATGAGCGGATCGGACTGCTCCGCCGCCCCCATTAGGGCCGCAGCCGCCTTGCCCAGCAACTCTCGCTGGCGGCGATGGAGCGCCGTCTTGCCCGGAGCCTGCATCGCGGCTCGTGCTTGCGCCACCAGCGCCGCACGCAATTCGGCCATC
The DNA here is from genome assembly GCA_964422665.1 of uncultured Sphingomonadaceae bacterium. Taxonomy (GTDB): domain Bacteria; phylum Pseudomonadota; class Alphaproteobacteria; order Sphingomonadales; family Sphingomonadaceae; genus DASWIR01. The sequence goes on along the minus strand of CAYRCH010000055.1, from coordinate 2,350 downwards.
CCTTCGCCCGTCACCGCGGAAATACGATGGCGCGGCGCTCGCTTGGCCACGTGACCCGCGCGGTCTGCCTGCGCTTCGATTTCCCAAGCGCCGTCCGGCCCCTCGCCCTCCGGTCCAAGCCACAGCACCAAATCTGCGCGGTCCAGTTCTCCGCGTGCGCGCTCGATCCCGATCGCTTCGATCTCCTCGGCCCCCTCTTCACGCAGTCCGGCCATGTCGACGAAAGTGAACGGCGCGCCGCCCAGCGCCACCGACCGTTCGATCACGTCACGAGTGGTGCCCGGAATCGACGAGGTAATAGCCGCCTCGCTCTCGACCAATCCATTGAAAAGGGTAGATTTCCCGGCATTGGGCGGTCCTGCCAACGCCACGCGAAAGCCCTCACGCAGCGCTTCGGCTCGCGGTGCATCGGACGCTTCGCCAATTTCACGCCCCAGCGCCGCAACATCCGCGGAAAAACCATCGCGCAACCCTGAAACATCGTCCTCGTCGTCGAAATCGAGTGCGGCCTCGACTTCCGCTGCCAGCGCCAGCAGACGAACGCGCCTTTGCTCGAGCTGCTCTGAGAATTTCCCGCTGGAAAGCTCCAGCGCCCCAAGGCGCTGCCATTCGGTTTCCGCCGCCAGCAGGTCGGCCAGCCCCTCGGCTTCCGCCAGGTCGATCCTGCCATTGGCGAAGGCGCGGCGGGTGAATTCTCCTGGCTGAGCCGGCCTCAGACCATCGATCGCACCAAGCGCCGTTGCTACCGCCGCGACAACCGCCCTGCCCCCGTGCAGGTGAAGCTCGGCCAGATCTTCCCCTGTTGCCGTGTTCGGACCGGGGAACCAGAGCGCCAGTCCCGTGTCGAGCAGTTGGCCGTCAGCATCCCGGAAATGACGCAGGCTGGCATGGCGGGGCTCCGGCAGCGAGCCGGCCAGCGACAAAAGCGCTTTCCCTGCGCCCGGCCCGCTCACCCGGATGACGGCGATGCCTGCAGGCGGCGAACCGCTCGAAAGGGCGAAAATCGTCTCCATCGGCGCGCTGCGTCTCCCGCGACGGGAGAGGTTTCAGTCCTTCTTCTTGCCGCCTTCGCTTGATTTTCCGCCGCCGGCGCCTTCACCGAACGCCTTGCTGCTCTCGAGGAAGCTCTGGAACAGTTTCAGGCCCATCTGGCCCATCGGCGCCAGTTGGCTGGCATATTCGGCCAGCTGGTCCGCATTGTTCACACCCTTCATCGCATCGGCCATCGCGTCGACATAAGCGGCGTTGGCCTTCTCGACATCGGGCAGGCCCATGAACCGGCGGGCCTCCTCCGGCGTGCATTCGATCTCGACATTGACTTTCATCGGCGGCGATCTCCAGCAGGGGCGAACTATGGGGTGCGTCCCCGGCTGCGAGCCTGTCACAGGCCCTTGGCAAAGTCCATCGCATCACAATAGGTTGGCGGTCGACGGAACCCCAGAGGAGAGGAATGCAAGCCATGCCCACCAACATCACCATCCCGGCACTGGACGGCGAAGGCGCAATTCCCGCCTACTGCGCTCGTCCCGAAGGAAAACCCCGTGCCGCAATCATCGTCATTCCCGAAATCTTCGGGGTGAATGCCGGCATCGTGCGCAAATGCGATGACTGGGCCGCGCTGGGTTATCTGGCGATCGCGCCGGATATTTTCTGGCGTTTCGCAGCGGGAAGCGAGCTCGATCCCGACGTCGAATCGGAATTCCAGCAAGCCATTGGTAACATGCAGAAATATTCAGCGGATGACGGGGTGAAGGATATCGAGGCCGCTGCCCGGTACTGCCGCAACACCGAAGGATTGGAAAAGGTGGGAGTGGTCGGCTTCTGCCTCGGCGGACGGCTAGCCTACATGGCCGCCACGCGAACCGATGTCGACGCCAGCGTCGGCTATTACGGAGTGATGATCGACCAAATGCTCGGCGAAGCACACGCCATCGCCAATCCGCTGATGCTGCATGTGCCGACCGCGGATCATTTTGTCAGTCCGGAAGCCCAGGCCAAGATGCACGAGGTGCTGGATCCCCATCCCAGGGTCACGCTGCACGACTATGAAGGGCTCGATCACGGCTTCGCCGCGACTTCGGGCAGCCGCCGCAACGAGGATGGCGCGCAGCTGGCCGACAGGCGGACCCGCGAATTCTTCGCCAAACATTTGGGCTGAGGCGGCGCCCGGTCAGTTCAGCCGGGAAAAATTGAGCACGATTCCCCTGGTGTCTGCATCCAGCGCCATGGGCAGTTGCTCATCGAGCGCCGCCCGCCGGGTGGCGACTCCATTGGCGAGGGCGAGTTCCTGCATCAGCCACTCGGCGCAGCACCGGCCCGGCACGTCCTTGTCCGTCAGCTTGGCTATGCC
>CAYRCH010000054.1:5287-14022 GCA_964422665.1 uncultured Sphingomonadaceae bacterium | reverse complement strand
TGACTTCAAGCAACATCCACGTTCGACATGGGCGCCTCGCTCGGGCTAGGAGCCTCACATGCATTTTCTCGATCAGGCCAAGATATTCATCAAATCCGGGGCCGGCGGTCCGGGAGCGGTGAGCTTTCGGCGGGAGAAATACATCGAATATGGTGGCCCCGACGGCGGCAACGGGGGCAAAGGCGGCGACATCGTGTTCGAGGCCGTGCCGGCGCTGAACACGCTGATCGATTTTCGCTACACTCAGCATTTCAAAGCCCGACGCGGGGGCCATGGGATGGGCAAGGATCGCACCGGAGCCGGAGCGGAGGACCTGGTGATCAAGGTGCCTGTCGGTACTCAGGTGATCTCCGACGAAGACGGTGAAATTCTTGCGGATTTTACCGCTCCTGGGCAGCGCGTCGTTATGCTCGAAGGCGGCATGGGCGGGCGCGGCAATGCGAGCTACAAGACAAGCACCAACCGCGCCCCGCGCCAGCACCAGCCAGGCGAGCCGGGCGAGGAAATGTGGGTCTGGCTGCGGCTCAAGCTGCTGGCCGATGCCGGGCTGGTCGGTTTGCCCAATGCGGGAAAATCCACTTTCATAAATTTCGTCACCAATACGCGCGCCAAGGTCGGCGATTACGCCTTTACGACGCTGATTCCGCAGCTTGGCGTGGTGAACCACAAGGGCCGTGAGTTCGTGCTGGCGGATATTCCCGGGATCATCGAAGGCGCGGCCGAGGGCGCCGGGATCGGCGATCGCTTTCTGGGCCATGTGGAGCGGTGCCGGGTGCTTATCCACCTGATCGATATTGCGGGTACCGATCCGGCCGAGGCGCTGGCCACAATCGAGGGAGAGTTGGCCGCCTATGGCGAAGGCCTGGAGGAGAAGCCGCGACTGGTTGCGCTCAACAAGGTCGATCTGGCCGATCCGGAACTGGTGGAAGGATTCACGGAGGAGCTGCGCGAGGCCGGGGTCGATCGTGTGTTCCCCATATCGGGTGCGACAGGCGAAGGCATCGAGGCGCTGCTCGATGCGGTGCTGGAATATCTGCCCGAAGTGACGGGGACCGAGGAACCTCGGCACGACCCGGATGTGGGAACGGAAGAAGGCGCTGAGTGGTCGCCCCTCGATTGAGGCCACTTCCTTCCGGTCTCGCCCTTCGCTAAGCCGCCGCGCCATGAGCATCGCCAATCTCAAAGACCTGGCCAGCCCGGCAGATGCGCCGCTGCTGGTCCTGAAGGTCGGTTCCGCGCTGCTCGTTGGCAGTGATGGAAAGGCCCGGCGGGACTGGCTGGCGAGCCTCGTTGGCGAGATCGCCGCGGCGCGGGCGCGCGGCCAGAATGTGGTGGTCGTCAGTTCGGGAGCCATCGCCATGGGCGCTGCAAAGCTCGGCCTTCCGGCAGGTGGACGGGGAAGCCTTGCCGATGCGCAAGCTGCGGCGGCAGTAGGCCAGATTGCGCTCGCCGAACTGTGGTCGGAGCTTCTCGGCAAGGAAAATCTGGTCGCCGCGCAACTGCTGCTCACGATCGAAGACCTTGAAGACCGGCGACGCTATCTCAATGCGGCGGCGACCATTGCGCGGCTGCTCCAGGCTGGAGCGGTGCCGGTCATCAATGAAAACGATTCCGTCGCCACCGAAGAAATCCGTTTCGGCGACAATGACCGGCTGGCCGCGCGTGTGGCCCAGGCGGCGCAGGCGGATGCCGTCATGCTGCTTTCCGATGTGGATGGCCTGTACGACAGGGATCCGGCCGAGCCCGGCGCGGAACTGGTTCCGGTGGTGCGGGGGATATCGGACGAAATCCGGTCAATGGCCTCACCCGGCTCACGTTCGGGCATGGGTTCGGGCGGTATGGTTTCCAAGCTTCAGGCGGCCGGGATTGCCGAACGCGCGGGGATAGCGCTCGCTATAATCAATGGCACGCATAACGCTCCGATCGGCAAGGCGCTTGGCGAAAACCGGGGAACGCTGTTCCTGCCGCGCCGCAAGGACGGTGCGCGCAAAGCGTGGCTTGGCGGCCGTATGCGCATGCGGGGCAAGCTGGTGGTCGATGCCGGCTGTGCGAAGGCGCTCGCGCAGGGCGCCAGCCTGCTTGCCAGCGGCGTCGTCGGGGTCGAAGGCGCCTTCGAGCGCGGAGATCCGGTGAGCATCGAGGATGAGCAGGGCCGCGTACTGGCTCAGGGGCTTGTCGAATACAGCAATGCGGAATGCGAAAACCTTCAGGGCCGCCGTACCGGGGATCATGAGGTGATTCTCGGCTACGCTCCGCGCGCTGCAGTGGTCCACCGGGACCACATGGTGATCTTGTGAGCAAGACCGGCCCGATTGCGGTTACCGGTGCCACCGGCTTTGTCGGCCGGGCAGTACTCGATGAGGCGGCCGCGCGTGGACACGAGGTGCGGGCACTGACGCGGCGCCCGCAGGAACCCCTTCCCGGTGTCGACTGGGTGCGCGGCGATCTTTCGGCGCAGCCTGCCCTGGAAGCGCTGGTCGATGGCGCCCGGGCCGTGATCCATGTGGCGGGAGTGGTGAACACGCCCGATCCGGCGGTCTTCGAAGCGGGGAACGCGCTGGGCACCCGCAGCGTAGTCGGTGCGGCGCTTGACCGGGGCGTAGGGCGTTTCGTCCATGTTTCGTCGCTGGCCGCGCGCGAACCCTCGCTTTCGACCTACGGGGCCTCGAAACGTCGGGGCGAAGAAATCGTCAGGGCATCGCCGCTGGAATGGACCGTGGTCCGTCCGCCCGGAGTGTTCGGCCCGCGCGACACTGAGATATTCGAGCTGTTCCGCGCGGCAAAATGGGGCATCGTCCCCATGCCGAGAGCAGGCCGGAGTTCGCTGATCCATGTGGCCGATCTCGCACGGCTTCTGGTGGATCTTACCGAAGCCGGCGATGAAGTACTGGGTCAGACCTATGAGCCTGACGACAGACGCGAAGGCGGCTGGACGCACCGCGACCTTGCCACCGCGATCGGCACTGCAATGGGGCGGCGGGTGGCGGTTCCCCAGTTTTCGCGCGCCACGCTTCTCGGCCTGTCTCGCGCGGAACGGCTCCTGCGGCGGGAGAAGGCCAAGCTGACCGCGGACCGCATCAGCTACCTCACCCATCCGGACTGGACTTGCGATCCTGGCAAGGCGCCGCCTGCCGATCTCTGGACCCCGCAGGTAGAAACGCCGCAGGGGCTGGCGGAAACGGCGGAATGGTATCGCCGCGAAGGCTGGCTCTGAAGGAGCTTCCGCTCCAGCGATCACAATCCCGGATCGTAGTCGCCCACCGGCAGGTCGCGCCTGCCAGGATTGTTCGGCGAGTGAATGCCGCACTCGGTCTTGTCCAGGCCGGCCCAGCGGCCGGAGCGCGGATCCTCGCCCGGCGCGACCTTGCTCGTGCAGGGCGAGCAACCGATTGAGGGATACCCCTCGGCGACCAGCGGGTGGCGTGGCAGTATGTGTTTCGTGAACCAAGCCTCGATGTCATCCGGCGACCAGTCGATCAGCGGATTGACCTTCAGCCTTCCCTGGCTGTCGGTGAGATCGATTTCGAAACGGGGCAGATTGGCGCGGTCGCTGGTCTGGAAGCTCTTTCGCCCCGTCAACGATGAGTCAAACCCCGCCAGGGCTTTGGCCAGCGGTCTCACCTTCCGGATTTCGCAGCAGCCATCCGGATCCCAGCTCCAGCGGAGCCCATTATCATCTTTCTTCGCCAGTTCGACCGGATCCGGCTCTAGAACTTGCAGGTTCGTAAGACCGAGATGCGCAACCAGCTGGTCGCGATAGGCAATCGTTTCGGGAAAGTGCTTGTGCGTTTCCAGGAACAGTACCGGTGCGTCGGGCGCGGTCCGGGCCACCATGTGCAGCAGCACAGCGCTCTCCGCGCCAAAGCTCGATACCACTGCGATATCGCCGGCGATCCCATCCTTCAGCACCGCTTCGAGCAGGTCGACCGTCTCCGCGCCGCGAAACATGCGGTTCAACCGGATCGCGTCCGCCTCGGTGAAGCGCGGGCCGACATCGATCCTGTCACGCGGGCGAGAGGACACCTTAATCGGATCCGCCATGGCGCAGCTTCCATATCGGCACGCGGTCATCCGCCGCATGCTGGTACACGTGCGGCCACCGGTTGAGCGCCGTCTCGGCGTCTTCCGGATCGAAAGGCGTATCCGGTGCAAAGCTGTCAAAGCCGCAGCGCTGCATGAAGAAGATCAGGTCCACCAGCACTTCGCCAGTGGCCTTTATCTCTCCTGTATAGCCGGCCTCGCGCAGGATTCTTGCGGTCGAGAAGCCTCGTCCATCGCGAAACTTGGGAAAATCCACTTCCACCAATCGCACACGGTCGAGCGCAGGCAGCAAACGCCGAACGTCGTCGCCTGCCTCCACTCTTACCGAGGCAGCGTTTGTCTGGTCGAGAAAAGCATCGAGGGTGACGGCAGGTTCGTCCACCGGCTCGTCATCGCGAAGCCGCAATGTCTCAAGCATAGATCGCCTCCTTGAACGGTTCCATGCCGATCCGGCGATAAGTATCGAGGAACCGCTCCCCGTCTTCGCGCTGGGCAAGATAGAGGTCGGTCGCCTTTTCGACGGCCTCCACAATTCCGTCTTCGTCGAAGCCCGGGCCGGTGATTTTTGCCTGCGAGACGTCTTCCGCACCGGAGCCGCCCAAGAGTAGCTGGTAGCTTTCGCTGCCTTTGCGATCGACACCCAGGATGCCGATGTGGCCGGCGTGATGATGGCCGCAGGCATTGATGCAGCCAGAAATCTTGATCTTAAGTTCGCCAAGTTCGTCCTCGCGCCCGGCAAAGCGTTCGGAGATTTTCTGCGCCACCGGAATCGAACGCGCGTTGGCGAGACTGCAATAGTCGAGGCCGGGGCATGCGATAATATCGGTTACCAGGTCGAGATTGGCATCGGCCAGTCCGGCCTCGACCAGCGCACTCCACACCGCATGGAGATCGGCCTTGCGAACATGGGGCAAAACCAGGTTCTGCGCATGGGTCGCGCGCAGCTCGTCGAAGCTGTAACGCTTAGCGAGATCGGCCACGAGCTCCATCTGCTCGGCACTGATGTCGCCCGGAATTCCGCCGATCGGCTTGAGGCTGATATTGACGATGGCATAGCCCGGGGCCTTGTGAGGCACCGTCTGGCGGTCCACCCAGAGAGCGAAATCCGCATCGGAACGGTCGATTTCCTCGGAAAGGCCAGTCTCGAAGGGCGGCGGATCGAAATAGGCGGCGATCCGATCGTACTCGGCCTGCGGAAAATCGTGACCCTGCTCAAGGAAGTTCTGGAATTCCTCCTCGACCTGCCGGGTGAACTCTTCCTGGCCCAGTTCATGGACCAGGATCTTCATCCGCTGCTTGTGAATGTTGTCCCGCCGCGCGTGCCGGTTCCACACCCGCAGGATAGCCTGCAGATACGAGAAAACCTGGTCGGTGGGCAGGAAGTCGCGAATGCGATAGGACATGAACGGGGTGCGGCCCATGCCGCCCCCGGCATAGACTTCGAATCCGATCTCGCCCGCTTCGTTCTTGACGATCCGGAAGGCGCCGTCGTGCCAGCGCAGCGCCGCGCGGTCGGCCTCGCTCGCGATCACGGCGATCTTGAACTTGCGCGGGAGGTAGCTGAATTCGGGCATGAAATTTGTCATTTGCCGGATCAGTTCGGCCCAGGGGCGAGGATCGATGATTTCATCGGCCGCGGCGCCGGCATATTGGTCGGCAGAAACGTTGCGGATACTTTCGCCACTTGTCTGGATGGCGTGCATCTCCACCGAGGCCAGCTCGGCGAGGATGTCCGCCGCGTCTTCGAGCTTGATCCAGTTGTACTGAATGTTCTGACGCGTGGTGATGTGACCGTAGCCCCGGTCGTATTTGCGGGCGATTTCGGCCAGCTTGCGCATCTGGCGCGAATCCAGCGTGCCGTAAGGAATCGCTACCCGCAGCATGTAAGCATGCAACTGGAGGTACAGGCCGTTCTTGAGCCGCAGCGGTTTAAACTGGTCGTCGGTTAGCTTGCCTTCGATTCGGCGCTGCGCCTGATCGCGGAATTCCTCCACCCGCGTATCCACCATGGCCTGGTCGTATTTGTCGTACCTGTACATCAGATCACCCAGTTCAGGGCCTCGGGATCGGCCGGTTTCAATGTAAGATCGGGGCGTACCGTGGGACCAAGAGCCCGCACACGATCCTTGATGTGCGCCGGACGGATATTGCCTTCCGCATCGCGCTCCGCATCGATCGCATAGGGATTGTTGACCCGGCAGGCCGCTTCTTCGCGCCGCATGACAGCTTCGCCATCTTCGCCCGTATCGACAGCGTGTTCTACATGGATCGACCAGCCTTCGCCGTCCCACCAGACGACCGCTCCGGTCTTCAGATCGTTTCCGGTCAAAATCCTCATGCGTGCGCCTCCAGCGCAATTCTTGCGAGCGCGGCGCTGTCGGCGCCCGCCACGTCTCCGATAATGATCAAGGCAGGGCTCTTTACTCCGCGCGTTTTGACGAGCGAGGGCAGCCCGGCCAGCGAAGAGCGCAGCACCCGCATCTCGGGCCGAGAAGCGTTCTCCACAACCGCCACTGGCATTTCCGGGGCTAGCCCGTCTTCCATCAGTTTCTCGGCAATCTGGGGCGCGGTCTTCACACCCATATAAATCACCAGCGTGCGTCCATGGCCGGCAAGCCCTGCCCAGTTCTGCTCCGCCAGGCCCTTGCACTGCCCGGCTACAAAGCTGACGATGCTGGCGTGGTCGCGGTGTGTCAGGGGAATCTGCGCAGCAGCGGCTGCCCCGTTTGCGGCGCTGATGCCGGGGACGATTTCGACCGGAACACCGGCCGCGCGGCAGGCTTCGGCCTCTTCTCCGCCGCGGCCGAAGACAAAGGGATCCCCACCTTTCAGGCGGACAACGTCCTGCCCATCGAGGGCCTCTCGCACCAGCAACGCGCAGATATCCTCCTGCGGCAGCGTGTGACGCGCGCGGCGTTTGGCCACGGAAATCAGCGTGGCGTCCGGCGACGCCATTGCCAGGATCGCTGGGTCGACCAGCCCGTCATGGATGATGAGCGGTGCCTCGCCGATAAGACGCGCTGCGCGCAATGTCACGAGATCCGGATCACCCGGGCCTGCTCCGACAAGGTATACTGTGCCTATCCTGTCCATGCAGGGCGATTTGGCCTCCTGAGAGCCGTCTCGCCAGCGAGAATGCGTTTGGCCAGGGACAGGAGAGCTTTAGCCTCCTGATTTTTCCATCCGCTGCCCGATCGCTTCGACCAATCGATCGAACTGGTCGTTGGTTCGCAAATTGATGTCGCGCTGGGGGAACGGGATCTCGACGCCGTTTTCCTGGAACAGCTTCCAGACGCGCTTGTAAACTTCGGAACGGATATTCCCCATCCCCTCTTCGGGATCCTGGATCCAGAAGCGAATTTCGAAATCGACCGAATTGTCGCCAAAGCCCTTCAGGTTCACTCGCGGTGCGGGACTTTCGAGCACGCGCGGAGTATCGTTGGCGGCTTCGAGGAGCAGCTTCTCGACCAGTTCGAGATCGCTGTCATAGGAGACGCCAACCGGAGCTTTCACCCTTACGTCGCGGGAACTGTACGACCAGTTGATGACCTGATTAATCATCAGCATCTCGTTCGGGATAAGATATTCGGTTCTATCGCGAGTGATTACCGAAATCGCCCGGATCCCGATCTTGCGGATCTGGCCAAAACTCTCCTGGCCGCTGGAATCGGCCACCGAGATTACATCGCCGGGCTTGATCGAGCGGTCCATGAGAAGAATGATGCCTGCGATCAGATTGCCGAAAGTTTTCTGCAATCCAAAGCCGATGGCTAGACCGAAAGCGCCGGAAAACACGGCCAAGGCGGTGAGATCGACGCCGAGCAGATCGATGCCCAGGAGGATTGCCAACGACCAGACGGCTATGGACAGCAATTTGTCCGCAAGCAGGGCTTGTGACGGGTCGAGCCGGGTGATCCGTTTCAGCAGTGCGTGCGCGATCCGGCTGGCCAGCCAGGCGAACACGACCACCGCCCCTATCACCGCGCAGGCTACCAGCGCGTCCCACATGGAAATGCGCGTGTCCCCGATGCTCAGCGCCAAGGAATCCAGGTAATCGACGGCATCGCCGATAGTCTGGTCGCGGGAGGCCACCACTTGCCGGATATCTTCGGCCGCACGAATGGTTTCAGGCTCGGCCGGTGTTTCTTCGGCAGGTGAAACATCGGACTGAAGAGGGGGCGCTGGATTGGCTGTCATGGGCTTTCAGTCCGATTGAACGCCTGCTGCAGGTCGCATATCAGGTCGTCACAGTCTTCAAGGCCAATGGAAAGCCGAACGCCTAGCCCGCCCTCGGTCCCGGGAGGCCACCGGCGAAGATCGCGCGGCGGATCGAAGGGGATCACTAGGCTTTCAAAGCCACCCCAGCTGTAGCCGATGCCGAACAATTCGAGCGCGTCGATGAAGCGCGCGCGGCTCGCCTGATCCTCCGCTTTCAGGACGAAGCTGAACAGTCCGCAGCCTCCGATGAAATCCCGCCCCCACATCTCATGACCCGGTGCACCGGGAAGCATCGGGCAGAGCACGGCGGCGACTTGCGGTTGCACGGAAAGCCATTCGGCGATCTTTAGGGCGCTCCGCGTCTCGTGTTCGAGCCTCACGCCCATCGTCCTGAACCCCCGCAGAGCAAGCGCGGCGTCGTCGGGCGAGACCACCTGCCCCATGGACTGCGAGTGACGGCGCAGCTTCGTGTAAAA
>CAYRCH010000054.1:0-5187 GCA_964422665.1 uncultured Sphingomonadaceae bacterium | reverse complement strand
GGCTGCAATATCGCCATCAGCGTGTGGGAGATCGCCGCCACGCCGCTCGGGTACAGCACCGTTCCCGCCGCCCCTGGCTCCAGCTCGGTCAACGCATCGGCCAGCGCCCATTGCGTCGGGGCCCCGCGGCGGCCGTAGTAGAAATGCCCGTCCTCGTTTGGCCGGCCCCGCGCGAGGTCGGCGCTGTCGTCGTAGAGATGCGTGCTGGCGCGCCAGACGGGCGGGTTGACGACCGGCCCGGTCCATTCCTTCCGCCGGCCGGCTTCGACCAGCCGCGTGCCCGGCCCACGGTCCCGACGCTCCTTGCTCATGCGGCAGGCTCCGGCTCGCCAGTCGCCTTGGGCACATCCGGATCCATGGCCCATTCGCTCCAGCTGCCGTCATACAGCGACACGTCCTGCTTGCCGAGCCGGTCCATGGCGAAGAGCAGCACGGCCGCGGTAACACCGCCGCCGCATGTGGTCGCGACCGGGCGGTCGAGGTCGATCCCTGCGGAGGCAAAGGCAGCACGGATGCCGGCCTCATCCCTGAACGTGCCGTCCTCGTTCATTACCTTGCCGAAGTGCAGGTTGCGCGAGCCGGGAATATGGCCGCTTGGCACGCCCGGCCGGAAATCCGGCTCCTCGCCGGTGAAGCGGCCCGCGCCGCGCGCATCGGCCACCTGCTCGGCGCCGCGCTTGAGATTGGCGAGCATGTCGGCCTTGCTGCGGACGGTGCCGAAGCCTTCGCAGGCCTCAAAATTTCCGCGCGGAATATCCGCCGCCGCCGCGCCGCTTTCCATCGGGCGGCCCTCTGCACGCCACTTGCCGAGGCCGCCGTCGAGGATCGCGACGTTCCTCATCCCGTAAAGCCGGGCGATGAACCATGCGCGGGCCGAAGTCTTGACCGCGCTGTCGTCATAGATCGCCACCCGGTCTTCCCGGTTGACGCCCAGGGCCTGCATCCGCTCGGTAAACTGCATGGCTGTCGGAATCGCCGATGGCACGGGGCTGTCCGGATCGATCAGTGCGGCAAGGTTGAGATAACGCGCACGCGGGATATGCGCCGCGACGAATTCTGCTGCGGGATCCCGCCCGGCATCGGGCAGGTGGGCCGAAGCGTCGAGGATCACCAGGTCAGCTGCGCCCAGTTCGGCAGCAAGCCATTCGGTTGAAACGAGACTCTGCATGGCCATCAGGCTTAGACGGCTCTCTCCGCTCCGTCGAGGCCGGGAGCCGATCAGGCGAAAGCGCGCTGCGAAAGTTCGGAATAGGTGCGCGGCCCGAGATCGAGCCGGAACGGTTGCAGGCCCCGCGCGCCGCGAGGAGGAATCTGTCCGACAACCGACGTTATGACCGTCGGCTGCCCCCCATTCTCGCCCCGTGCAACGATCGAAAGTCGCGCCAGCGGCACGAACAGCGCGATCTCGCCTCGGGTTATGGGCCGGATCATGGGCAGGGGCAGCTGGAATTGCCCGCTAACCGTACGGCTTTCTCCGGCCGCAAGGCGGTCAATCGTCTGAATCGGTTCAAGTGGCTGGTCCGGAGTGGCGATCTGTTGCTCGCGGCTTAGCGACGAATGCGCCGATATCATATCACCGCTGATCGCGATATCGGTCAGCGGCACTTCGCCGCTATTGGTGAGCAGAAGCCGGTAGGAAAGCGTGGCATTGACCAGCGACAGGCGAAGCTGGCGCGGTTCGAGCGCCACCCGCAGCGGGTTGGTTGGCGCATCCTCGTCATCCTCATTTTCTTTCTTCGATGTGTCTGGCGAGGTGGGCGAAGCCGCCTTGGTTGCGCTTGGCGAAAGTTGTTCTTCGCCTGGGGCGATTTTTCGATCGACAGGGACGGGACGCTGGATGGTCGGGATGACGAATATTTCGCGCCCGGTGCTTTCCCGTCGCCACCACCAGAGCGCTGCACCTGCACCGGCAAGGGCAAGCAGCGCCAGGGCAATCAGCAACCACGGAATGGATCGTCCTTCCTGACCGCTTTCCAGTTCCGACTCCGGCAAAGGATCCAGAGGCACTTGCGCCGGGTAGGGCGCCTGGGGCGTGCGGGCCGGTTCGGCTGGATCCGCGCGCGCGGCTTCTGGGGCCGGTTCATCCGCTGCTTCGCTCTCTGCGCCGTCCGTCTCCAGTTCGGCAGGCGAAGGCGACGTCGCAGCGCGTGGCTCCGCAGTCGGGCTTGCACGCGTGGCAGGAGGTGCCGCAGAGGAAGGGCTTGCCGATGCCTCCGGTGCCGGGATTTCTATCGGTTCGATCGCCTGGGAGGGCCGGGGTGCGGGCGTAGGGGAAGGCGTGGGTTGCGGCGATCGCGGGGGTGGGACTCCCTCCGCGACGGGCCCCTGCACTGTGCCTGTCTCGCCAGGCGAGGGCGGCAACTGAAACCCATCCTGCGCTGCCGCCGCGCTCGGATGCATCCCGCCGAGCGCCAGCCCGGCCAGCCCGGCCAGAAGGAATGTGCGTTTCGATCTCATAAAAGCCTTGGCCCTGCGCCATTGCGAGGGGCGCGCTTGAATAGCGGCTGAACTCGCTGCGTCAATGTCGTGCGTATATAGGGTCGGTCGCGCCCCGGCTCTTGTTTCCCACGCCTCGGCGCGGCATCAGGCGACACATGACCGAAGGTTCCTTCTCGGGTCCACGCCATCTGGGCCAGCAATCCGCACTCCCGCCATCCCCGGAGGAGGCGGTGCTCGATTATGTTCCGAACCCGCGTTCCGGAGCCTTGTATATGGTTCGCTTTGTTGCGCCCGAATTTACCTCGCTGTGCCCGGTGACCGGGCAACCGGATTTTGCGCACCTCGTGATCGACTACGTGCCGGACAAGACGATTGTGGAATCAAAGAGCCTGAAGCTTTTCCTTGGCGCATTCCGCAACCACGCGGGCTTTCACGAGGATGTGACGGTGGGGATCGGGGAGCGGCTTTTCGCCGAAGCCGCGCCGCGATGGCTCCGAATTGGAGGTTATTGGTATCCGCGCGGCGGGATTCCAATCGATGTCTTCTGGCAAAGCGGCCTGCCGCCGGAAGGCCTTTGGCTCCCCGATCAGGGAGTCGCCACCTATCGCGGCCGCGGTTGATAGTGTCTATTCTGCAACTGTCCTGCGCTGTAATTTGACAGCAGTCGGTTTCGCCGGATGAAAGTCTTGGATTCCGGCTATTTTTGGCATGGACAATAGAGTCCCGCTTTTCTAAAGAGCATCCCGAAGAGTTCGCAATCTCGTGCCCGAGGGGGTTCGAGGTGCGCGTTGCGCATATGCGACTCGAGTATTTGAGGGGCCTCGCTCGAGGTTAAGGACGCAGGGAGTTCACATGATGAATCGCAACTATCGCCGCTATCTTGTTGCCGGCGTATCGCTTGGTGCGCTGAGCGCGCTGCCGGCCGGCGCGGCCACTCTGACCACCACTTGCGCCTTCACGGCGCAGAATGGCTGCGACTTGGTGGACAACGATACTTTTGTCGATTTGACGATGGAAGTTGAGACCGCGGCGCCGCAGGTTTTCGGTGTGACTCCCCCCACCGCTTCCGGCACGGTGAACGCGATTGTGAACGCCACGACCAACGGGTTGTTCGTTCTTCAGGGCACTGCGACTGCGAGCAATGCGGATGTCGCGTTCTCCAATGCGGGGACAGCGACGATTGAGGCGGTTGCCAACGCCACCGGCGCGGGCGCGCAGAATGCGAATGCGGGCATCGCGGCGTTTGCAGCGATCAATGTTGATGTGAACGCGATCGGTGCGACCGGTGCTGCGGCTGCGGTGTTTGCCAATAGCGGTGTGCTGAATGTCGCCGCGACTGCGAATGCGACTGTGACCACAGCGGGTGCGGGCAATGCGAACGCGGATGCGGGCATGGGCCTCGGCGCTTTGATTATCGCCGATGGCATCGAGTCGGCCGCGGTCGATGTGGACAATACCGGCTCGATGGGCTTTGAAGCCAATGCGAATGCCGTAACGCCCGATGGCGATGCGGTTGCCGAGGCGACTGTCCTTGGCGGCCTCGTTGCCGGCGGCATCGGTTCGGACTCGGTCGATGTGGACATCAGTAATGGCGGTCTAATCGACGTGGATGCGGTGGCGAACGCCAATGCCAGCGAAGGGACCTCGGCCGTTGCCTCAGCGAACGCGATCGCGGGGATCGGTGCTGCGGGTTTCGCGTTCAGCTTTTCTTCGGCTGATCTTGCGCTGACCAACTCGGCCGGCGGCGTCATTCATGTTGGCGCTCTCGCCGATGCGGATGCTGTGGACACGGGCGGTACGGCCAGCTCGGCCAACGCGTTCGCTCTTGCGGGGCTCGGAGCCGGGCAGGGCGTGCTCAATGGCGACAGCGCCAACCTCGCGCTTACCAATAGCGGTGCGATCGGCGTGGATGCGACCGCCAACGCCGATGCTGGCGATGCCGACGCGCTGGCGGTTGCCCTCGGCGGCGCGGGGCAGATCGCCGTCAATCTCAATTCCGCGGCTGATATGTCGCTGGTCAACAATGGCACCGGCACAGCCGACGGGATCAATGTCTCGGCCATTGCCTTGGCGGAAGGCACTGTCGTAGATGCTGCGGCAATCGCCGGTTTCGGCGCTGGGCAGGCTGCTTTCAATGTCGGCGGCGCTTCGCTTGCGCTCGACAACAACGCTTCGATCGGCGTGGTGGCAGATGCATCCGCGGTGGCCGGTACGACCGGCGATGAGGCAGACGCCCTGGCGATCGGCGGTATCGGCGCGGCACAGATTGCTGCACTGGTCGATGGCCCGGTTGGCCTGAGCATGGCTAACGGCACGGCCGGCGTGATTGCCGTTTCGGCTGAAGCCGACGCCGTGGCAGACGATGACGCGGCCGCGGCCGCTGTGGCCTTGGCTGGCGCGGTTCAGGCGGGTTTCCTGAGCACCGGCGACCAGACCATTGCCATGACCAATGACGGTGCGGTCAGCGTTTCGGCCGATGCAGCCGCGGAAGCCAATGAGGCGAGCGTATTGGTGCTGGCGGGTGTCGGTGTGGGCCAGGTCGGTTTTGCTCCTGGCACCGGTGTGGATGTCGATATCGATTTCACGAACTCCGCTTCGGGCGCCATCGAGGTCTCGGCTGTCGGTGCTGCCACGGGCGATGATGAGGCCGGCGCCTTCGTCATCGCCGGCGCAGGGCTCGCTCAGGTTGGTATCGGCAACAATGTCGATATCTCGGCTTCCAATGCCGGGCTGATCGATGTTGGCGCG
>CAYRCH010000053.1:0-14135 GCA_964422665.1 uncultured Sphingomonadaceae bacterium | reverse complement strand
TTCGACAAGAACAAGGTCAAGGTCAGCGTCTCGATCTTCGGCCGCGCGACTCCGGTCGAGCTCGATTTCGAGGAAGTCGAACTGGCGAAGTAGGGCCGGCGGCGCACATGCGCGCCGTCTCGGCTATTTCTTCGCTTTTGCCTTCGCTCGCTTGACGCGGGCCGGTTTTGTCGCCGGTTTGGCGGATTTAAGCGCTGCCAGCTCGGCATCGACTTTCGCCGTCCGCTGAAGCTGGAGTATCTCCGCATCGGCCGAGGCAGCCGAGCGTTCCGGCGATCCTGCTTCACCCGCGCTGGCGAAATCGATCCGCTTTTCCAGGCGTTCGATGGTTTCCATCCGGCGTTCGATCCGGCTGCCCCGGTCTGCGGACAGTCCGCCGAGCGGCGAACCGCCATCTGAGGCAACGGCACCCGCTTTCGGCTGTTCCAGCTGGGCCAGCCGCGTGCGCGTTTCGGCGAGCTTGCCCTCCAGCTGTTTCAAGGCATCTTCCATTTCGCGCGCCTCTTCACCGGCAAGGGCGGCAGCGCGGCTGCGTTCCTGCGCCTGGAGCAGCGCATCCTCTTTCGCGAGGATCGCCGATCTCGCGAGGTCTTCCCGGTCGTGGTCGAGGGCGATCTTGGCCTTTCCGAGCCAGTCTCCGGCGGACTGGTCCAGCGCGGACGCTTCGCGGGACAGCCGGGCCTCGCGCCGCTGGGCGCGCGTCAGGTCGCCCTGGAGCGAGATGATCGCTTCCTCGATCTGCCGGCGCAGGAGGCCGAGCATCTTTCGCGGATCGTTTGCCGCCTCGACCATGCCGGAAATATTGCTGGAAACGAGTTCCCGCACCTGGACCGCAATGTGCAACATGATGCCCCCCAACATTCGATGGCAGGGCCGTAGGGGGCGAAGGTTAAAAGTCGAAAAACGTTGAGGAACCGGCGGCGAAGTTAGGTCCGCACCAGTTCCACCCGGCGGTTGCGCGCACGGGCATCCTCGCCCGAGCCGCTGGCCAGCGGCCGCGACGATCCGAAGCCGGCCGTCTTCATGCGCGAGGGGGCGATTCCCGCGGCGATCAGTTCGGCCCGGACCGCCTCGGCACGGGCCAGCGAAAGGGTCTGGTTCCGTTCGGCGGTCCCGGTGTCGTCCGTGTGGCCCTCGATGGAAACGGTGAGGCTCGGATTGCCCTGCAGCAGCTTGACGATCTCGTCGACGGCAGGGCGGGCCGCCGGCCGGATCGAGGCGCGGTCGACATCGAATTCGATATAGACGGGCACGCGCCCGTCCTTGTCGAGCGCCTGTTTCAGCGCGTCGGCGCTCTTGAACGAGAAGCTCTGTTTCATGCTCTGCTTTTCGAGCACGGTGACATAGCCGTGCAGCGGAAGGGAACCCGTGCCGACCGAAATCCACCATTCCTTGCCGCCCTGCCGGATCAGGTAGAAATCCGTTTCCTTGCAGGAGGCCCTGAAGCATCGTCCTGTGGGTGCGGGAATATCGTTGCGCACTTCGCGCGCAAATTCGCCGGTGTCGAGCGTGCCGGCGATCTTCCGGCCGCCGAGCGCTTCGATCGCCTGCTCGTGATTGCGCAGGAATTCGAGGCTCGAATAGGGCCGGTCTCCGGTCAGCCGGTAGTCGCCCCGAAACACCTTGCCTTCGACCGGGATGATCTCGCTGCCCGCGATGAAATAGTCGCGGTCGAAATTGAGGTTGGCCCTTTCCGGGCGAAGCGCGTTTTCGAGCCCTTCGAGCGGCTCGAACAGCGGGAAGGGCGGCAGGCTGGCGGTGCTTTCGGGCACGCTGGAGGGGTCGAAGGGAGCGGGCGCCACCACCGTTTCCGCGACAGTCTCTTCCGCTTCGGATCCCGGTGCGGCAGCGACTTCGCCGCTTGCGCTGTCGTCCTCCTTCTCTTCCTTGACCGTGCATCCTGCCAGGCACAGACTGGCGGCAAGCGAAATAGCGGTGATGGCGACAATGCGCATGGCGTTCCTCCCAGCGGTGCGACCCTCGGGCAGGGACGCTAGCTCGGCCCCGAGGGGCTGACAATCGCCAATGCGCACCGGCCCTGCGCCTTGCATTTGCCCGCCTCATCGACTAACGGCGCGCCTTCCCGGGCGAGAGCACGGGATTCCCGCGGGAGGAGCGCCGCCAGGCAATCCGCATGTACCGCTTACCATGAGCGCCGGTTCGCGCCGGTGCGACAGTGAGAAAGGAGGCCAGCAATGGCCAAGAAGATCGAGGGCTATATCAAGCTCCAGGTGCCTGCGGGCACTGCCAACCCGTCGCCGCCGATCGGCCCGGCTCTGGGCCAGCGCGGCGTCAACATCATGGAATTCTGCAAGGCCTTCAACGCCGCGACGCAGGATCTCGAAAAGAACATGCCGATCCCGACCATCATTACGGTCTATGCGGATCGCAGCTTCACCTTCGTCACGAAGTCGCCGCCGGCGAGCTTCTACCTGAAGAAGGCCGCCAAGCTGAAATCGGGTTCCAAGGAACCGGGCAAGGTCAGCGCCGGCACCATCAAGAAGTCGCAGGTGAAAGAGATCGCCGAAGCCAAGATGGCCGATCTCAATGCGAACGATATCGACCAGGCTATGAAGATCATCGAAGGCTCCGCCCGTTCGATGGGCCTCGAAGTGGTGGAGGGCTGAACCGATGGCAAAGCTTACCAAGAAGCAGAAGGTGCTCGCCGACAAGCTCGATCCCAACAAGCTCTACGGGCTTGAAGAGGCGCTGGCGACCCTGCGCGAGCATGGCAGCAAGAAGTTCGACGAAACGGTCGAAATCGCGATGAATCTCGGGGTCGATCCCCGCCACGCCGACCAGATGGTGCGCGGCATGGTGTCGCTGCCTTCGGGCACGGGCAAGGAAATGAAGGTCGCTGTATTCGCCAAGGATGCCAAGGCCGCCGAAGCGCTGGAAGCCGGCGCGGACAAGGTCGGCGCCGAAGACCTGATGGAAGACATGCAGGCCGGCAATCTCGACTATGACCGCGTGATCGCGACCCCCGACATGATGGGCGTGGTCGGCCGCCTCGGCAAGGTGCTGGGCCCCAAGGGGCTGATGCCCAACCCGAAGCTGGGCACGGTGACGATGGATGTCGGCCAGGCGGTCAAGGACGCCAAGGGCGGCCAGGTCGAATTCCGCGTCGAGAAGGCCGGCATTATCCATTCCGGCATCGGCAAGCTCAGCTTCTCCGACGACCAGCTCAGGGCTAATTTCGACGCTTTCGTGAACGCGATCGTCAAGGCCAAGCCGAGCGGCGCCAAGGGCAAGTTCGTGCGGCGGGTCTCCGTGACCAGCAGCATGGGCCCGGGCCTCAAGATCGACACGGCGAATATCGAGGGCGTGTAAGCGCTCCGAGCTATTGCAAACGCAAGGGGCCGGGGGAGCAATTCTCCGGCCCCTTTTCTATGTGGCCGGGCTGTCCCGGATTGGGGGGCGCTGATATGCAGCGGGAGATGAGTCCGAAAATCAAACTCCAGTTTTACTGTGGCCACGAGATCGCGATGGGGCCGGGCAAGGCGGATCTGCTCGAAGCGATCGAGCGGGAAGGGTCGATTTCGGGTGCGGGCCGGGCCATGGGCATGAGCTATCGGCGCGCCTGGATGCTGGTCGACACGATGAACCGCTGCTGGCGCGAGCCGCTCGTTGCTACCAGGCCTGGGCATTCACGCCAGGGCGGGGCGGGGCTGACTGATCTGGGCCGTTCAGTGCTGGCGGACTACCGTGCCCTGCTTAGGCGATTGTCGGAAGGCACCCAGTGTCCGGAACGGGACAGCCTGACGCGGGCGCTGCGCGAGCAGCCGCAGGAGGTATCGCCGGCAAAACGATGAAACAACCTTGCAGATGCCGCGTTAGCTATATACGGCGATATATAGTTTGAGCTGGAGAGGGCAGTGGGGTGCGGCGCGTCTTGAGGTTGTTGCTGGGTGCGATTGCCTGCGTGATGGCGGTCGCTTCGGCCAATGCACAGGAGCGCGGGCCGCTGGTCCTTGCAGCCGCTAGCCTGCAGGAATCCCTGACCGAAGCCGCAGACCGCTGGGCCGCGAAAGGCCATCCTCGCCCGGTCCTGTCGTTCGCTGCCTCGTCTGCGCTTGCCCGCCAGATCGGCGGCGGCGCTCCGGCGGATTTGTTCATCTCCGCCGATGAGCCGTGGATGGACGAGGTCGAGCGCCAGCGCCTGGTGCGACCCCGGACCCGAACGACCTTCCTCACCAACAGACTGGTTTTAATTGCTCCCGCCTCGAGCCCGGTTCGCCTGAACGTCGGTCCGCGTTTTCCTCTCGGGCGGAGCCTCGGCACGGGGCGGCTGGCGATTGCCGACCCGGAGGCGGTACCCGCGGGCCGCTATGCCAAGGCCGCACTCACCTGGCTGGGTGTCTGGCGCGATGTCGAGCGCAAGCTGGCGCCGAGCGAAAATGTGCGCGCCGCTCTCCTGCTGGTCGAGCGCGGCGAAGCTCCGCTCGGCATCGTCTACGCCACCGACGCCCGCGCTTCGACGCGCGTCCGCATCGTGGGAACCTTCCCCGCCGGCAGCCACCCGCCGATAACCTATCCAGTCGCCGTGCTGCGGCAGTCCACCCATCCCGACGCAGACGCGTTCCACCGCTTCCTCATATCGCGCGAGGGCAGGGCCATCTTTGCTCGCTACGGCTTCGGCGGCGGATAGACGATGCCGACACCCGAAGAATGGGAGATCATCGTCCTGTCGGTGAAAGTCGGCGTCGTGGCGACGCTGGCCATCCTGCCGCTTGCTTATGTCCTCGCATGGCTCCTCGCCCGCGGCCGATTTCCCGGCAAGCTGTTGCTCGATGCCGTTACTCACCTGCCGCTGGTTCTGCCTCCGGTGGTCACCGGCTGGGCGCTGCTTATCCTCTTCGGTAACACCGGGCCGGTCGGGCGCTGGCTGAACGAATGGCTGGACATTACACTGATGTTTCGCTGGACCGGGGCTGCCCTCGCGGCCGGAGTCATGGCCCTGCCGCTGATGGTACGGTCCATGCGCCTGTCGATCGAGACCGTCGACAGGCGGCTGGAAGGCGCCGCCCGCACACTTGGGGCGAGCCGGTGGCGGGTCTTTCTGACGATCACGCTGCCGCTTTCTTTGCCGGGTATCTGGGCAGGCATCGTTCTCGGCTTTGCCCGCTCGCTCGGAGAGTTCGGCGCCACGATAACCTTCGTCTCGAACATCCCGGGCGAGACGCGCACGCTTCCGCTGGCGGTCTACACCGCGCTGCAATTGCCCGGCAGCGAAGCCCTGGTCGCGCGCCTCTCGCTCATTGCTGTGGCGCTTTCGCTCGGCGCGCTGATCGCCGCCGAGCTGCTCACGCGTTCGGCCGCGCGCAGGGTGCACGATGTCGTTTGACATCGATATTACGCGTCGGCTGGGAGACGCCCAAATCGCCTGCTCGTTCCGTTCGGCCGAAGGTCTTACCGCGCTGTTCGGGCCATCGGGCGCGGGCAAGACCAGCATACTCAACATGGTCGCCGGGCTGCTGCGTCCCGACACCGGCCGAATTGCAGTCGCCGGCGAGGTGGTCTTCGACACCGCCGCCCGGGTCGATTTGCCGGTCGAAAGCCGCCGGGCTGGCTACATCTTCCAGCAGGCCCGTCTGTTCCCGCATCTGCGCGTGCGGGCCAACCTGCTTTACGGACAGCGTCTGGCTGCAGCCGAAGACCGCTGGATCGACCTTCCCGAAGTGCTCGACTTCCTTGGCATCGGCCACTTGCTGGCCCGCTGGCCGCGCACGCTTTCCGGCGGGGAGGCGCAGCGTGTCGCCATTGGACGGGCACTGCTCAGCGCTCCGCGTTTCCTGCTGATGGACGAGCCGCTGGCATCGCTCGACAGGTCCCGCCGGGAAGAGATCATGACGGTCATCGAGCGCCTGCGCGACGAACTGAAGCTGCCAATTCTCTATGTCAGCCACGACCGCGGCGAAGTCGAGCGGCTTGCCGGCCGGATCGTCGAGTTGTGAGCGTATCCGCCAAGGCGCATCTTTTCAGGAAAGGAACTTCATGAAGCGCGCTATCGCAGCCGTTGCAGCGCCCCTCGCTATTTCCATGCTGGCCGCACCGGCCCATGCATCCGAAGAGGATACGCAGCTCTGGATATTCGCCAATACGGTCGTCCCCACGGGCGATGCCGCCACAGCGTCATTGGAACTGTCGCCGCGATTTCGCGAGGGGTCCGATCAGCTTCTGGTGCGCGGCACGATCGACTTTCGGTTGAGTGAATCGGTCAGTGCAGGAGGAGGGGCAGCGTTCGTCGAATTCGCAGGCGGGGACGAATGGCGTGCCTTCCAGCAGCTGACGCTCTCGACCGGGCAGATCTCCTTCCGCACGCGCGTGGAGGAGCGGTTCTTCGATGGCGCGGATCGGGCGCAGATACGTTTACGCCAGCGCGTCCAGGTGAGCTTTCCGGTGGCAAAGGCTACCCGGCTCAGCGGATCTGCCGAGCTGCTCTACATCGTGCAGCCGGAAAGCCGACTTGCAGACGCTCGCGTCGACAGCTGGCGGGGCAACCTGTCCCTGCAACGCAGGCTTTCGCCTCGCATGGATGCCGCACTCGGTTACCTTTTGATTTATTCGCCTCGCCCGGGCGCCCCCGATCGCATCAGTCACGTTCCGCAAGTGACCATCACGTTCCGGCCATGACGGGCGGCGGCGGACCGCAGGACCGGCTGGATCGAAAACCCCTTTCCTACACGGCGCGAATCTGTCTTAACCTCGCGGATGAAACACAACGCTCGCACCCCGCGCCTCCGCCTTCCCACATTCACCCCCGTGCCCGTGAAGCGCCGCGCCGATGGCTGGACGCCGCTGCGCCAGTGCGAATTCATCGGCGTCCTGGCGGAGACCGGCTCGGTCGCGGAGGCCGCGCGCTTCGTCGGCATGGCGCGGGAGACCGCCTATCGCCTTCGCGGCAAGGCCGGGGCGGAGGATTTCGCCCGGGCCTGGGACATCGCGCTGCAGATCGCGGGCAGGCGCCGGCCGGGCGAGCCGGGCGTGCTGCCGCCGGTGCGCTACGGCGACACATTCGAGTCGGCAAAGGTCACACCGCCCGATTTGTGGCGGCGGATCGTCGACGGGCGCTGGCGGCCGGTCCTGCGCCGCGGGAAATATGCCGGCAGCGTGAAAAAGGACGATAAATCAGCGCTCTTGACCTATGTCGCGCAGATCGACCGCTCGTCGGCGCGCATGCGCAAGGAACTCAGGGCCGGGCAAAGGTCACAGGCACAAAAAGGCGGTTCTGTGTAGAAGTGTGCGAGCCTTGCGGTCGCGCTTCCTACCAGCCCGAGCGGTGGCCGTAGGGGACCTGGGTCATAAGCGCCTCGATGCGGGTGATGAGCCCGCGCTCGATCCGGAACGCTTCGGCGATCATCCACGAAAACGGGCGGTCGATGCCCGCGGTGATGGGCGTGCCGTCGGCGAGTTGGTACTCGCGCACCGTGCCCGAGTGATCGAAGAAGGCGAAGGAGAACACCGTGCCGCGCGCCTCGTCGATCACCGGGAAGCGCCGCTCCCGGATGCGGTCGACGAAACGGAAGAAGCCGGTCTCGAACTGCTCGCGCGCGGAAAGCGAGCGGAGCCTCTCGGCATAGGGCGTCTTGCCCGCCGCCGGATCCGGCGGGACCTGGGTCACGCGGAAGCCGTTCTCGATCCGGATGCAGTCGTCGGAGAAGGGATATTCGCCGCGTCCGTCGTTCTTCTCGAGGCCAACGAAGTACATGTCGGCAATGCGCTGCAACTCGGCGCGCTGGGTCCGCTCGCTCGCCGGGATTTCGGCGAACCAGGCCGGGTCTGCGCCGCCGCTGGCATCGAGCGCTCCCGGCCCGTCGCCGAATGCATCCGCGCCGCCGAACAAGGGCGGGCGGGCGACCATTGCCTCGATCTCCCGCACGGCGCCGCCTTCGCGCTTCACGCGCAGCGCGAGGTGCGAACGGGTCTTGCCTTCGGTCACGGTGGTAAAGCAGGCTGCTTCCCCGCCCGCGCTATCGGCGATCTGGTGGCGATAGGGGCCGATCGCATCCGCCGTCACCCACAAGCCTTCCCCCACCGGCAGTTCGACACCGTTTTCGGTGTAGCGGGCGGATTCCAGTCCGGACCTCTCGCGCGAAAGCATCGCGTCAAGCACCTCGCTCAGCATTCAGATCCCTCCCGGGGTAAAGTCGTGGCCTTCCTCGCCCAGCGCTTCGCACAGCGTGTCGACGCAGCTCGCAAGCAGGTCCGGATCGGTCGAGCGGACGACGAAATTCGCGCCGACCCGGCCCTCTCGGAAGAACGGGTAGGAGCCGATCTGCGCGCCGGGATGGGCCTTTTCGACTTCGCGCAATATGTCGGCGACCTCGCTTTCGGCGACCCAGCAGCCGACGGTCTCGGTCAGCAGCGGCGCCCCGCCTTCCAGCGTGCCGGTCAGCGCGTCGAGCATCTGCGCGGTGATATGCGGCACGCCCGCCATCAAATACACATTGCCGATCCTGATCCCGGGCGCGCCCGACATGTGGTTGGGAATGAGGTCCGCGCCCTGCGGCACCCGCGCCATTCTCAGGCGCGCCTCGGTCAGGCCGCCCGGCTTGTCGCGGTAATAATCCTCGAGGATCGCCCGCGCCTCGGGATGGACGACCACCGGAACGCCCAGCGCCTTCGCCACCGCGTCCACCGTGATGTCGTCATGCGTCGGCCCGATCCCGCCGGTGGTGAAGAGGTAATCATGCTCGCTGCGCAGCGCATTCACCGCGCCTGCGATACGCTCTTCGATATCCGGCACCACGCGGACCTCGCCAAGCCGGATGCCCTGCACCTGCAGCCAGCTGGCGATCTGCGCGATGTTCTTGTCATGCGTCCGGCCGGAGAGGATCTCGTCGCCGATCACGATCAGCGCTGCCGTGTAGATGCGGTCGGGAGCAGCCATGGGATGGAACTAGGCCAATTCCCCGGCGCGTTCCACCACGCTTTCGAAGACGAGGTTGCCGTCATCGACGGGGTTCTCGCGGAAGTCCTTGCGGTCCGCGAAATAGTCCATGTTCAGCCGCCAGGGCAGGGTGGGCGCGTTCTTCGGCAGCCCGCCTTTCGCCCGCTGGATGTAGCCGGAGGAGAACTCGTCATAGATCGGGTCTTCGGAGAGGCCGTGATCCTCGGGCAAATAGGGGGTGGCGATCTGGGCGCCCTTGCGCTCCATCAGGTTCAGCACCTCGCACACGAACCGGGCGTTGTTGTCCGCGCGCAGCGTCCAGCTGGCATTGAGGTAGCCGAACACCACCGCGAAATTGGGCACGTTGGAGAACATGCAGCCGCGGTAGAACCAGCGCTGGCTGAAATCGACCGGTTCGCCGCCCAGGCTGATGGCGATCTTTCCGCCCATCTTCAGCGCGAGACCAGTGGCAGTGACCACGATATCGGCGGGGATCTCTTCGCCACTCGCCAGGCGGATGCCCTGCTGCGTGAAGCGGTCGATTTTCGCGGTGACGACGTCGGCCTTGCCGCTGCGCACCGCTTTGAACAGGTCTTCGTCCGGCACGAGGCAGAGGCGCTGTTCCCAGGGGTTGTAAGGCGGCAGGAAGCTCTCTTCCGAATATCGGGGCCCCAGTGCCGCTTTCATCTTCTTCGTCAGGAAGGCCGCGACCTTTTCCGGCTTCGCCCTTGCGCGTTTGTAGATCAGCGAGTGCAGCCCGATATTCTTGGCGCGGGTGAGTTTGTAGGCGATCTTGCCGGGAAGGATCTTGCGCAGCGCATTGGCGATCCAGTCTTTCGACGGGCGCGCACCCATCCAGGTCGGCGTGCGCTGGAGCATGGTCACATGCGCCGCCGTCTCCGCCATGGCAGGGACGATGGTGACCGCCGTGGCGCCCGAGCCGATGACCACCACCTTCTTGCCGGCATAATCCAGGTCTTCGGGCCAGAATTGCGGATGGACGATCCGGCCTTCGAAGTCTGCCTCGCCCTCGAAAGACGGGCTGTAGGGCTCGTCGTAATCGTAATAGCCCGAACCGAGATAGAGAAAGCGGCAGGTCGTCTCCCGCCGCCAGCCATCCTCATTCTCGATCGTGACGTGCCAGCGCGCTTCCGCTTCGCGCCAGTCGGCCGAAACCACCTTGCTGGAAAAGCTGATATGCTGGCGGATGCCGCGCTCGTCGACGATGCGGTTCAAATATTCGAGGATCGCGGGCCCATCGGCGATGGATTTCTCGTGCACCCATGGCTCGAAACGAAAGCCGAGCGAATGCATGTCGCTGTCCGAGCGGACGCCGGGATAGCGGAACAGGTCCCAGGTCCCGCCCAGATGTTCCCGTCTTTCGACAATGGCAAAGCTGCGGCCCGGGCACAGCATCTGCATATGCGCAGCCATCGAGATGCCGGAAATCCCCGCTCCGACGATCAGTACGTCATGTTCCGGGAGGGCGGATGCAGCTTGGTCGGCCATGCGCCCGGATTGCCAGCCAAAAGCGGCCGTGTCACGAGCCATGCGCTATCGATGGCGCAAAGTCAGGTCTTCCGCTGCGTCAGTCGGCCGACTTGGCCTCGTCCTGGCTGGCATAGATCAGCGAGCGATCCGGGGCGTCATCGAATTGCGGCTGCCATCCCCGCGACCCGCCATTCTCCAGCGCGGCCCGGGCCGCCTGAACCGTATTGTGGAGCAGGCAGGCGATCGTCATCGGACCCACTCCGCCCGGCACCGGCGTGACGGCCTTGGCATGCTGGACTTCGTCAAAGGCGATATCGCCGACGAGGCGGGTGGAGCCGTCCTCGTTCTTCTGCCGGGTGATGCCGACATCGATCAGCACTGCGCCCGGCTTGACCCAGAAACCCTTCACCAGCTCCGGCGCGCCGGCTGCGGCGATGATGATATCGGCCTTGCGGCAGATATCGGGCAGGTTCTCGGTATAGATATGCGTGACGGTGACGGTCGCTTCGCGGTTGAGCATCAGCATGGCGATCGGCTTGCCCACGATATTGGACTTGCCGATAATGACCACATCCTTGCCGGTCAGATCGTCGAATACCGTATCGAGCAGCATCGTCACGCCGAGCGGCGTGCAGGGGACGATCCCTCCGGTGCCAGTAGCGAGCCGCCCGACATTGACCGGGTGAAAACCGTCCACATCCTTGCCGGGATCGATGGCGCTCAGGACGGCGCCGGTATCGATGTGCTCGGGCAGCGGAACCTGGACCAGGATGCCGTGCACTTCGGGATCGGCATTGAGCCGGGCGATCAGCGTGAGCAGCGCATCCTGGGTGGTCGCAGCCGGCAGGCGATGCTCGAAAGAGCTGATGCCCACCGCCTCGCACCTTTTCACCTTGCGCCCGACATAGACCTCGCTTGCCGGATCATTGCCGACGAGAACAACGGCAAGGCCGGGCTTGACGCCGTGCTTGCTCACGAGCTCCGCTACTTCGGCTGCGGTCTTTTCATCGAGGTCGCGGGCGACCTTACGTCCGTCAATAATGTCTGCCATGATCCGCCTGTCAGCTGTGCTTGGCGTGGTAAGCGTTGATCCACTCGGCCGACGCGGTGAGCGCGCCGAACGGATAGAAGTGCAGTCTCACGCGGCCATGGCGTTCATCGAGCCCGGCGCGCAGCGATTCGACCAGCTTATCCGGTCCCGCGCTGCCGATGAGATTGGTGAGCGAAATGCCGTACTTCTTCATCACCGAAGCCGAGGCGCCAACCCCGCAGCGTTTGGCGAAGCCGAGCAGGCGCTTGATCCCCGCAGGCCCGGGCACGCCGAGGCGCACAGGGACATCGATCCCGCGCTGGCGCATCTCGGCGAGCCAGGCGATGATCGCCTCGTCGTCGAATGCGAACTGCGTCACGACCAGTGGCGTCATGCCGTGGGCCCGGACCGCGGCAATCTTGCGTTCCATCCAGTCCCAAAGCTCGGCAGGCGTATTGTTGGGATGGCCTTCCGGATGGCCGCCGACACCGACGATCTCGATCCCATGCTTTTCCAGCAGCCCGGTTTCGATGATCTGCAGCGAATCCGAATAGGGGCCTTCGGGTTCCGGCGGGTCACCCGCGATGATGAAGACGCGCTTCACGCCGGCCCTGGTCGTGATGTCCGCGAGATACTGATCGAGTTCCGCTTCGGAAGTGAGCCGCCGCGCCGAAAGGTGCACGATGGGCTCGAAGCCCAGTTCCCGAACCAGCACCGCTGCCTCGACTCGCTGGGCGATTTCCTCACCTGGAAGAAACGTCACCGCGATCTGCGTGCCCGGGCGAATCAGCGGCGCCGCTTCGCGCAGTCCCTCGATTTCCTTCGCGGTCATTTCCAGCGAATAGCCGTCGACCATGTTTTCCGGGGCTTTTTCCCAATTGGGATGGATCGCGGCATAGGAGCCGGCTGCGTATGACATGGGTGCCTCCTCTCGCGGCCGCGCATAGCCGCGGCCTCATCTTGCGAAAAGCCCTAGCGCACACACCTCAATTCGTATAGGTGAAATCTTCATACCTGCGAATTTATTGGGCGAGTGATGATTCTGTTCCTGCCGGGCCTGATATGCGACCGGAGCATATATGCGCCGCAAATTGCGGCGTTTTCTGCTGCGCGCGTGGTCGACGGCTACGGCATGGCGGATACGCTCCCTGCAATGGCACGAATCGCCCTGGAAAAGGCGCCCGAGGGCAAGTTCGATCTTTTCGGCCATTCGATGGGCGGCAGGGTCGCGCTGGAAGTGTTCCGGCTCGCTCCGGACCGGGTGCGCCGTATTGCCCTGGTCAGCACCGGAGTTCATTCGCTGAGGCCCGGGGAGACCGAAAAGCGCGAGGCGCTGAAGGCGGTCGGATACAATCACGGGTTCGAGCGTCTGGTCGACGAATGGCTGCCGCCCATGGTGGCGCCTGCCAATCGTGCGACCGACTATTATCGCGAGATGCGCGACATGTGCCTCGCCGCCGGCCAGGACATGTTCGACGCGCAGATCCATGCTCTCGTGAACCGGCCGGAGCAGGAAAGCCTGCTCGACGAGATAGAATGCCCCGCGCTGGTTATGACCGGCGAAGAGGATAGCTGGGCGCCGCCCTCGCAGCACGAGGCCATGGCCGCACGGATCGCCAATGCTGAACTGGTCGTTGTCGCAGGTGCGGGCCACATGATCATGCGTGAGGCCCCCAAGGCTGTGAACGACGCGATTTCCGGCTGGCTCGAAAGGCCGGCCGCCTAACCACCCCGTTTGAATCAACCAGGCTTCCCGATTTTAGGAGAGGACGAGACTATGACTGAACAGAACCTGCAGCAAAAGCTGGATGCAGCCGGCAATACTGTCGATTTCCTGCGCAACCAGCAGGTTGGCCCGAACGTCTATCCGGGCGTGCCGGCCGAATATTCCAACTGGCGCAACGAGCAGAAGGCATGGGGCGACGCCGCCGTGCTTTTCAACCAGAGTTATCACATGGTGGAACTCTACGTCCGCGGTCCCGACGCTTTCGCGCTCCTCGAATACACCGCCATCAACAGCTTCAAGAACTTCGCTGTCAACAAGGCAAAGCAGTACGTCCCGGTCACTCCCGACGGCTATGTCATCGGTGACGTGATCCTGTTCTACCTCGCGGAGGAAGAGTTCTCGCTGGTGGGCCGGGCGCCGGCGATCGAGTGGGTCGAATTCCACGCGCAATATCCGAAGCCGGATGGCAGCAAGTGGAACGTGACCGTCGAGCGCGACGAGCGTACCGCGATGCGCAATGACGGCGTGCGCAAGAATTACCGCTTCCAGCTGCAGGGCCCCAACGCCATGAAGACGCTGGAAAAGGCGATGGGCCAGACCCCGCCGGACCTCAAATTCTTCAACATGGCCCATATCGACATCGCCGGTAAGGACGTGATCGCGCTTCGCCACGGCATGGCCGGGCAGCCGGGTTACGAATTGTTCGGCCCCTGGGCGGACTATAAGGCGGTGCACAGCGCGCTGGTCGAAGCGGGCAAGGATTTCGGTCTCGAACTGGTCGGTGGCCGCGCCTATTCGTCGAACACGCTGGAATCGGGCTGGCTGCCTTCGCCGCTGCCCGCTTTCTACACTGGCGACAGTCAGATGATGAAGGATTTCCGGACCTGGGCGAGTGGCAAGTCCTATGCGGGTATGTGCTCGATCGGTGGCTCCTACGTTCCCGACAGCGTCGAGGGTTACTACCTCACGCCATGGGACATCGGTTACGGCCACATCGT
>CAYRCH010000052.1:5573-14304 GCA_964422665.1 uncultured Sphingomonadaceae bacterium | reverse complement strand
GACCGGCAGCACGAGGAAGACGCGATCCTGGCCCGCATTCGCGCAGGCCAGAAAGTCGAACAGTTCTTCACCAAGCGGCTGCACAAGTCCGGCCGCCTGATCGATGTTTCGGTGGCGATTTCTCCTATCCACGACAAGAACGACCAGATTGCCGGTGCCAGCAAGAATGTGCGCGATGCTACCGAAATCGTCGATGCGCAGCAGCAACTGGAGAAAAGCGCACGCCGCTTCCGCATGCTGGCCGACAACATCTCCCAATTTGCCTGGATCGCCCGGCCCGACGGGCATATCTATTGGTATAACAAGCGCTGGTACGACTACACCGGAACGACGCCGGAGGAGATGGATGGCTGGGGATGGCAGACGGTCCATCACCCGGACCATCTGGAGCGCGTGACCGCACGTCTGCGCCTTTGCTTCGAATCCGGAGAGGAATGGGAAGACGTATTCCCCTTGCGGGGCGCTGACGGGTCCTATCGTTGGTTCCTGTCGCGGGCGATGCCGATCCGCGACGATGCGGGAAACATCGCCGACTGGTTCGGGACCAATACCGATATCACCGAGCAGCGAGACCAGGCCGAGCAGATCCGCCTGCTGCTGGGCGAGGTCAATCACCGCTCGAAGAACATGCTTGCCACCGTCCAGGCGATCGCCCGGCGGACGGCATCGGCGGATGCGACCTTCATCGAACAGTTCGAGAAGCGGATCGCCGGCCTGTCCGTCAACCAGGATATCCTGGTCCGGCGCGAATGGCGCGAAGTTCCGCTGGACGAGCTGGTGACGCTGCAGATGCGCTTCCTGGGGAAGACCGAAAGCCAGCTCAAGGTGCATGGCCCCGACCTCCCTCTTAAACCGCGTGCAGCCGAGACGATTGGAATGGCGTTGCACGAGCTGGCGACGAACTCGATCAAATACGGTGCCCTCTCGGTCGAGGATGGGCGGGTGGACATTGGCTGGGACGTCGATTCGGAAGGCCGCTTCACCATGCGGTGGGAAGAAAGCGGAGGCCCTCCGGTCTCGCCGCCCAGCAGGACGGGGTTCGGCACCATCCTCATTCGCGACATACCGCGCAGCCTTGGGGCGGATGTTACGCTCGACTATGCGCACGCCGGTGTGAAATGGATGCTCGTTTGCGACATTGCGCTGCTCGAGGCTGTGCCAGACCAGCCTGTGGTTTGATTCGACAGGCCCATTGAAAACCGGAGCGGACGAGTTAACCTTTGGCCCATGCCTGACGTGTTCCGCAATTTCTTCCAGCACAACGCCGTAACCGAAGGGGTCGCGGTCCGCGTTTCCGTGAACTTCATGCCCGAACAGAGCCGGGTTGAGTCGGGGAAGTGGTTCTGGGCCTATCACATCCGGATAGAGAACCATTCGGGCGAAACAGTGCAGCTGCTGACGCGTCACTGGCGGATCACTGACGCGCGCGGAATGATCAACATCGTCGATGGCGAAGGTATCGTGGGCGAGACTCCGGTGCTGAAGCCGGGGCAGACGCATGACTATGTCTCCGGCTGCCCGCTTTCGACACCGCATGGCAGCATGGAAGGTTTCTACACTTTCCGCCGGGAGGACGGTTCGCTGTTCGAAGCGGCGATCCCGTTCTTCCCGCTGGCTGCACCGGCACCGGCAGATTGAGTTTATCCCTGCGCCGGGAATTTGTGACGGATCGGTGACGTACCAGCCCTGATTGCCATCCCGCCGTCACGGAACTGACCCGAGGGAGTCAGAAACCGCGCCTAGGGGCCTCCCCGACACAGGGAGCCTCTTCACATGTTCAAATCGCGTTACGCCCTTTCCGCCGCTTCAATTGCGCTGGCCGCGGGACTTGCATCCCCCGCTCTCGCCGGCGAACTTCGCGGCACCGTCATCGATGCGTCGGAAACGATCGCGCTGCGTGCCGCGCAGGTGCGCATCGTCGAACTCGACCGCGTTGCCAGCACCGCCAGCGATGGCAGCTTCATTTTCGCCGATATTCCCGAAGGCACCTACACCGTTGAAGTGCGCTATGTCGGCGCCGATTCGGTGACGCAGACGGTGGACGTCCCCGCGACAGGTACGGCGACCGCTACCATTGCCCTGGGCTCCTCCACTTCGGAAATCCTCGTTATCGGACAGGCAGCAAACCTCGCCAGCGCCCTTTCGCGCAAGCGCGAATCCGACACGGTGGGCGATGTGCTGACCCGCGACGCGATCGGGCAGTTTCCCGATCAGAACGTCGCGGAATCGCTGCGCCGCCTGCCGGGCGTCAACGTGCTGAACGACCAGGGCGAGGGGCGCTTCGTATCAGTCCGCGGCCTGGACCCCGAACTCAACGCGACTTCGCTCAACGGTGTGCGCCTGCCGTCGCCCGGAACCGATGTTCGCTCGGTCGCGCTGGACGTCATCTCGTCCGACATCATCGAGTCGATCGAGATCAGGAAATCTCTCACTCCCGACATGGATGCCGATACGATCGGGGCATCGATCGAGATCGAAACGACCAGCGCCTTCGCTCGAAAGGCCGATCTCTATACCTTCAAGGTCGAAGGCAGCTACAACGACTATGCCAATCACATCTCGCCCAAGGCGAGCCTGGATTTCTCGACCCGGCTGAGCGACGATTTCGGCGTTACGGGGGGTATATCCTACTACAAGCGCAAGTTCGAAACGGACAATATCGAGGCAGATGGCTGGAACGACGGCAACGATGCCGGCATCCCTTTTGCCGAAGACCTCGAATATCGCGACTACGACGTGACTCGCCAGCGCATCAGCGCTTCGCTTGGCTTCGATGTGCAGGCCAGCAACTCGACCGAGCTTTATCTCAAGGGCGTCTACAGCGAGTTCAACGACCTGGAATATCGCCGCCGCACGATTTTCGACTTCGGCGATTTCGAGGATGATGGCCCGAGTGGCGGCAGTGCGACGACAGCCCTGTTCGACGATTCCGACCAGGAATTCACGGTCGAACGCGACATCAAGGATCGCCGCGAAATCCAGCGGATCCGCTCGCTCGTCTTCGGCGGAAAGACGGAAGCTGAAGGCTGGAAGGCAACTTATTCCGCGAGCTGGTCGAAGTCGACCGAGATCAAGGAAGGCGCCTTCGATCCCACCAGCTTCGAACGCGATTTCGATGGCGATGGGCTGCAGGTGCTGGTCGATTATTCCGATCCGCGCATCCCGACCTTCTCTCTGCCCAGCGCCCCTGCCGATTTCCTCGATCCTTCGACCTACGGGCTCAACGATGTCGAGCTGACGGTGAATACCGGGGCCGAAGATGTCGAATATGCCACTAGGTTCGATCTCGGGCGCGAGTTCGTCACCGATGGTGGGATATTCACGGTCCAGGGCGGCTTCAAGGGCCGCTGGCGCGAGAAAATTTCCGATGCGGAAGTGCGCTTCTACGAGAATGACAATTTCACGCTGGCCGATGCGATGGGCGAGCAGACCTATCGGCTGATCGATATGGGGCCGGTCGCGAGCTACACCGGCGCGTCGGACTATTTCCGGGCGAATTTCGCCGATTTCGAACTACAGGAACTTGATTCCCAGTTCGATTCAGCCGTCTCGGATTACACGATCACGGAGGACGTTCTCGCCGGCTATTTGCTGGGCCGCTGGGACAGCACCAATCTGCGGGTGATCGGTGGCGTCCGGTACGAGCGCACATCCAACGAGATGGGCGGGAACAACGTGCTGCTGGTCGAAGAAGACGGCACGCTTCCCGGGGGCGGTATCGCCACGGAAGACACCGTGATCGTGACGCCCGTTTCCTACGAGCGCGATTACGAGGACTGGCTGCCCAGCCTCAACCTGCGCTGGGAAGCCCAGGACGACTTGGTGCTGCGCCTCGCCGGCTACAAAAGCCTCGTGCGACCCAAGCTGTCCAAACTGGCTCCGCGCTTCGTGGTCGAACAGAGCGATGATGACGAACGCAAAGGCGAATTCGGCAATCCCGATCTCCTGCCCAATGAGGCTTGGAACTTCGATGCCTCAATCGAATACTACCTCAGCGGAAACGGCGCGATCAGTGCGGGGTTCTTCTACAAGGACGTGAAGAACTTCATCGTCGATACGGTCGTCGACGGCCCTGCCATCTATAACGGGATTGCGTTCGACGAAGCCCTCATCCCGATCAACGGCGAAAGCGGTGAGATCTATGGCTTCGAGCTGAGCTATTCGCAGGCCTTCACCATGCTGCCCGCGCCGTTCGACGGCCTCCTGCTGCAAGCCAACTACACCTATACCGATGCCAAAGGGTTGATCCCGACTGACGGCGATCCAACGGACCTGCGCGAAATCACATTGCCCGCCAGCGCAAAGAACACAGTCAATATGGTACTTGGCTATGAGAAGGGCCCGGTCAGCTTGCGCCTTTCGGGAACTTATCGAGACAAATATCTCGATGAGGCGGGAGCGGAGGTCCAGGACGACCGTATCGTGGACAACCACTTCCAGCTCGATCTGAGCGCGAAGTTCGACGTGACCGACAATGTGCAGCTGTTCTACGAATGGGTGAACATCAACAACGCCAAATACTTCGCCTACAACACGATTGGAGGGGGCCGGAACCTGCTCCAGTATGAGGAATACAACTGGACGATGAAATTCGGCGCGAAGGTGAACTTCTGATGCGGGCCGTCACAAGCACCATCGCGCTGGCCGCGGCAATCGTCCTGGCCGGCTGTGCCACCACCCCCGTTGGCCTGCCGCCTGTCGCGGTCATGGCCCTGGAAGAAACCGACCCGGTCGGAACGGCGGCCGAAGACGCGGCAGACGATCCCGCTATCTGGCGCAATGCCGCGGATCCGTCCGCCAGCCGCATCGTCGGGACGGACAAGAAAGCCGGCCTGCACGTCTATGATCTGTCGGGCCGGACCCTGTTCAGCGAGACATCCGGGCTGATCAACAATGTCGACCTGACCGAGCTTCCCGATGGACGCGTGATCGTGATCGCCAGCGACCGGAACGATCCGGCCAATGCGATGCTCCGCACCTGGGAAATGGACAAGGCGACCGGGCGGCTGACCCTGCTCGGCACGACGCCGGGCGGAACGGGCGAGGGCTACGGCTTTTGCCTGCGCCGCGACGGCGACGCCGTGCATGCCTTTTCCGCGCTGAAGGAAGGAACGGTGGAGGAATACCGCCTGACCTTCCCGGGCGGCGAGATCCGTTCCGAGCATTTGCGCACGCGGAAAATCCCGACTCAGATCGAAGGCTGCGTATCGGATCCGCGCAACGGCACGCTTTATGTCGGGGAAGAAACTGCCGGCATCTGGCGTTTCGGCGCGGAGGCGACCAAGGGAGAAATCGTCGCTCCGATCGACAACCAATATCTCGTTGCCGATGTGGAAGGGCTGGCGCTGGTCACGGATGGGGCCGATGGCGGCTGGCTGATTGCCTCGAGCCAGGGGGACAATGCCTTCGCCGTCTTCCGTCTGCCCGACATGGTCCCGCTGGGGCGGTTTCGCATTGCCCCCGGCCAGTATGGTTCGGTCGAGGAAACGGACGGCATCGAACTGATCGCCGGCGATTTCGGATCGCAATTCCCCGAGGGCCTGTTCGTGGCGCAGGACGGCAGGAACGAGCCGGAAGCGCAGAATTTCAAGCTGGTCTCGTGGCAGGCGATCAGGAATGCTTTGGGGTTGTGACCGAGAGGGGCGGACTCGCCGGCTCCGCTCCCCTCGTGCCTTTTCCCATCAAGCCTGGCGCGAAGCGGTTGCCGCCCCCGCTTCGGCTCCTTCCGCACCGGAGGGCGCGGCGAGCAAAGGTAGGCAGCAGAACAGCATGATCACGAGCGCAAGCCAGAAGGCGTCTTCGACGTTCCGCATGGCGCCCCTCCTATGGCTTGATGTTCTGATTGACCCGGAAGAGATTGCCGGGATCGTAACGGCGCTTGACCTCGACAAGCCGCGGATAGTTGGCGCCGTAAGCAGCCCGTACTCGCTCGTCCCCTTCGTCATCCATCATGAAGTTCACGTAGGCGCCGCCATGCGGATTATGCGTGTGAACTGCCTGCCAATAGTCGCTCGCCCATCGCTTGAGCTCGCCGGCCTTGGCCGGATCGGGATCGATCGCCGCGATCACCATCGACCAGGTCGCGCGGCGCGCGCCCCAGGCGGTCGCATCCGGTGCGATGTCCCGTACTGCGCCGTCGATAGGATAGAGATGCATCAGCGAAAGCCCGCTCGGAGTGGCGCTTCCGAAGCGCACGTGCTCCTTGATCGCGGCGTCGGTCAACTCGTCCACATAGTCGCCCTTCCAGTACCATTGCAGGCCCTTGGGCAGCAGCGGATCGAAGGCCGCCTGCCAATCGACGAAAGGCATGGTCGTCATTCCGTCCATCAGCGGCGTAGGAAGGGCCTCGTGCACCGGGGCCAGCACTTCGCGCGCCTCCTGCTCGGACCCGTTATAGCAGCCGATCAGCGCGCAGACGGGCCGGTCCCACAATTCGCGGGGGAACGGGTCGGCGGACGGGACGCGTTTCATGCCCAGGAACAGCGCCAGCTCGCGCGGCGCCGAAAGCAGGAACTCACGGTAAAAGCGCATGATGTCGCGCGCGTGGCCGACATCGTAGAAAATCGGTCCGGCGAATACATCGGTCACCGGATGGGCGCGATAGGTGAAACGGGTGATTACTCCGAAGTTGCCGCCGCCCCCGCGCAGGGCCCAGAAGAGGTCGGGATGTTCTTGTTCGCTCGCCG
Source organism: uncultured Sphingomonadaceae bacterium (assembly GCA_964422665.1). Taxonomy (GTDB): domain Bacteria; phylum Pseudomonadota; class Alphaproteobacteria; order Sphingomonadales; family Sphingomonadaceae; genus DASWIR01. Next base: position 7,618 of record CAYRCH010000052.1, on the reverse strand, counting down.
TCACGATGCTTCCATCGGCCAGCACCACTTCGGCTTCGATAAGATTGTCTATCGTCAGCCCGTGCTTGCGGGTCAGGTAGCCGTGCCCGCCTCCCAGTGTAAGCCCGCCGATACCGGTGCTTGAAACGATTCCCGCCGGCACGGCCAGGCCATGTGCGCTGGCTGCGCGATCCACCTCGCCCTGCGTGCAGCCTCCGCCGGCGCGCACAATGCGTCGTTCGGAATCGACATCGACCCGGTTCAGCGGCGACAGGTCGATCACCATGCCGCCGTCGCAGCTCCCTAGGCCGGGTCCGTTATGGCCACCCCCCCTGATGGCAAGCAGTGCCCCGCTCTTGCGGGCAGCAGTCACCGCAGCGGCGACTTCTGCCGCCGAATGGCACGGAATGATCGCCGCGGGGCGTTTGTCGATCATGCCGTTATAAAGCGCGCGCACGTCGTCGTAGCGGCTGTCGCCTGGGATGATGGCGCGTCCGGCAAGTTCTTGCGGCAGTTTTGGAACGGTCGTTGTTTGAATATCCATAGAAATTCTCCTCGCTTGACTATCGCCGCGTGGTGCGATGGCGGAGGACTAGATTTCGAAGGCCCAATCGGCCATGCTCAGGCATCCGGAGATAATTGCGCAAAGTCTTGGAATCGGTCCTAAACAAACAATTCGTCCGGATATTTTTGCAGAACGTTTTCCAGCCGGGAGAAAGCCGGTGGATGTATTGTCGGATGTAATGCGCGCCGTGCGTATGAACGGCGCGGTTTTCTTCAACGTCTTTGCAGGCGAGCGCATCGTTGCGATGACTCCGCCCATGTCCGAAGTCGGGCACAAGGTCATGCCCGGCGCCGGTCATGTGATCCCATTTCACATCATGCTACGCGGCCAGTGCTGGGTGGAATCGTTCGATTGCCCCAACGGTCCGGTGCTGTTCGAGGAGGGCGATTTCATCATCTACCCGCACGGGCACGGCCATATCTTCGTCAGCAATATTGGCGACCGGGTTCCGGCGGAAATCGAACGCTATGGCCGGCAGAATGGCGAGCGGCTGCCGATCGCGGTCAACTTGATGGAATCCGGCAGCCCCACCACACGCTTCGTATGCGGCTATCTGGCCTGCGATGCGGGGCCATTCAATCCGCTTCTGGAGGCCCTGCCGGCGCAGGTGCTGGCCAAGCGTCCGGCGGAGGGCAATCACATCGAGGTGGACCTGATTGCAAGCGCGGTGGAAGAATCCAACGCCCAGCGCGCCGGCAGCGAGACCGTGCTTGCCAAGCTGAGCGAGCTGCTGTTCGTGCGGGTGCTGCGCCGGTATATTGAGCAATTGCCGAGCCGTAGCGCGGGTTGGCTCGCCTCGCTGCGCGACCCGCAGATCAACCGCGCCTTTCAGGCGATGCATGGCGAGCCAGCCCGCGACTGGTCGCTCGAGGCGCTGGCGCGCGAAGCGGGCATGTCGCGTGCGGTGTTCGCCGAACGCTTCGCTGAATGCGTGGGTGAGACCCCGATGAAATATCTTGCCAAATGGCGCATGCAACTGGCGACCAGTTTGCTGGCGACGCCGGGCATTCCCATCGAGGCGGTTGGCGAAAAAGTCGGGTACAGGTCGGAAGCCGCTTTCAATCGCGCCTTCAAGAACATTGTCGGAATGCCGCCAGGCGCCTGGCGGCGCGCACGCGCCGCCTGAGCTTGCCGCGCCGCCCTCGTGACAGTAGAGCGCTGCGGCCATGAAGCGTACGCACCTGCCTCTGAACGCCCTGCGCGTGTTCGATGCCGCCGCGCGGCACCTCTCCTTTACCCGTGCGGCCGACGAGCTGGCGGTAACCCCCGCGGCCGTGGGACAGCAGATTCGCGCACTCGAGGACGTGCTTGGCGTGGTGCTGTTTCGCCGTACCAGCAAGGGTCTGGAACTGACCGACGAGGCCGAAGCCGGGCTCGATCCCCTGCGCGAAGGCTTCCTGCGCTTCGAGGAAAGCGTGCAGGCGATGCAGGCGGGCCAGTCGAGCCATTTCTTCACCATTGCCGCGCCGCGCGAATTCTATGCCCAGTGGCTGGCTGTGAA
>CAYRCH010000052.1:0-5473 GCA_964422665.1 uncultured Sphingomonadaceae bacterium | reverse complement strand
CCGACTTTCGCCGATCCCGACCAGATGCGTTACTGGAGCCGCGGCCCGTTCGAGAGCTTAGGCGAATTCGCAGACTGGCTTTGCGATCCCGATTGGGATGGGCGCTGCTGGGCCGTGCTTGCCAAAGGCGAGAATACGGCCATCGGCCGGCTTGTCGTGATTCCCCGAGGGCCAGGGCAGAGCGAGATCGCATATACGATCGTGCGCGAGCGGCAGCGGCAGGGAATTGCGGCCGAAGCGATGCGCCGGCTGCTCGATTATCTGTTTGGCGAGGAGCGCCACCGGCGGATCCAGGCCGATACCGATCCGGACAATATCCCATCCAACCGCCTGCTAGAACGGCTGGGGTTCATCGTCGAGCGGCGCCTCAAGGCCAGTTGGCGCACGCATATCGGCGTGCGCGACAGCTTCATCTGGGCGCTGGATGCGGAAAACTGGCGCGCGTGACCAAACGCCTCAGCCTCCCCTCAGCCACGCAAGTGCCCCTTCTGCCATTCCCTTGAATTTCGGCCAGCCGGCAGGATCGTCGAGCAGCGGCGCGACCATGATGGAAGTGTCGTCGGGCAACTGCCATTTCAGCCGGTGATAGAGTTTGGAACGGGTGAGCTCGCTGCGGATCAGCCACATGCCTTCGTTCAGCGGGTGCGCATCGCCGTGCAGGTCGAACTCCGCGGGCGGGGCCGCGTCGGGTTCGTGCCAGAAGAGATAAAGCGTTGAATCGCTACCATTGTCATGCAAGCCGCAGTCTCCCGTGAATGGCTTGGGCAATGACAATTTAAGCGCTGCGGCCTATAGAGGTTCCCTGAACCGAAGATCGGAACCCCTCATGCGCACGCGCCTCTATTCGCTCGACGAGCTGGACGACATCCCCGGCACGAAGGTGTTCAACGCCCTGCGCTCCCGCCAAGCTTATCACCTGCACAAATTCTGCATGTCGCTGATGAAGGCGGAGAACCGCGACGAATTCCGCAAGGACGAGCGTGCCTATCTCGACAAGTTCCGCATGAGCGATGAGCAGAAGCAGGCCGTGCTTGACCGCGACTTCAACCAGCTGATCGAGCTCGGCGGCAACATCTACTTCCTCGTCAAGCTCTCCAACACCGACGGCTGGAGCGCGCAGCGCGCGGTCGGTTCGATGACCGGCATGACGCCCGACGAATATGCCGCGATGATGCGCTCCGGCGGACGCGGGATCGAAGGCAACCGTTCGATCAAGGGAGGCGATTGACCATGGCCCGGATCACCGCCGGCATCGCCACCAGCCACGTTCCCGCGATTGGCGCCGCGATCGACCTCGGCAGGACACAGGACGAATACTGGAAACCCGTTTTCGAAGGCTATGAATGGGTCAAGGAATGGCAGAAAGGGGAGGAAGTCGACGTCGTCATCCTCTGCTACAACGACCATGCCTCCTCACTGATGCTGGATGTCGTGCCGACTTTCGCCCTGGGCATGGCGGAGGAATTCGCTCCTGCAGACGAGGGCTGGGGCCCGCGCCCCGTGCCGACGGTGATGGGCGACCCGATCCTGGCGGCGCACCTTGCCGAGCAACTGGTGATCGACGAGTTCGACCTCACGCTTCTCAACGATATGGACGTCGATCACGGGCTGACCGTTCCGCTTTCGCTGGTGTTCGGCCAGGTGGAGGAATGGCCGGTGCGGGTGATCCCGCTGGCTGTCAACGTCACCCAGTTTCCGACGCCTTCGGCCGAACGCTGCTGGAAACTGGGCGAGGCCATTCGCGACGCGGTGGAATCCTATCCGGCCGATCTCAACGTGCAGGTCTGGGGCACGGGCGGGATGAGCCACCAGCTCCAGGGTCCGCGTGCGGGCCTGATCAATCCCGAATTCGACAACGCCTTTCTCGACGATCTCGCGAACGATCCCGGGCGGCTGCGCAAGATCACCCGGCTCGAATTCCTGCGCGAGGCGGGCAGCGAGGGTATCGAACTGATCATGTGGTTGATCATGCGCGCGGCGATGGGGGAAAAGGTGGAAGAGCTTCAGCGCTTCTACCGTGTGCCGGCCTCCAATACCGCGGTCGGCCATGCCGTGTACCGGCCCCTCGAAATCGCCCGCCCGCAGGCCGAAGCGGCGGAGTAGCCTGCACTTCTTCCTTTGACAGCGCTGCAAAGCGCGGCAATTGTAACGATTGATACGGTTGCCCGCGTCGCGGGGATCGGGGGGAGAGCGTCGATGGATTCCAGACGGGTATCGGTGCGCGCCGCATTCATCGCGGTGACCACGCTGTTCTTTGCCTGGGGTTTCATCACGTCGCTGCTCGATCCGCTGGTGGCAGCGGTGAAGGGGATCTTCGTCCTCTCGGATACGGAAGCGCAGCTTTCGGCCTTCGCCTTCTTCATCGCCTATGGCGTGGTCAGCTTCCCGGCGGCGGTGCTGATCGCGCGTTTCAGGGCGGTTCCTTCGATTCTGCTGGCACTGGCGATGATGGCGCTGGCCTGCATCGTGATGCTGCTGGCCGCCAACATGGCTATCTATGCCATCGTCCTGGCCGGCCTGTTCATCCTCGCAAGCGGGATCACCATCCTGCAGGTGGCCGCCAATCCGCTGGCGGCCGCGCTCGGCCCGCCGGAGCGGAGCCATTTCCGGCTCACGCTCAGCCAGACCTTCAACAGCTTCGGCACTTTCATCGGCCCATGGCTGGGCGCCAGCCTGTTCCTCGCAGGAGTTGAGGTCGGGGACGGCGCGGCGCTCGACCCGCAGGTGCGGGCGGGCGCGCTGGCCGGGATCGACCGTGCCTATTTCTGGATCTGCGGGCTGATCCTGCTGCTGCTGGCATTCTTCTGGTTCAGCCGCCGGACAGTGTCCGCCGCAGCGCCCAAGCCGCCACCGGCGCAGGGAATGGGCGCGATGATCTCGGATGCGGTGTCCTCCCGCTGGGCCCTGCTAGGCGGCGGGGCGATCTTCCTTTATGTCGGCGCGGAAGTGGCGATCGGCACGCAGATGGCGCTGTTTCTCAACTCGCCTGCCGTCTGGGCAAATTCGGATGCGGCCTTTTCCGTTCCGTTCCTCGGCTGGGTGATGAACAGCGATGGTGTGCCCGGCGTGTCGCTGGAGGAAGCAGGACGCGCGGTGGCGTTCTACTGGGGCGGGGCCATGGTCGGGCGGGCGGTCGGCTCGCTGCTGCTGACGAAGTTTCCGGCGGCGCTGCTGCTGGCGCTCTTCGCCACGATCGCCTGCACTATGTGCCTCTATGTGCTGCTCGTCGGCGGCGTATCGGGCGGCTTCGTCGCGCTCTCGATCGGTTTCTTCAATTCGATCATGTTCCCGGTGATCTTCACGCTGACGCTTGAGCGTTCGACAGCTCGGGAAGAGGCGACTTCGGGCTTTCTGTGCACGGCGATCGTCGGCGGGGCCTTCCTGCCGCTGCTGGTGGGCGCTGTGTCCGATGTTTCGAGCTATACATTCGCATTCATCGTGCCTGCGGCATGCTATGTGCTGATCCTGGCCTTTGGCTGGGCTGCCCGCCACGCACCTGCAGCGGCGCGATCGCCGGAAGGCGGCGCGGAAGAAATCATGGCCCACGGCCATTGACGCAAATGGAGAGGAAGACAGTGAGCAATTCGGACAGGCCGGGCCTTGGCCGGCGGGAATTCCTGGGGGCGGCCACGCTCGGCACGGGCGCGATGCTGGCGGGCGCCGCGAGCTCGATATCGGCGCAGCCAGCCGGGCCGGCGCCGCAGGTCGATTTTCCCGAGGATCCGCGCGCTTTCGGCGGCGGGCCGGCGGGCAGCAATATCCGCGCCGAAATCGACCTGTTCGATTGCGAAGTGGAAGGCCGGCTGCCAACCGATCTGGACGGCGTGTTCTACCGCGTCGGACCGGATCCCCAATATCCCAAGCCGCCCGAATATGCCGGCGACATCCCCTTCGACGGCGAAGGGCATGTGTCGATGTTCCGCATCAAGGGCGGCCATGTCGATTACCGCACGCGCTATGCGAAGAACCAGCGCTGGAAGGCGCAGCACGAGGCGCGCCGCTCGCTGTTCGGCATGTACCGCAACCCCTTCACCAACGATCCGAGCGTGGAGGGGCTGAGCGCGGGCACGGCCAATACCCAGCTGTTCGTCCATCACGGCAAGCTGCTGGTGTTCAAGGAAGACAGCCCGCCGGTCTATATGGATCCGCTGACGCTGGAGACGCTCGACGATTATTACACTTTCGGCGGCAAGCTCGACAGCCTGACCCACACCGCCCATCCCAAGATCGACCCGGTGACCGGCGAATATATCGGCTTCGGCTACGAGGCGAAGGGCCTGATGTCGAAGGACATCAATGTCTTTTCCGCCGATGCGCAGGGCAACATCAACTGGTCGGTCAATGTGCAGGCGCCCTATGCCGGGATGATGCACGATTTCTGCGTCACCCAGAGCCATGTGATCCTCTATCTGGTCAACATGGTTTCAGACATGGACCGGATGCGCGCCGGCGGCGTCCATTTCTCCTACGATTCCAAGGCGCCCTGCTATCTCGGCGTTTTGCGACGCGGCGGCGACGGACGGGATCTCAAATGGTTCACCGGGCCGAACCTGTTCTGCACCCATGTGATGGGCGGCTGGTCCGATGGCGACAGGATCACGGTCGACATGGACGGGGGCGAGGGCAACCAGTTTCCCTTCTTCCCCAGCCTGCACGAGCCGTTCGACCCGGTGAAGGGCACCGGCTATCTGCGGCGCTTCACGGTCGATCTCTCCAGCCGCGGCAATGACCACTACCAGGCGGAAACGATCTTCCCCGAGGTGACCGGTGTGCTGGCGCGGCAGGACGACCGCTTCCATACTCTGCCCTATCGCTACGGCTATCTGAATGCCTTCGGCCGCCAGAATGGCTGGTGGGTCATAGACCACCAGGAAAAGACCACTCAGCTTGCCTCCCTGCCCGATTATTCGCTGTCCGAAATGACCTTCGTCCCGCGCAGCAAGAACGCGCCGGAGGGTGACGGCTACCTGATCGGAATCGGTTCGAGCGAGAAGGAAGCGGGCCGATCGGACCTCGTCCTGTTCGATACGCAGGCGATCGCCGATGGGCCGGTCGCCCGGGTGAAGATGCCGTTCAAATGCGTCGGGCAGGTGCATGGCTTCTGGGCCGATGCCAGCGACATCCCCGGGGCTTCGGCGGCCTGATTTTCGTATGGGCTCGCTGCTCAGGCTGCTGGTTATTGCGCTCGCCCTGCTGGCCGCCCCGGCGCAGGCGGAGAAGCGCATCGCCATAAGCTTCGACGACGTCCCGCGCCATGCGGGCGGCTTCATGACGCCCGACGAGCGGGCCATCGCGCTGATTGCTGCGCTGGCGGAGGCCGGGGTCGAACAGGCCGGGTTCTTCGTGACCACCGGCAATCTGGAGGAACCCGACGGGGCGGGCGGGGAGGCGCGTATCCGGGCCTATGCCGCCGCCGGTCATGCCATCGCCAACCATTCGCACGGGCATCTGTGGTATCACCAGACCGAAATCC
>CAYRCH010000051.1:0-14577 GCA_964422665.1 uncultured Sphingomonadaceae bacterium | reverse complement strand
AGCGACCAGCACTTCTTCCTCGGCCCGGACGAGCCCTTTTCCGGCAATATCCGCTTCCAGGTGCGGGCGATGGAGGAAGGGACGCTGAAATACTGGCGGCTGTGGGTGCGCGGCCTCGCCACCCCGCTCGAATGGCAGGACGAGGTCATCCGCTGCGCGATCACGCTGAAGCTCTGCCAGCACGAGGAAACCGGCGCGATCGTCGCGGCCCTGACCACTTCGATCCCCGAAGCTCCGGGCAGCGAGCGCAACTGGGACTACCGCTACTGCTGGATACGCGACTCCTACTACACGGTGCAGGCCCTGAACCGGCTGGGCGCTCTCGATGTGCTGGAGAAGTACCTCGCCTACCTCCGCAACATCGTCGACAATGCTGCAGGCGGGCAGATCCAGCCGCTCTATTCCGTCATGGGAGAGGGCGAGCTGAACGAGACCACGGCCGCGAATCTCGCCGGCTACCGGGGGATGGGCCCGGTGCGGATCGGCAACGCCGCCTACCGGCAGGTGCAGCACGACTGCTACGGCCAGATCGTGCTGCCGACAGTGCAGGCGTTCTTCGATCGCCGCCTGCTCCGCATGGCGGGGGAGCATGATTTCGAGAGCCTGGAGCGGGTCGGCGAAATGGCGTGGAAGATGCACGACCAGCCCGATGCCGGGCTATGGGAATTCCGCACCCGGCAGGAAGTGCATACCTATTCCGCGGTAATGAGCTGGGCCGCCTGCGACCGCCTGGCCAATGCGGCGGACCGCTTGGGGAAGCCCGACCGCAGCCGGTTCTGGCGTGAGCGCGCCGGGAAGATCCGCGCGACGATCGAGAAGGAAGCCTGGGTCGAGAACGGCGAAGGCGGTCATTTCGGAGCGAGCTTCGAAAGCGACTATCTCGATGCGAGCCTTCTGCAGCTTGTGGAGCTGCGATTCATCGACCCGGAAGATCCGCGCTTCCGCAGCACCTTCACCCAGATCGAGCGGGAGCTCCGCCGCGGCGAACATATGCTGCGCTATGCGCAGGAGGACGACTTCGGCACGCCCGAGACCGCCTTCAACATCTGCACCTTCTGGCTGATCGAGGCGCTGGCATTGGTTGGACGGACGGACGAGGCGCGGGTGCTGTTCGAAACGATGCTCGGACACATGACCGGATCGGGCCTGCTGTCGGAAGACATGGATTTCGAGACGGGCGAATTGTGGGGGAACTTCCCCCAAACCTATTCGCTGGTGGGTGTGATCAATTGCGCAGGCCTGTTGTCCCGGAGCTGGAACGAAATCCGATGAGCCGCCTGGTCGTCATTTCCAATCGTGTGGCCGTCCCCAAGGCCAGGGGAGCCGCCGGTGCGCAGGGCGGTCTTGCAGGCGCCCTTCAGGCCGCGCTTAGGCGAAACCGCGGCATCTGGTTCGGCTGGTCGGGCCAGGAGGTCGACGAGTTTACCGGCCAAGTGCAAGTCGAAGAGAATGACGGCGTTACCACCGCGGTGATCGATCTCGCCTCGCAGGACGTAGACGAGTATTACAATGGATACGCAAATTCGACGCTCTGGCCGCTGTTCCACTACCGGATCGACCTGACCGAATATGAGCGTGAGTTCGGCAAGGGATATGAGCGCGTCAACGAGCTCTTTGCCACCAGCGCAGCCTCGCTCATCGAACCGGACGACCTGGTCTGGGTTCACGATTATCACCTGATTCCGCTGGGAGAGCGACTGCGCGCCCGCGGCCTCAGGAACCGTATCGGCTTTTTCCTGCATATCCCCTGGCCGCCGACCAGGCTGTTCGTTTCGCTACCCTTTCACGAGCGGCTGGTCCGGACCATGCTCGAATATGACGTGATCGGGTTCCAGAACAGCGAATGGCTGGAGAGCTTCCTGCATTATTGCCGAAAGGAGCTGGGGGCACAGGTCGATGAGGAAAAGGGCACGGTCACGCTTGGCAGCCGGACCGCGCAGGCAAAGGCCTATCCGATCGGAATCGACTACGATCATTTCACCGGTCACAGCGATTCCGGGGCTGCGCGGCAGGCCCAGCAGAAGCTCCTTTCCAGCACGCGCCACCGCACGGCGATGATTGGCGTAGACCGGCTGGACTATTCCAAGGGGCTGCCCGAACGGCTGGACGGTATCGCCCGGTTCTTCGACAATTATCCCGAAAAAACCCGCGAGCTGGTCTATATCCAGATTGCTCCGCCGAGCCGCGAAGATATCGGTTCCTACCAGAAGATCCGCGCGGAGCTGGAGCAGAAGGCCGGCCAGATCAACGGCGCCCGTTCCGAAGTCGACATGGTGCCTATCCGCTATGTCAATCGGGGCTATTCGCAGGCCGAGCTGTTCGGGTTCTATCGCGCATCCAAGATTGGGCTGGTCACGCCGCTGCGCGATGGAATGAACTTGGTCGCAAAGGAATATGTAGCCGCCCAGGATCCGGTCGATCCCGGCGTCCTGATCCTGTCCCGCTTTGCCGGCGCGGCCGAACAATTATCCGACGCGCTCCTCGTCAATCCCTACAGTCCCGACGATATCGCGCATCATATTCGCCTCGCGCTGGAGATGCCTGCTGCCGAGCGAATGGCGCGTTGGGAAAAGTTGGTCTCCTCGGTGCGAGAGGCGAATGTACTCAGCTGGACGGAAGATTTCGTGGCCGACCTTGCGAGCGAAGCCGTTGCGGCCTGATCCCTATCCGATTTAACTCTCGGTTGTCTCCGCGCCGCCTGTCTTCTGCCTGGATATCTCCGCCACCAATCGGGCCGCGAATTCCTGTCGCGGGACCCGGCCCATGGCGTTGCGAGGGATTTGAGGGACGTTGATGAGCGTCATCGGGAACTGCCGAGGCAGGTGGGCCTGCATTCTCGTACGCAGCTCTTTGAGGTCGGTTCCTTCGACACAAACGACCGCGATACCCAGGATATCGGTTTCGCGCGTCTGGAGCGCCAGGGCGCAAGCATCCAGCACTTCCGGGAAGGCCGAGATTCGCTGCTCGAGCACTTCCGGGGAGAGCTTTGCTCCGGACAGGTTGATCGTTTCCGATAGCCTGCCGGCAACGGCGAATACTCCGTCCTCGAACAGGATGCCGAGATCGCCCGGATAGAACCAGCCGTCTCGGAATGGGGACTGCGGTCCGTCCGGTATCCCGACATATCCGTGGCACATATACCTGGACTTGATCCTCACAATTCCCCTTGTGCCGGGGGGAAGGGATGTGCCCGCTGCGTCGACTATCTCCAACGTCACGCCTGGCTCGACCTTGCCCACCGCGGCGGGATGCCGCTCTACCAGGCTCGTGTCGCCCGCCGCGACGCGGCCCACCTCGGTCGCGCCATAGCTCATTCTCAGGGCACCGCAGCATTTCGCCAGCAGGTGCTCATGAAGGGCAGGGGGGACCCGGCCGCCGAACAGCTCGATAACCCGCGTCTCTGCCCCGTCCCACTTGTCCGGGGACAGGCGGATGAGCTCCTGCATTCGAAAGGGCGATGTGGCGAGGAAAGTACATTCATTGAGGACTTGAGAAAGCTCCGTTCGCCTTCCGCCTATGCTGGCAAGGAACACGAATGCGCCCATCTGCCAGGCGGCGAAAGGGTAGCGAAGGCCGGTCGTCGTGATGATGCCCAATGCGGTGAACAGCCTGGTGCCGGCATTCATGTCGCCAATGTTGCGCACCTGCTCCAGCCGCCCGGCGAGCATTTCACTATCCCAGTGGATGACCTTCGGTTGGCCTGTCGTGCCCGACGTGGAGAGAAATCGGGCGGCTTGGTTCTCCAGCCCTTCAAGCTCGACGCTGTTGTCAGGAAGATTCAGTTGGTGGGCGAGCGGTTCTGCACACTGGGGAGCAAAAGGAAGCTTCAATCGTGGTGACGCTGCGGGATGCATTTGTTCAAGATAGCCCACCGCAGCAGCATAGGGCCCGAGCGCACCGGTCGCAGCAATGGCGGGCGGCATGCCTCCCGTGGACTGGGCCAGCCCGGCACGAATGGCCCCGAGATGAAGAATCCAGTCCCAGTAATCGGGATTGCCCGGCTCTTTCGAGTGAATTGTGATCCGCTCTCCCGGCTGCAATCCGCTCGCCAGCAGCCAGCGCGCCATGGTGTCGATGTCTGCGCAAAGACGGCCATAGGTGATTCCGGTATCGCCGGCCTTTGCCGCAGGCCGTGACGGATCATGCTCGAACAGTGGCGCTAGAAGCGTTGGCATGTTCCGCAATTTCCTCCCGATTGGCTGCTTGAGCAAATGTCGCATGGGCGCACAAGCCCGAAGACGGTTTGCAAACAGGCATCATGCAGCTGCGGACCGCCTGCTATCCCCGGTCCAAGTTTTCCTGCAATTGTCTGGCGCGGCCCGGCTCTCTACATGGCAGCGGAGGCCGAAGTTGAGGATATTTGAATGACCACGCACAAGACCAAGATGCTCATCATCGGTTCCGGCCCTGCCGGATTGTCGGCCGCGATATACGGCGCTCGTGCGATGATGGAGCCGATCGTGGTGCAGGGGCTCCAGCCTGGAGGTCAGCTGACCATCACCACCGATGTCGAGAACTATCCCGGCTTTCGCGACGTGGTCCAGGGCCCATGGCTGATGCAGGAAATGCAGGCGCAGGCGGAACATGTCGGCACGCGCATGATGTGGGATACGATCGTCGAGGTGGAGCTGGACAAGGGTCCGCCGTTCCGCGCCATCGGCGACAGCGGCGATATTTACGAAGGCGAGACGCTGGTGATCGCGACCGGTGCCCAGGCCAAATGGCTGGGCGTGCCGGGCGAGCAGGAACTGGGCGGCAAGGGTGTTTCGGCCTGTGCCACCTGCGACGGATTTTTCTATCGCGGCAAGAAGGTGGCGGTGATCGGCGGCGGCAACACCGCGGTGGAGGAGGCGCTCTACCTCACCAACCATTCGGACGACGTGACCCTGATTCATCGCCGCGACGAGCTGCGCGCCGAGAAGATCCTGCAGGAGCGGCTGTTCAAGTCCGACAAGATCAGCACGCTATGGAACAAGAGCGTGGTCAGCTTCGAGGGCGATCCGGCGGCTGGTGGACTCACGCATCTCGTGCTCAAGGATACGGTGACCGGCGAAACCTCCACGCTCGAGGTGGAGGGTGCCTTCGTGGCCATCGGCCACGCGCCGGCCACCGAACTGTTCAAGGGCAAGCTGCCGATGGACGATGGCGGCTACCTGCTGGTCGAGCCCGGCACGCCGAAAACGTCAATTCCCGGCGTCTTCGCTTGCGGCGATGTGATGGATCACACCTATCGCCAGGCGGTGACCGCCGCCGGGACGGGCTGCATGGCCGCGCTCGATGCCGAACGCTTCCTCGCAACGCTGGAATTCGCGAAACAGGAAGCGGCCGAATAGGTCCTGTTGCTAGAACACAGCCATCGCGGCGTGAACGATCAGCGCGATCAGCACCAGGCTCGACAGCACGAACACGGCAAAGCGCACCATCACCTTGTTGACCGTCGCCTGCACCAGTGAATGGATGACGCGCAAGGCCACATAGGCCCAGGCCAGCATGGCGTTCAGCCCGTCGCCCTGGCCGATGATCGCCAGCACGATGGCAACCGCATAGAAGACGGTCGGTGCCTCGTGCAGGTGATTGTAATTATATGCTTTCCACTGGACATCGGGAGGCAGGGCCGCATCCAGCTTGGCCTGGGTTAGCGTGGACAGCTCCTGGTCCGACAGCTTCGCCTTGTTCATTGCCGGGATGCGGGTGGCATACATCCATGCCCACATCACCATGGTCCATATGGCGAGCGCCACCACCGGCTGCAGGATATCCATACCAATCATGACAGGACCCCTGGATTTGCGAACAGGGTGACCATGATGGCCCGGATGGTGAGTGCCGCCAGCACGATGGTTCCGAGCGCAAACAGCCCCAGCCGGATCGGGATGCGGTTGACCGTCGCCTGCCACAGCGAATGGACGATCCGCAAGGCGACATAGCCCCAGGCCAGCAGCGTATCCTGAGCGGTCGGCCCCATGATCGCGAGGATCACCACCACTGCGTAAAACAGCGTGGGCTGCTCGACGAGATGGGCGTAATTGTGCGCTTTCCAGTTGATCTCGTCGGGCAGGACCCCTTCGAGATCCTGTCCGCGCCCGCCGGGCTTCCCCGTGCCCACATCAATGCCCTGCTTTTTGAGCGCGGGGAGCCGGGTCACCGTCATCCACACGAGCATTACGAGCGTCCACGCCACCAATACGGCCGCCGGCGCGAGAATCTGTGCCTGCATTGCTATAGCCCCTCCTCCAGGACGGCGGTGAAACTGCGGCGGCGATGGAGGAAAGTCAAACCGCTTCGCTAGAGCCGATCACCGCCGCAAAACGTTCCGGATCGACATTCCCGCCCGTCAGCATGATCGCTGTGCACCCGTCGAGCGACACCTTCCCCACGAGAGCAGCTGCAAGCGCTGCCGCTCCTCCGGGTTCGAGCACAAGCCGGAGGCGCGAAAAGGCGAAACGCTGCGCCTCGCGCACCTCCGCCTCGGTTACCGCTACACCGGCCGTGCAGCGCTCTTTCAGGATTGCGAAATTGATTGGATATGTCGCCATCGTCTGCAGGGCGTCGCAAGCGGTCGGGGGAGGGTTCGGCCCAACAGAGAGGATTTCGCCAGCTTCCAGGCTGCGCCTGACATCGTCCCATCCCTCGGGCTCGACGGGCACGATTTCCGCCTCGGGGCAGGCCAGCGCGAGCCCGGCCGAAAGACCCCCGCCGCCGCAGCAGGCAACAATGCGTGTTGGAGCACCCTCAGCCTGAAGCTCCATCTGCGCGGCGATCTCGATGCCTGCGCTCCCCTGGCCCTCGATAATCCACGGATCGCCAAAGGCGTGGACCAGCGTGGCTCCGCGGTTCTCGCACAGTGAACGGGCGATTGCATCGCGGTCTTCGCCGCCGGGCCGGTCGTAGATCGCCACTTCCGCGCCCATTTCGCGCACCCGGTCGAGCTTCACCTGCGGCGCGTCGTTCGGCATCACGATGGTCGCGGAAATGCCAAGCCGGCGCGCAGCCCAGGCGACTCCCTGCGCGTGATTACCGCTTGAGACGCCGACCACGCCGCGCTTGCGTTCTTCCTCCGAAAGCTCGGTCAGCCGGTGCCAGGCGCCGCGAATCTTGAACGCCCCGATCGGCTGGAGGCAGTCTGCCTTACACCACACAGTCGCACCGCCGATCTCGGCCGGTAGCAGCGGGGTGGGCGGCAGGATGGCGGCGACCTTCTCGGCCGCGCGCAGCACGCCCTCTCTTGTCGGATGCCGGGATTCTTCCTGAAACATTGGCCGGGCATCAGCATTGTTCTAAGCGGCAGGCAAGATTCGTTTCGGGAGCAACTTCAACATGTCGACAGTCCTGGTCATCGGTGCAGGCGGCGTCAGTTCGGTCTGTGTGCACAAAATGGCGATGAACGCCGACATATTCTCGGACATCCACCTGGCCAGCCGGACGAAATCCAAGTGCGATGCGATCGCCGCGAGCGTGAGGCAGCGCACCGGCGTCGATGTAGCGACCTACGAAATCGACGCCGAGGAAGTGCCGGCGATGGTCAATCTGATCCGCAAGGTGCAGCCCAGCCTCGTCGTCAACCTCGCGCTGCCTTACCAGGACCTTCCGATCATGGACGCCTGCCTTGAGGCGGGGGTGAACTATCTCGACACTGCCAATTACGAACCCAAGGACGAGGCCAAGTTCGAATATAAATGGCAGTGGGCCTATCACGACCGCTTCAAGCAGGCGGGCATCATGGCGCTGCTCGGCTCGGGCTTCGACCCCGGCGTGACCAGCGTCTTCACCATGTGGCTCAAGAAGTACAAGCTGAAGACCATCCGCCAACTCGACATCCTTGACTGCAATGGCGGTGACCACGGCCAGCATTTCGCGACCAATTTCAATCCCGAGATCAATATCCGCGAAGTCACCGCTCCGGCGCGCCACTGGGAAAACGGTGAGTGGGTCGAAACGCCGGCGATGGGCAAGAAGGTCGAATTCGACTTCGAGGCGGTCGGCCCGAAGAACATGTACATGATGTATCACGAGGAGCTGGAAAGCCTCGCGAAGTTCGTGCCCGAACTGGAGCGGGCGCGCTTCTGGATGACCTTCGGCGATCAGTACATCACCCACCTTACCGTGCTGCAGAATGTAGGCATGACCTCCATCGAGCCGGTCAAATATCAGGGCCGCGACATCGTTCCGCTGCAGTTCCTCGCCGCGGTGCTGCCCAAGCCGGAGACGCTGGGGGAGACCACGAAGGGCAATACCAATATCGGCGTGATCGCCACCGGCGAGGCGCTCGATGGATCGGGCGAGAAGACCTTCTACATAAAGAACATCTGCAGCCACGAGGCGGCCTATGAAGAGACCGGCAACCAGGCGGTAAGCTACACCACCGGTGTGCCGGCCATGATCGGCAGCGCGATGATGGTGACCGGCAAATGGACGGGCGAGGGTGTGTTCAACATGGAAGAGATGGATCCCGATCCCTTCATGGAGATGCTGAACGGGCACGGTCTCCCCTGGACGGTCGAGGAACTGCCCGGTCCGGTGGAATTCTGACCTTCATGAACTGGAACCTGATCGCCCCGGTCGGGCTGCTCGCCGGGTCCAACGTGCTGATGAACCTCGCCTGGTACGGGCACCTGAAGGCACCGCACAAGGCGCTGTGGATCGCGATCATGATCGCGTGGGGCATCGCTTTCTTCGAATATTGCCTCGCGGTGCCGGCCAACCGTATGGGCGCGCGCGTCTATTCGCTGGCCGAACTCAAGACCATTCAGGAAGTGCTGTCGCTTTCGACCTTCGTGCTGGTCGCCTGGATGCTGTTCGGCGAGCGGCCGGGGCCGAGCCAGATCGCCGGCTTCGTGCTTATTGCGGCCGGCGCATTCCTCGTCTTCAAGGCGCCGCTGGGCTGATGGAAACGCGCGCCGGCGATCCGGGGGCCTTCGCCCATTTCGACCTTTCCCGGGTCGACAGCCCCGCCTTCGTGGTGGACGCCGCCAGGCTGCGTGCCAATTGCCGGCTCCTGGCGGAGGTTGGCGAAGCGGCCGACACCAAGGTGCTGGCCGCGCTCAAGGCTTTCAGTATGTGGAGCACAGCGCCGATCATCGGCGAATATCTCGACGGCGTCTGCACCTCCGGCCTGTGGGAAGCGCGGCTGGCAGCCGAATTCTACGATGGCGAGATCGCGACCTATTCGCCCGCCTACAAGCCCGACGATCTCGACGAAATATTGCGCATCTCCGACCATGTGATCTTCAACACGCCGGAACAGATCGTCCGGGCCAGCCAGATCATCGAACATGCAAGGGCGCGCGGCGAGAGCTTCGATATCGGTCTGAGGATCAATCCGCTCAGCCCCGAAGGCGATGTGCCGCGCTATGACCCCAGCGCGCCGGGTTCCCGCCTCGGCTTTCCGATCGACCAGCTGGCCGCGGAGCATATGGAGCTGATCGACGGCATCCACTTCCACAATCTGTGCGAGCAGGATCTGCTGCCGCTGCAGCACACATGGGACAAGGTGTTCGATTTCCTCGAGCCGCATTTCGGCGAGTTCAAATGGCTCAACATGGGCGGGGGGCACCACATCACGCGCGCAGACTACCAGCGCGAGGAACTGGTCGCCTTCCTGCGCGATGTGAAGGAAGACACCGGCGCGGAACTCTACATCGAGCCGGGCGAGGCGGTCGCGCTCGACGCAGGGATCCTGGTCGGCACCATCCTCGACACGCACTGGAACGGCATGCCGGTTGCAGTGACCGACGTCTCCGCCACCTGTCACATGCCGGACGTCCTCGAAGCGCCCTACCGGCCTGCCATGCTCGGTGAAGAAGAGGGCGGGGAACAGCCGCCAGTCCGTCTCGGCGGCCCATCATGCCTCGCAGGCGACGTGATCGGCGATTACCGGTTGCCTGTGCCTGCAAAGCCGGGGGAGCGGTTCGCCTTCCTCGACCAGGCGCATTACTCGATGGTCAAGACCACCACTTTCAACGGCGTTCCGCTGCCTTCGATCTGGCTGTGGGACAGCGAGACCGACCAGCTCGATCAGGTCCGCGAGTTCGGCTATCCGGATTTCCGCGACAGGCTCAGCTAGCCGCCTGTGCGCCGTTCCCGATCGCGCAGGCTCTCGGCCAGGGCCACGAGGTTGGAGAACTGCTCGACGGTCTGCTCGATCCGCAACCGGTCGTTGCTGGCTTCGATCGATCCGCTTTCGAACATGTTACCGCTCTTCAGCGCGACGACGAGATCGCCCCGATGGAAGATCGTTGCCACGTCCTGCCCGCTATAGCTCTGTTCCAGCGCGATCAGCCGTTCGACATAGAGCGGGTGGATCAGATACCGGGCTTCGACCTGGTCGCTCGAATAGATGTCGAAAGCATCCTCGAATTCCGGATGCGACATTTCCGCGTAATCGAGCCGGATGCCGTCCACCTCGATCGAGTCCTTGCGGCCGCCCCAGAAGCTGCGATGCATCCGGTCGCGCACTAGCACGGTGGTCCCGTGGAAATCGCGGTCGAGCGCCACGCTCATGATGACACCGCGGAACACGGTGACCCAGCGCCGGTTCTTGCCCGAACCGCGCCGCTCCTCCAGCTTGGCTTCGTGGACGGAGAAGTTCCGGCCGCCCAAAGTGCCGCTCCACTTGTCCTCGAACCGGGCGCGGTCGAAATCGGGCACGAGCCGGCACGATCTCGCCAATTCAAACGGGGTGCCGGCCTCGCAATCATGCTCATATTCGAGGCCCAGCGCTTCGGCGATCGCTTCGTTGATGCCGATCTTGACCTTCTTGATCGCCCGGACCTTGGGCATTTCGGCCCAGCCGAAGCCCAGTCCCACCGCCATGAACGAGAGCGCCAGCTTGGCGCCCGTCTCCACTGGCAACAGGATCCAGAGAAACGCCAGCAAGGGCAGGCCGAACAGCAACACCTTGGACCGGCGCCCCGAAGTTTGCTCCTTGGCTTCTTGGCGCATGGTCGCCTGTTCGCGCAGCCATACTCCCAGCGGACCGGCCATCAGCGCGTCGATGTCAGGTTTTTCTACCAATTTCCTTGACCACCCCCGGCGCTTTCGTGGCAAGTATGCATCCGAAGGGCAAGCGGGGGATTAATGCAATGGAACTGATCGTCGTTCTCGTCATCCTGGGGGTGATCGGCCTGTTGGTGGTCGGGATCTACAACCGGCTCGTGTCGCTCCGGCAGAACGTGAATCGCGGGGTCGCGGATATCGATGCGCAGCTGCGTCAGCGGCATGACCTCATTCCCAACCTCGTCAGCACGGTGAAGGGCTATGCCGCGCACGAAGCCGGAACGCTGGAAAATGTGATCGCAGCGCGCAACAAGGCCGCCCAGGGCGCGATTAATTCCGCCGACGAGGCGCAGCTCAAGATCGCGCTCGACAAGCTGCTGGCGCTGGCCGAGGCCTATCCCGACCTGAAAGCCAACACCAATTTCCTGTCGCTCCAAGCCGAGCTGTCCGACGTGGAAGACAAGCTCGCAGCCGCGCGCCGGGCGCTGAATGCGGCCGTGTCGCGCTACAATACTGGAATCGAATCTTTTCCCGCCGTGCTGTTCGCGGGGATGCTGGGCTTCCAGCAGGCTGATTTCCACCGGCTCGACGATTCGGAACAGGGTGTGGTCGACCAGGTGCCAGAGGTCAAATTCTGATATTCCGGAACGGTTTACCGGGTGGGGCGCTGATAGCGGAGATACTTGCTGCGTTTTTGGCTTGCGGTTGGCGCAAGGGGGCCTATATCCGCCCTCCGCTGCCCCAAGGGGACTTCCTAACCGCAAGGCAGCCTCGTTCAAACTAACCGTTTGGGGGTCCCTTGAGTTGCACATTTATCCTGACGCTCGGTCTGTAGTTCGCGCACTCGCGCCGGACGAACCGGTCATCCTCAACCGCCCGCACGCCGCTGCGCGCGCTGCCCGCTTCTTTGTCGAGAAGTTTCCGGGCAAGACGCTCTATGCGGTCAAGGCCAATCCCTCGCCGGACCTCCTTGGCGTATTGTGGGAGGCAGGGATCCGTCATTTCGATGTCGCTTCGCTGGCCGAAGTGCGGCTGGCGCGCGAGGCCCTGCCCGAGGCGACGCTGTGCTTCATGCATCCGGTCAAGACGGCGCGGGCGATCCGCGAGGCCTATCACGTCCACGGCGTGAAGACCTTCAGCCTCGACACGCTGGAAGAGCTGGCCAAGATCGTCGAAGCCTGTTCCGATGACGAGGGCAATCCGGCGGCCGACCTGCGCCTGCTCGTGCGGCTGCGCGTGTCGTCCGACTATTCGGAACTGTCTCTGGCATCGAAGTTCGGCGTCGATCTCGCCGATGCGGCTCCCTTGCTGCAGGCCGCCCGCCAGCATTGCGACTGGCTGGGCCTGTGCTTCCATGTGGGAAGCCAGGCGATGACGCCGTTCGCCTTCGTGCAGGCGATGGAGCGGGTGCGCGCCGCGGTGGCAGAGGCCGGCGTGGTGATCGACGTGGTCGATGTCGGCGGGGGCTTCCCCTCGGTCTATCCCGACATGGACCCGCCGCCGCTCGAGGATTATTTCGCGATCATTCACCGCAATTTCGAAGCCCTGCCAATTGCCTACAATGCCGAGCTGTGGTGCGAACCCGGCCGGGCATTGTGCGCGGAATATTCGAGCATGGTGGTCAGGGTCGAGAAGCGCCGGGGCAACGAGCTTTACATCAATGACGGCGCCTATGGCGCGCTGTTCGACGCGGCGCATATCGGCTGGCGTTTTCCAGTCGCGGCGCTGGAGGACGATCTCTACGCCGCACCGGAGGAATTCGCCTTCTTCGGCCCGACCTGCGACGATATCGACTACATGAAGGGCCCCTTCATGCTGCCCGGCGACATTCAGGCCGGCGACTATGTCGAGATCGGAATGCTGGGCGCGTACGGCGCGGCGATGAAGACCGGCTTCAACGGCTTCGGCAATGCCGAGCAGGTCACCCTGGCCGACGAGCCGATGGCCAGCCTCTATCGCGGCGACCGTGCGGATCCGCGCGTCAGCGACAATGTGGTGAGCCTGCGCTGAGCAAGGCGCGGGGCCGATTGGTGCTGGTTAGCATACTAATCGCGGGTTAGGCTGGCTCCCGGACGATTCTTCGCCACGGGAGAGTTCAGTTGAACGCTTTTCACCGCGCGGCCGCACTCGTGCTGGCCG
Source organism: uncultured Sphingomonadaceae bacterium (assembly GCA_964422665.1). Classification (GTDB taxonomy): domain Bacteria; phylum Pseudomonadota; class Alphaproteobacteria; order Sphingomonadales; family Sphingomonadaceae; genus DASWIR01. The sequence goes on along the minus strand of CAYRCH010000051.1, from coordinate 1,443 downwards.
CTGCCATCTCGATTCCCCTCGCTGCGCAGGAAGCGGACCTGACGGTCCTGCCTCCTGTCCCGGACGACTATTCCCCTGAGAAGACCTCTTGGGGAGAGCCCGATTTCCGCGGCGGATGGCCGATCGATCACCTCAACGGCACGCCGTTCGAGCGGCCGGTGGAGCAGGGCAAGAGGGTATTCCTGACCGACGAGGAATATGCCGCCAAGACCGAGCGGCTGGCGGGCCTGCGTGCGCGCTATGAGGACGAGGACAGCGCGGATACGATGGGGATGGGTCACTGGGCGGAAATGGGCGAGAGCAATCGCCGCACATCCTTCCTGGTCCTGCCGGAAAACGGCCGGCTGCCGCCCAAGACCGAGCAGGGGCAGCGCAATGCCGATGCGATGCGCTCCAGCTGGCGGAACGGGCAGCGATTCCAGTCGCCGCTGGATTTCGACAGCTGGGACCGCTGCATCACCCGCGGCCTGCCGACCTCGATGTTCCCCGGCATGTACAATAACGGCATCCGCATATTCCAGGCGCCGGGCCTGGTGGCGATGCAGCTGGAAATGATTCACGAAACGCGGATCATCTATACCGACGGCCGCCCGCCCATTCCCTCTCAGATCGGGCACTGGATGGGCGAAAGCCGCGGCCATTGGAAAGATGCCAATACGCTGGTGATCGAGACGACCAATTTCCGCCCCGGTCCCTCGGCGACCAGCGTCGTGACCTCAGGCTCCCCGCGCAACAATGACAGCCCGGTCAGCGCCGAGGCGCATCTCGTCGAGCGCCTGACGATGACCGGCCCGGATTCGATCGTCTACGAGATGACCTTCACCGATCCGGTCAATTACACGGCGCCGTGGGGCGCACGGACCGACTGGGTGCGCGACGACGATTACGGCATGTTCGAATATGCCTGCCACGAGGGCAATGTGCAGATCCGCAACTACATCACAGCAGACCGGGCGCTGCATGAAGGCAGCGAAACCGGGGCCGCGGAATAGGGACGCGGCAGGTCGGCGGGGGCTGTCCTACAGCCTGCGCAATGTGTTAGCTCGGCACGCATGCTGTGAATCGCCATTCGGGCCCGCCGGGTTTTGCGAGGCAGGCGGTATGCCAGACGGATCCAGGCGAAAATGGCGGTACGAAAGAGGAAGTATCCGGAAGTTCACAGAGGCGGCCAAATTAAGAACCGTATTTCAGCAGCTTAAGCCCGCTGGACCCACAGTTTCGGTCACGAGGGAGTGTAGTGTTCGGCGTGACAGCCGGCGCCGGGGAGGAGAGGCCTTCATGTCGCACCGAGGGGGCCGTCGCCGCGTTCCAGCCGCGCCAGCCGTTCTTCGACGCTTCCAAGCATCTTCTGCATCGAATCCGCTTCGGCACTGCGCTTGTGGGCGGCTCGTCGGCTTCCTATCGCAGAAATGCGCTAGCAGCCGTCACCCTCGCATGATCGCC
>CAYRCH010000050.1:13400-14731 GCA_964422665.1 uncultured Sphingomonadaceae bacterium | reverse complement strand
CCGGCAGGCGCAAGCTCGGCCGGCAGGACCAGTGGGGGCAGCAACATCCGGAGCAGCGGCAGCGCCCAAAGCGCGTACGCCATCGGCGCACCGAACCAGCGCGCAACCGGGCGGCGAAGGACCAGCGCCAGTGCGATAAGAGCACCGGTGGTGATGAGCGTATCGGTGAGCCAGGCAGTCATCGTTTCAACTCCTGCAAGAGTCGCTCGATCTCGGCGATATCGTCCTCGGTCAGCGCCTCGGCCTCGGCGAGATGCGCGAAGAGCGGCGCCGCACGGCCGCCGAACAGGCGATCCACGAGCCGCCGCGATTCGCCGCCGACATATTCGACGCGTTCCAGCAGTGGGCGATAGAGAAAGCGGCGGCCATCAGGCGCAGTGGCGAGCGCATTCTTGGCCACCAGCCGCGAGAGCAGCGTCTTGACGGTCGGCATCGACCAGCCGCGCGTGTCGCATATTTCCTGACAGACTTCTGCGGCGGTAAGCGGGCTCTTGCGCCACAAGACCTCCATCACCGCATGTTCGGCCTCGCTGATCCGTTCGGCCGGGCCATCCTCACTGGCAGCCATAGCTCCCTCCGCATATGCCTACATCTGTAATCGTATCGACTACGAGTGTAAACATGAAGCGTCAATGAACGGCCCTTGTCTGGCGCGGCAGAAATGCCTGTTACATTTCAACCGCCACTGGCCGAGGGAGGATGAGGGCGCTAATGCCGCAGACCATGGAGATAGGCCATATCCGGACCCTCTCGGACTGTCACAAGATCGAGGATTTCCGCGCCCTTGCACGGCGCAAATTGCCCTTCCCCGTGTTTCACTACATCGACGGCGCGGCCGATGACGAGGCAACCAAGGCGCGCAACACGGCCGCATTCGACGATGTGGACCTGGTGCCGCGCGTGCTGGCCGGCGTGGAAAGCATCGATCCGTCGGTGACGGTACTCGGCCGCAAATCCGCCCTGCCTCTGATGCTCAGCCCTACTGCGCTCCAACGCCTGTTCCACTGGCAGGGGGAGCGCGCGGTTGCGGCCATGGCCGAAAAGTTCGGCCTGTGGTTCGGCATATCCAGCCTCGCCAGTGTGAGCATCGAGGAGATCGGCGCCACATATTCGGGGCCGAAGATGCTCCAGTATTATTATCACAGGGATCGGGGCCTGAACGCCGCGCTGCTCGAACGCGCGCGGGCTGCAAATTTCGATGCGGTCACGCTCACCGTCGACACGATCGTTTCCGGCAACCGCGAGCGGTGCAAGCGGACCGGCTTCACCACCCCGCCGAAGATCACCCCGGCGAGTGCGATTTCCTATGCGGCAAAGCCGGCCTGGGCGCT
>CAYRCH010000050.1:10618-13300 GCA_964422665.1 uncultured Sphingomonadaceae bacterium | reverse complement strand
GCGAAGGCGGTGTCAGGCGGCCGGCTCTATCTCTATGCGCTGGCCGCGGCAGGCGAGGCGGGAGTCGAACGCGCGCTAGGCCTGCTGCAGGCGGAAATCGAACGCGACATGAAGCTGATGGGAGTGACGCGGGCCGACCAGCTTACCCGCGACCACTTGCGCGGCCGAAACCGCTCCATCACCCCGCAACGGTCAGGCGGATAACCAGTATTGCCACCCCGAAGAACGCGATCGCACCGGGCACGACCAGCATTTGCGCCACAACTTCGCGGTAGCCGAGCGGGCCGTAAATCGTCTGGAGTACGCCCTGCGCCTTTGCCAGCGGGCTGCGCGGCTGGCGTGGTCCTTGCGCCACGATCATGCGGCTGACTCCGAAGAACATCGCGACATAAATCGCCGAAATCGCGATGGCGAATATGGCATAGGGGCTGGCCGATGTTGCCGCCAGGAGCGCGCCGAGGAAGACGACATAGCAGGCGAGCATGGCGCGCCAGAGGGCGGGAGGAATCTCGAAGCCGAGCCGCTCCCCCACCTGCGGGGCCGGCGCCGGCGCGATCTCCGGAAGCGCCGTCGCCACCGGCGGCAACAGTTCTTCCAGAACGTCCTCCCGGTAAAATTCCGTTTCCTGGTTGCGCAGCATTTCAGACATAGGGAAGGTCCTTTCCGGCTCGTGATCCGACAAGCCCGTGGCAGTGCATGGCAATCCCGGTGAGCAGGCTGTCGGCAATCATCCGCGCTCTCGTGCCGACGAGCTCGGTCGCGGCACGATCGCCTTCCAGTTCGCGCAGCGTGGCGTAGAACAGCTCCAGCCAGTGAGCGAAGTGGTGCTCTTCCAGCCCCGGGATGGCGATGTGCTTGATCATGGGATTGCCCGAGAACTCGCCGCTATTGTGCAGGACCGATCGCCAGAAAGCCTTCATGCGCGCGAGGTGCGCCGGCCAGTCGGCGATGCGCTCGTCGAAAATGGGGCCGAGCAGTTCATCCTCGCGGATGGAACCGTAGAATGTTTCCACAAAGCGATCGATGTAGTCGACAGTGACGCCGATATCCTCCGCCGCCTGTTTCTTGGCAGCGCGTGCAAGAAGAGCCTCGGCCCGGCTTCTCCCCTCTTTCGGCACTGCCATGTCCATGAAAATCCGCCCCGACTCAAAATCAGTATCTGAGATGCAGATTAAACCCGATTGCGAAAAATTCAATATCTGATATACATATTTTATGCAGCTCAGCCTTTACAGCGATTATGCCCTCCGGACTCTCATGGCTCTCGCCACCTCGGGCGACACGCTGTCGGTGGAGGAAATCGCGCGCCGCTACGGTGTATCGCGCAACCATCTCGCCAAGGTTGCGCAGCGCCTGCAGGCCGAAGGTTTCGTGGAAACGTTTCGCGGACGCGGAGGCGGGATGAAGCTTGCCCGCGACCCGCAGGACATCGTCGTGGGCGACGTGGTCCGCCGGTTCGAGAATTTCGACGGTTTTGTCGCCTGCTTCGCCGGTGGAGGTGGCTGCACGGTCGATGGACCCTGCGGCTTGAAGCCGGCATTGAATGCAGCGCTCAATGCCTTTCTTGCCGAGCTCGACAAATACCGCCTGTCCGAACTGGTCCGAGACCGGCATTCCTTTGCGGAGCGGCTCGCGCTCATCGTCTAGGCTTCGGCTCGCTGCATAAGGGCTGGTGCTGCGCCGTTGCCTCGCGCACCATCGGCGCATGCTGAAACGATTCGCGACAATGACGGCCCTGCTTTTCGCAGCCTTTCCCGCGGCCGCGCAGGACGCCGAGCCACAGCACGCCACGGCGCAGGTTGTGATCGAGACCAATATGGGTGACATCACCTTGGCACTCGAAAGCGAGCGGGCGCCGGTCACCACCCGGAATTTCCTGCGCTACGCCGCGGAAGACCGTTTCGACGGCACAGTCTTCTACCGCGCGATGCGGCTCGACTGGGGCGAACAGCCCAACGGCCTGATCCAGGGCGGCACGCAGATGCATCCCGACCGCATACTCGAACCAATCGCGCATGAACCGACGAGCGAGACCGGGGTGAAACACGTGGCAGGCACGATTTCCATGGCGCGCTACGATCCCGGTACCGCAACCGGGGATTTTTCGATCATGCTGTCGGACCAGCCCAGCCTCGATGCGCAGCCCAATTCGGACAATCCCGACCTGAAGCCGGGATTTGCCGCCTTCGGGCATGTCACCGGCGGAATGGATGTGGTGCGCGCCATATTCGACGCACCGATCGATCCCGAAAAGGGCGAGGGAATAATGAAAGGCCAGATGCTGGCCGAGCCGGTCGAGATCATCGACGTCCGGCTATTGGAAGAGGAGACGGGTCCATGAGAAGCACGATCACGATTTCGCTGGCGCTCGCGCTGGCATTGCCGGCCTCGGCAGCGCTGGCGCAGCATGAACACCATGCGAACCACGAAGCGGTCACTGCCGCGGTAGCGGACGAACTACGACCCGCGGCCGATCGCGAACGCGACGCGAACCGGAAACCGGCCGAGATCGTGTCCTTCGCCGGCGTCCAGCCGGGCGACAAGGTCGCCGAGATCGCTCCCGGCGGCGGATACTATACCCGCATTCTCGCCAAGACCGTCGGGCCCGAAGGTCATGTCTATGCCTTAATGCCGGCGTTCTTCGCCAACCGTCCGGGCGGGCTCGACAATATCAACGCCCTC
>CAYRCH010000050.1:7342-10518 GCA_964422665.1 uncultured Sphingomonadaceae bacterium | reverse complement strand
GGCTTCGCGCTGGAAGCAAGCAGCGATGTGCTGGCCAATCCCGACGACCCCAAGGACGTGCCCGTCCGCGACCCGGCGGTGGCCGGCAAGACCGAGAAATTCGCGCTGAGGTTCCGGAAGCCGGAATAGAATCCCGCGCTCGGGCGGGGATCAATCTGTGATCTTTCGGAACGAGATCGTGCGGCCATAGCGCTCGAGGACGAGCGCTCCGTCCTTCTCGGGCATAAAGGTGTTGTCGAACGCTTTGAACCCCAGGTCGTTTGGGTGAAATGCGAAACGCAGTCTGGCTTCGCCCGGGCTGGATATTGTGCTTTGCTCGCCCTGAATTTCGTAGATCGGCAGCAAAAGGCGCACCGAAACGGCTCCTTCGCTGCTCGGGATCGGGATTTCCAGGCCGTGTTCGGAAAAGTCCAGCATGGATACCGTGCCATCGGCATGCTCCACGACTGCGCTGAAGAGCGGAAGCGGCAGACCCGCCCCGTCCAGGCTGAGAGTCAGCGTACCCGCGCTGCCCGAATTCTCTTCGATATCGAGCAGTTCGAATTGCGGCGGCGTGGAGCGGTCGCTGTTGAGGACGATCCCACCCTCTGCGCTGGTCCGCTTCCCCTGTGAGACCTCGTCAACCGCGCCATAGCTGAGGCCGTATCGGTAACGACCGTCAGCACTAAGCTCGAGACCCGCGGCCATTTCCGTCTGGGATCCGTCATAGACGCCCGCCGCTGATACGGTATCCGCCTGCTGTGCGGCAACGCATGCCGGCTGCGGCAGCATAAGCAGCAACGCCGCGGCGACCCTGATCTTTCGGATCGCCGCCGGCATCATGGCCTCAATATACTCGCTTTTTCGGCTGGATATACTCGACGTCGTCGGTCAGCGTGAAATCGTGCACCGGGCGGTAATCGATCTTCACCGATCCGCCCTTGCCGCCCCAGCCGTCGAACCACGCGGCGGTGTGCTTCATCCAGGCCTTGTCGTCGCGCTCGGGGTAGTCCTCGTGAGCGTGCGCTCCGCGCGATTCCTTGCGGTTGCGCGCGCCCTGGATCGTGACCGTGGCCTGCCCGATCAGGTTGTCGAGCTCGAGCGTCTCGATGAGGTCGCTGTTCCAGATAAGCGAGCGGTCGGTGACCGATATGTCCTGCATCCGCTGATAGACGGTGGCGAGCTTGTCGATCCCCTCGGCGAGCACCTTGTCGGTGCGGAACACCGCGCAGTGCGCCTGCATCGTGCGCTGCATCTCGGTGCGGATCGCCGCCGTCGACGAACCGCCCTTGGCGTGGCGGAAGTGATCGAGCCGGGTGAGCGCGAAATCGGCACTGTCCTTCGGCAGCTCGTCCTGCGCCGCGCCTGGCTTGAGCAGCTCACGCAGGCGGTGGCCAGTGGCGCGGCCGAACACCACGAGGTCGATCAGCGAATTCGAGCCGAGCCGGTTGGCGCCGTGCACCGAGACGCAGGCCGCCTCGCCGACCGCGAACAGCCCCGGCACCACGGTCTCCGGGTTGCCGTCCGCGCCGACGGTCATCGCCTCGCCGCGGAAGTTCGTCGGGATGCCGCCCATGTTGTAGTGCACGGTTGGAGTCACCGGCAGCGGCTGGCGGGTCAGGTCGACCCCGGCGAAGATCTTGCCGCTCTCGGTGATTCCCGGCAGGCGTTCGGCCAGCACCTTGGGATCGAGGTGATCGAGGTGCAGGTGGATGTAGTCGCCGTGCTCGCCCAGCCCGCGCCCCTCGCGCATCTCGATCGCCATCGATCGGCTGACCACGTCGCGGCTGGCGAGATCCTTGGCGCTCGGCGCGTAGCGCTCCATGAACCGCTCGCCTTCGGAATTCGTCAGGTACCCGCCCTCGCCGCGCGCGCCTTCGGTGATCAGCACCCCGGCGCCGTATATCCCGGTCGGGTGGAACTGGACGAACTCCATGTCCTGCAGCGGCAGGCCCGCGCGCAACACCATGCCGCCGCCGTCACCAGTGCAGGTGTGCGCGCCGGTCGCGGTGTAGTAGGCGCGGCCGTAACCGCCGGTCGCCAGCACGACGGCCTGCGCGCGGAAGCGGTGGATCGAGCCGTCGTCGAGGCACAGCGCGATCACGCCGACGCACTGCTTGCCGTTCGGGCCGTCCTTCATGATCAGGTCGATCGCGAAGTACTCGATGAAGAAGTCGGCGTCGTACTTGAGGCTCTGCTGGTACAGCGCGTGGAGCATCGCGTGGCCGGTGCGGTCGGCGGCCGCGCAGGTCCGCTGGGCCGGAGGCCCTTCACCCATGTTCTGCATCATGCCGCCGAACGGGCGCTGATAGATCGTGCCGTCCTTGTTGCGGCTGAACGGGACGCCCGCGTGCTCCAGCTCATAGACCGCCTGCGGCGCCTCGCGCACCATGTACTCGATCGCATCCTGGTCCCCGAGCCAGTCCGACCCCTTGACGGTGTCGAACATGTGCCAGGTCCAGTGATCGGGGCTGTTGTTGCCGAGACTGGCAGCAATGCCGCCCTGCGCGGCCACCGTGTGGCTGCGCGTCGGGAACACCTTGGTGATGCAGGCGGTGCGCAGGCCCGCTTCGGCCGCGCCCATCGTCGCGCGCAGGCCCGAACCACCGGCCCCGACGACAACCACGTCATAAGTGTGATCGATGATCTTGTATGCGGGCTGGGTGCCAGCCGTCTGTGTGTTTTGCGAAGCCATCAGGCTGCTCCCCCCAGCGCGATGCGGGCGATGCTGAACAGCGCCAGCGCTGCCCCGCCGAAACTGGCGAGATTGAGCGCCGCGATCGCTGCGAACTTGTTGCCGGGTGTATGCACGTAATCCTCTATCATCACCTGCAGCCCGAGCCGGGCATGCCAGAAGGTGGATATGACCAGCAACGCCGCCGCCGTGGCGGGCACGGGCGCCGAAAGCCAGTCACGCACCGCGTCGAAACCGAAATCGGGCAGCATCAGCAGCGAGATTGCGAACCAGCTGACCAGCACGAGGTTGCCGATCGCAGTGAAGCGCTGCAGCAGCCAGTGATGCGTGCCTTCATGGGCCGATCCGAGACCGCGTACGCGCTTGATGGGGGTGCCGTCCTTCATCGCCCTCACCTCCACAGCAGCAGCGCCCAGAAGGCGGCAGTCAGGACCACGCCGAGCACGGGGCTCAGAACCGAAAATGTCTTGTTGATGGTGAGTTCGTAGCCCGCACCGATATC
>CAYRCH010000050.1:2566-7242 GCA_964422665.1 uncultured Sphingomonadaceae bacterium | reverse complement strand
GCCAGCCACCAGACAAGCACCGGCAGGCCGACCAGCGCCATCCCGTCGCCGGTGACACGGTGGAGGATCGAGACCAGCATGTGCGGGCCCCATTTCCAGATCGAGAGATGCGGAGAGAGTGGGCGTTGCGTCATGGGATTTCCCGTTTTCGGATCGCGCTCTCCCTTAGCGATTGCAGCATGGAGCGCAAGCCGATGGCTTGGCGAATGAATGGCATATGCCTATCCAGTGCTGCGTGGAGAGACCTTTCTGCCTCGTTACGGGATCATCGCGCGGGATTGGCGCCGCCTGCCTTTCGCTACTGCGCGAACGCGGCGCGAAAGTCATCGGTCATGCGACTACAGCCAGCGATGGCGACACAGTCGCCGCCGATTTTATCGATCCACCGGCGCCGCAAATGCTTTGGGAAGAAGCACTGCACCGGACAGACGGCCAAATAGGCGCGGTTGTGCTCAATGCGGGAGTTTTCGCCGCGAACCCGATTGGCGCGTCCGATATCGAATGGCTCGACAATTGGGAGGACACGCTGCGGATCAACCTCACCGCTGCCGCTCAGCTTGCGCGCTTCGCCGTACGGCACTGGCTCGATACCGGCCAAAGCGGGAGACTGGTCTTCATCGCCAGCCGCGCGGGCCACCGCGGGGATTCGCCCGATCACTGGCATTATGCAGCGTCGAAGGCGGGCATGCTTGCCATGCACAAGACCATCGCCCGCGCCTATGCCGGCAAGGGCATACTGAGCTTCGCCGTTGCGCCGGGCTTCACCGATACGGCAATGGCCGGGGACTATCTCGCCAGCCGGGGCGGTGCGGGTATCCTAGCCGACATCCCGCTTGGCCGCGTCGCCACTTCCGAAGAGATCGCCCGGATCGCCGCCTTCTGCGTCCTCGACGCCCCGGCGAGCATGACGGGCGCCGTAATCGATGCCAATGGAGCAAGCTATGTCCGTTAGAGCGCCTGCCGCCCTCCTGCTGGCCGCGGCCGCTTGCGCCCCCGCCCCGGCTGCCGACAATCCACCCGCCCTCACCGCGCAGGTCGAATGGACCAATCTGTGCAGCGACTGGGACGACTGGGATAAGCCCGCCCTTCCCTTCCGGGTCAAAGACAACACCTATTATGTCGGCACCTGCGGCATTTCCGCGATCCTCGTAACCGGAGACGAAGGCCACGTTCTGATCGACAGCGGCACCGAGAAGGGTGCTGAGGTCGTGCTGACCAATATCCGCGAACTCGGCTACGATCCGCGCGATGTGAAGATCCTGCTCCACAGCCATGAGCATTTCGATCATGTCGGCGGCTTGGCGCGGTTGCAGCAGGCGACCGGCGCGCGCTTGCTCGCCTCGGCCGAGGCCGCGCCGGTGCTGGCCAGCGGCGAAACCGCGGCGAACGACCCGCAAGCAGGAATGCATGATCCTTTTGCTGGCGCCCGGGTGGACGGAATCTTGACTCCCGGCGAGCCTGTCCGCCTCGGAAACCTCTCGCTGATGCCGGTCGCAACACCCGGCCATACCCACGGCGCGCTTTCCTGGCAGTGGAGCAGCCGGCCGGGTGAGGATGGAGCCGTGTCGATCGTCTACGCGGACAGCCTTTCGCCGGTCAGCAGCGACTATTATCGCTTCGGCGACCATCCCGAATATCTGCAGGCTTACCGCAACGGCCTGTCGGCGCTGGCACAACTGGATTGCCGGATCATCCTTACCCCGCATCCTTCAGCGAGCGGAATGCGCACCAATATAATCGAGAACGGCCGAATTTCCGAAAGCCCGTCCGCCTGCCGTGATTATGCTTCCAGCGTCTCGGAACGGCTGGATGCACGCCTTGCGGAAGAGGCGTCCTAACCATGGCCGAAAGCTGGAAACTCTCCGCCACTGCGCCGAAATCCGTGGTGGAGAGCGCGCTGGTTGCTCATGAAGGGATAGACGACTGGGACCCGGAGATTGTCATTGCCGGGCGGGAACTCGCACCGGATAAACCGCTGCAATGGGTGCTTGAGGCATGGCTGCCGCGCCGGCCGCGCAGCGCCGATCGCAATGCCGTGCTCGGCCTGCTCGGTGCACGCAGACCGGCACTGCGGGCCGAAAAGCTGCCCGAGACGGACTGGGTGAGTGAGAGCCAGAAAGGCGTGGAGCCCATTCGTGCCGGGCGTTTTCACGTACATACGCCGGAATATTCGCCCGACAGGTCGCCCGGCATCGCGAATTTCATGATACCCGCCAGCCAGGCATTTGGCACCGGGCAGCATGCGACGACCGCGGGATGCCTCGAAATGCTGGATGTAATGGAGCGCCGGGGCATTGCCGCGCGCAACATCGCGGATATCGGCACCGGCACCGGGTTGCTTGCTTTCGCTGCGCTGCATCTGTGGCCGGGCGCGCTCGCCACTGCCAGCGACATAGACCCGGTCTGCGCGCAGGTGGTCGAAGGAAACGCCGCGCTCAACGCGGTGCGTATGGGCGCCGGCCGCGGCGCGCTCACCATGGTCATCGCCCCCGGGATGGAGGATCCGCTGCTGCAGGCGCGCGCGCCCTATGACTTGCTGATCGCCAATATACTTGCAGGGCCGCTGGTAGAACTCGCCCCCGATTTCGCCAAAGCAGTCATACCCGGCGGTAACATATTGCTGGCGGGACTGCTGGACAGCCAGGAAGCCGGGATACGCCGCGCCTATTTCCGGCAGGGCTTTCGCCTCGCCGCGCGCCTGCAGGTCGGGGACTGGCCGGTCTTGTGGCTCAGGCGAAGGGGAACGCGCTGATCCGTATCGCGCTCCGCATTGTCCGCCTCGCGGGGGGATTGCTGGGGCTGGCCCTGGGCCTGGTCATGCTGGTCAGCTGGCTCGGATCTTCGATTCCGCGTAATTCCGACTGGCAGGAGCCGGAAGACGGCATCGAAATCCTGGTGGAAACCAACGGGGTGCATACCGCGCTGGTGCTGCCGCTGGTGACGCCGCAGAAGGATTGGCGCCAGACATTCCCGGTCCGCCACGTCCTCGACCAGCACCGGCCCTACACTCATCTTTCGGTGAGCTGGGGGGAGAAGACCGTCTTCCTCGAAACCGAGACCTGGGGGGATCTCAAATTCTCGACCGTGCTGCGTATTCTCGGCCTCGGCGGCGACGGTCTGGTGCACGTCGCGCATTATGTGCGTCCACGACCGGGTCCCACGATACGGCCGCTGACTATCACCCGGGCCGAATACGGGCGCATCGTCGAGCGTATCGAGAAGTTCGCCCCGGCAATCGGCACCATGCGCTATCCCGGCTATTACCGCCACGATGTGTTCTACGATGCGCCCGGGCGATACACGCCGACCAACACCTGCAACCAATGGACCAGCGATACGCTCGCCGCGGCGGGCATACGCACCGGATTATGGACCCCTATCGCCGGCGGAGTGATGAAATGGGTTCCTCCGATCAGGGATGCCGAACCATAGTGACTCCAGCTCTCTTTCGTGCATGTTAGCGCTATCGCCATGCAAGGGAGAGATCGTGATGGACAATGAACAATCGGCGATCAGCCGCCGCCACCTGCTTGCCGCTGCAGGGGCGGTTCCGCTCGCCGCCGCGGCATCACGCGCACTCGCCCAGCAGGCTGAAGGCCAGCCAATGCCCGGCAATGCCCAGCTTCCGCAGCCGGCGAGCGAGAAAATGCGCTGGGCCATCGTCGGCCTTGGCAGCTTTGCGATCGGGCAGGTGATCCCGGGATTCGGCGATGCAAGGCAATCGCGCATGACCGCTTTCGTATCGGGAAATCCCGACAAGGCACGAACTCTGGGTGAGCGGTATGGCGTCACCCGGCTTTACAGCTACGATAATTTCGACAGCATAGCTTCGGACGATGAAATCGACTGCGTTTACATTGTTTTACCTGTCGGTCTTCACGCAGAATATACGATCCGGGCGTTGAAGGCCGGCAAGGATGTACTTTGTGAAAAACCAATGGCGTCGACCGTCGCCGAATGCGAAGCCATGATCGCGGCAGCGCGCGAGGCAAACCGCCAGCTCGGCGTTGCCTACCGCGTCCATTTCGAGCCGGCCAATATGGAAGCGCTGCGGCGGATCCAGGCGGGCGAGATCGGCACGATGCGCCACGTGCAGTGCGATCATGGCTTCTCGGCCAATCCGGAATTCCCGCCCCATGCCTGGCGCCTGACCAAGGAACTCGGCGGCGGCGGATCGATGTACGATATTGGCATCTACGGCCTCAACACATCGCTTATGATGCTGGACGAGGCGCCGGTGGAAGTGTCCGCCGTCTATTCGACTCCGGCGGGCGATCCCCGCTTCGCCGAAGTGGAAGGCGGGATCGACTGGCGGCTGCGCATGCCGAGCGGGATAAGCGTGCAGGGTTCGAGCTCTTACTGCTACAGCCCCTACGCCTCGCGTCAGCGCTATTTCGGCTCCAACGCGTCGATCATCATGGACCCGGCGACCACCTATTACGACAACAGCCTGGTGATGGAAGGCGGCGGCCCGCGCCGCGAGATCGGCACGGGCAACGCCATTGCCCAGTTCGGCGCCCAGCTCGACGGATTTTCCGAGGCAGCGCGAACCAAGACTCCGCACCGGACGCCCGGAGAAATGGGGCTGCGCGACATGCGGATCATCGCCGCCATGTATGAGAGCGCCGACAATGGCGGCGCATCGGTCCGCCTGTGAAGCGCCTCGCGGGTCTTGC
>CAYRCH010000050.1:0-2466 GCA_964422665.1 uncultured Sphingomonadaceae bacterium | reverse complement strand
GGCGGCGCCAAGCTGATGCGGCGGGATTTCGGCGAAAGGTGGGAGAACATGGCGGGAAGCTATGCCTTTCATTGGTACACGCCGGCGGCGATGAAATATGCGCGTCAGGGCCATTCAGTCGCTGAATTGCCCGTGGACGCCCATATGCTGATCGCTTTGCGGGCCCCGCGCCCGCTGTTTATCACCAGCGGACTGGCGGAGAAAGGCGACGGATGGGTCGATCCTCGCGGGATGTGGATCGCCACTCGCCTCGCCCGGCCTGCCTGGGCCATTTACGGACACCCTGCTCCATCCGGTCGCATGCCGGAACCCCAACAGCTCTCCGAAGCATCATACCGGCTTGGATGGTATCAGCACGGCGAAGGCCATGTTCCATGGCCCGCATACGAAGCATTTTACGCACACGAAGCGCGCTTCTCGGAATAACGGCTCAACCGGCGAAAAGGCGGCTCACAAGTCCGCGCGGTGCTCGCTCGAAGCGGGACTGGCCAGCAGCCTTGCACAGATATTCGCCGAGCAGCACCGCCTGCTGCTTGTCCAGCAACAGTGTGGTGCGTTTCACATCTTTCCGAGAGTGCGGCGGCGGCGCGGTCACATTTTCCAGCTGAATCACGATCCGGTCGCCGAGATCGTGCGATGACCATCCCACCAGCACGCCAGGCCGGCTTGCTTCCTTCGAATCCATCCTGCCCCTCCCGGCCAGTCATGCGAAACCGTTTCGTCGCACATCGTGCTTAGCACTCGGCCGGGCCTGTTTCCATCGGGCGAGGCTCGCAACCCACCGATTTGCTTAGCCCTGCACTGGTTTTGCGCGGAGCATCGCGGCGCCCATTGCCGCCATCCACACCATGAATAGCAGGAGCCCGGGCAGGCGAACCGGTTCAAGCGAGGTGCCGAAGAAGCTTGTCATGATCATGACGGCCGAGAAAGCGCCAAGGCCGCCAAGAATCCGCCAGCGGCCGCCCATCTGCCAGACCCCTGCGGCCACCAGGATTACGCCGCCAAAGCTGACCAGATCCCCAACCATCGTCGCCGTTTCGATCAGCTTGCCGAGGACAGAACCGGCTGCGACCAAGCCCGTCGACAAGGGCAGTTCCGCGTTGGGGACATAGGCCGCCGGCAGATATCGAACGAGCGTGTATTCCGCCGCATCCTGCCAGATCACCAGCAGCATGCCGAAATACCACAGCGCCACGCCCAGCGTCACATGGCCGCCCAGCTGCCGCAGCAGCAGGTGCCAGCCGATTCCCGCCGGCAAGGCCAGCACCGGGGCGATCAGCGCCAGCAGGGAAAGCAATATGACCTCTTCGCGGGTCCGATAGAGCTGCTGCAGCACCACCGACTGGCTGAAATCGATCGGCCCCGGTGCGCGCCCTGCGCTGATTCCCAGCACGATCGTGGCCACCAGAACCGCCACCGACAGCAACGAAAACACGCCCGCAATCCGCAGAGCCAGCCTGTCACCCATATCGCCCTCCCTCAATGCTATCCGGCCGCCGCGACGATGTTGGCCCATTCGGCCTCATCGATCACCTCGATTCCGAGTTCAGCCGCCTTCTTCAGCTTCGATCCAGCGCCCGGCCCTGCCACGACCAGATCGGTCTTCACGCTGACCGACCCTGCAGCCTTGGCGCCCAGTCGTTCGGCCTGGGCCTTTGCCTCGTCCCGGCTCATGGTTTCCAGCTTGCCGGTAAAGACCACGGTCTTGCCGGCCACGGCGCTGTCGCGGGTTTCCACCTCGTAGCGCGGCGGGGTGACCTCGGAGAGAAGGTCCTCCCACACCTCGATATTGTGCGGCTCGTGGAAGAAATCGCCCAGCGCCCTCACCACAACGGGGCCGACGCCATCGATACCGGCGAGCGCGGCTTCCGCCTCCCCATCTCCCGCCTGCGCGGCTTCCGCTGCCTGTCGCAGCGCCGGAAGGGTGTGGAACTCCTTCATCAGGTCGCGCGCAGTAACCGCTCCCACATGACGAATGCCGAGGCCGAACAGCAGCCGGGCGGCGTCGGGTGCGCGGCGGTTTTCCACAGACTCGAGCAGCTTATCCACAGACTTGTCCTGCCATCCGTCGAGCGCGAGAATCTCCTCGCGTCGGCGTCTCAGGCGGAAGATGTCGGCTGGGCTTTCAAGCCAGCCAAGGGCGAAGAACTGATCGATGGTCTTCTCCCCCAGCCCGTCTATGTCCAGTGCCACCCGGCTCACGAAATGTTTCAGTCTTTCCGTGCGTTGCGCCGGACATATAAGGCCGCCTGTGCAGCGCACATCGACTTCGCCTTCCTCCGCCACGGCCTCGCTGCCGCATTCGGGACAGTGATCGGGAAACACATAGGGTGTTCGCTTCTCTTCGCGAGTGAGGTTTTCCACAAGCTGCGGAATGACATCGCCGGCCCTTTGCACGACTACCCGATCACCGGGTCGAACGCCCAGTCGCGCAATCTCGTCGCGATTGTGGAGCGTGACATTGGT
>CAYRCH010000049.1:12734-14910 GCA_964422665.1 uncultured Sphingomonadaceae bacterium | reverse complement strand
CGGCCGCCGGTGGAGCAGGAGTTCCACAGCGAGATGCGCGGCCCGTTGCCATAGAATGCCGCGATCGCCTGCTTGGCGAAGACGACCGTTTCATGCACGGCGCGGTGGCCGAAATCGACCAGCTTTTCCGGGTGGCCGATGGCGAATTCGGCGGTCATGCCATTGCCGACATGGCCGGTATCGGTGCTGGCCACCGCATAGCCGCGCTTCAGCGGGTCGGCCATTTGCGACAGGCTGATCTGCCCGGCCCAGATGCCGTTGCCGATGCCCACGAACTTGCCGTTCCAGTTTTCGGCAGGGAGCCAGACTTCCGACTTGATGTCGCTGTCATCGCTGGGGCGCAGCGTCACTTCCACGCGGCAGAATGCGGGCATCGAGGCATAGGGGGAGGGGCCGCCGACGCCCGGAGGCGGACCGAAAGGCGAGGGCGGCGGCTCGAACGCGCCGGCCGCGACCAGGCTCGCGCCGGTCACTTCGCCATGGGCGAGATCCATGCCGACAAGATCGGAGCATTCCGCCGCCGAAGCGGAGCTGGCGCCCAGCGCGATCGCTGCGGCTCCGCCCAGCATCGCGACCTTCACGGCCAAACTCGTCATGGCATTCCTCCCGGTTTGTTATAGACAGCAACGATTGGTTGCACATTGAAGCGGGGTGAATCAATGAGCTCTGCGCATTTGAGGGAGCCGGATGTGAGAATTTGGACGAAGGGGATTGCCTTGACGCTGCTGACCGCCGGATGGAGCGCGCCCTCTGCCGCGCAGGAAGCGCCGCCGGCGCCCGAGCCGGGGCTGGAATTCGTGCTGGAGGAAATCGTCAAGCTCGGGCCCGCAGTCGAAGTGGGGCAGACGGCGCGCGGCAATCGCCGGATCATCCCCATCACCGGGGGGAGCTTCGAAGGGCCGACGCTGCGGGGTGAAGTGATGCCCGGCGGCTGGGACTGGCAGCTCGACCGCGGGGACGGCTGCACCGAGATTATCGCCGACTATTTCCTCAAGACGGATGACGGGGCGGTTATCAACGTCCGCAACACTGGCACGCTGTGCCGCCCGAAAGAGGGCGAGATGCCCCAGCCGGTGCGCACGCATCCGGTGTTCGAACCGCCGCTCGGCAAGTATGCATGGCTGGGCGAGGGGGCATTCGTGGGCACGCTGGCCATGGCGCCGCCTTCCGAAGGTCCGGCGGTGCTGATCCGCTTCTACCGCGTCAAATGATCCAGCCGCGCCCGGCGACAGAAGGAGCATTGCCTTGCCAAGTGGTCTGACGGCGCTGCTCGACGATATCGCCGCCATCGCGCGCTCGGCTTCGGCGTCGCTGGATGACGTGTCGGTCATGACCCGCGCTGCGGCGGCATCGATCGACGATGTCGGCGTGGCGGCGGGCAAGGCGGGCACCAAGGCCGCCGGCGTGGTGATCGACGATGCGGCGGTCACCCCGCGCTATGTCACCGGCCTTTCCCCGGCGCGCGAGCTGCCGATCATCTGGGCCATCGCCAAGGGCAGCTTCAGGAACAAGCTGCTGATCCTGCTGCCCGGGGCGCTGATCCTGAGCGAGTTCCTGCCATCGGCGATCATCTGGCTGCTGATGCTGGGCGGCGCGTTCCTCTGCTATGAGGGCGCGGAGAAGGTGATGGAGAAGCTGGGCGGGGCGAAGCACGGCAAGACGGTCGAGGACGTGATCGAGGATCCGGTGGCGTTCGAGAAGCAGCGCACTGCCGGCGCGATCCGCACCGATTTGATCCTCTCGGGCGAGATCATGGCCATCACGCTGAACGAGGTCACCGCCGAAACGCTTGTGACCCGCGGGGTGGTGCTGGCGCTGGTGGGCATCACGATCACGGTGGTGGTCTATGGCGCGGTGGCGCTGATCGTGAAGATGGACGATGTGGGCCTGCACCTGACCCAACGACCGGGGGAAGCGGCACGCCGGCTTGGCCGATTGCTGCTGCGCGCCATGCCGAAGCTGCTGACCACGCTGTCGGTCGTGGGCACCGTCGCGATGCTGTGGGTCGGCGGGGGGATCATCCTGCACGGGCTGCACGAGGTCGGGCTGCATGCGCCTGCCGACCTGGCGCATGGCGTCCAGCATGCCGTCGAGACGGCGACAGGCGCGCTGGGGGGCGTGCTCGGCTGGGTGACCTATGCGGGCGTCTCGGCGCTGCTCGGGCTGGCTCTGGGGG
>CAYRCH010000049.1:11510-12634 GCA_964422665.1 uncultured Sphingomonadaceae bacterium | reverse complement strand
TCGTCGCGCGCGCCCATGATGGCGATGCGGTCGCCGGGCTGCGCGATTTCCGCGATCCTCCTGCCGCAATCCTCGCGCGAAGGCACGTATTCTGCCGTGCCGCCTGCGTCCCGGATCAGCGCGACGATCCGCTCGCTGCCTTCGCTGCGATCCACAGTGCCGCCGTAATAGACCGGGTCGCACATGATGGTGATGTCGTCCGGTCCGAGTTCGCGGGCGAAGGTTTCGGCGAGTTCGCGGCCCATCTGCTTGAGCGGTCCGTAGCCATGCGGCTGGAAGAAGGCGATCACGCGGCCGGGATGCGCCTTCAGCGTGCGTAATGTCGCGGCGCACTTCTCCGGATTATGGCCGAAATCGTCGATCACCGTGATGCCCGAGGGGCTCGTGCCGATGATGTCGAAGCGGCGCGCCAGCCCGGCGAATGAGGCGAGCGCGGCCACGGCCTCGGAGACAGGCACACCTGCTGCGGCCGCGCCGGCAATCGCGGCCAGGGCATTGGAGAGGTTGTGGCGGCCGGGCAGGTTGAGCGTGAGCGAGTGCTCGCTGCCGTCGCTGCGATCCAGGATGGTGGCGCCCTGCCGGGTCGGCTCGTCCGTGATGCTGCCGGCAGCCACCCCGATCCGCGCATCCGGGGCATCGATTCCGAAAGTGATGGCGCTTGCCGCACGCGGCAGCAGGGCGCGCGCTTCGGCATCGTCGGCGTTGACCGCCGCGCTGCCCGAGACGGCGAGGAAATCGCCGAACAGGCCGCGCAGTTCTTCCATGCCCTTGTGGTCGAGGCTGACATTGAGCAGCACGGCCACACTGGGCCGGTATAGCGCGATCGAGCCGTCGCTCTCGTCCACCTCGGCGACGAATACGCCGCCTTTGCCAACCCGGGCGCTGGCAAAAGGCACATCGGGTGAGACGAAGTTCTTCATCACCGCGCCGTTCATGATCGTCGGGTCGCGGCCCGCCTGGTGCATGATGCAGCCGAGCATGCCGGTGACGGTGCTCTTGCCGCTGGTGCCGCCGATGGCGATGCTGTCGGGGCTGGTATTGAACAGCGCCGACAGCAATTCGGCGCGGCTCATCCTTGGGCAGCCGAGCTCTTTCGCGCGGACCATCTCGGGAACGGTGTCTTC
>CAYRCH010000049.1:0-11410 GCA_964422665.1 uncultured Sphingomonadaceae bacterium | reverse complement strand
GCGGCAAGATCGGCGGCGATGTCGGCGGGAGCGCTGCTGGGCATGGCGCGATGCGGTATGCGGTTGTCCTGCAAGAGGCAAGGCGGCTAATGGACGACATGCTCCGGATCGCCATTTGCGCGCCTTCAACGCCCATCGCCCGCGAGGATGCCGCGCGCCTCCGGGAAATCGGCGAGACGTATGGGGGCATCGAACTCGCCTTTCACGAACAGTGTTTTGTCGAACAGGGGCACTTTGCCGGCAGCGACGATGTCCGGCTTGCGGCATTCCTCGAATGCGCCAACGATCCGGGTTTCGACGCGGTGTGGTTCGCCAAGGGCGGCTATGGTGCCAACCGTATCGCCGCGGCCGCGATGGCGAGGCTGGGCGAACATGCCGCCGACAAGACCTTTCTGGGCTATTCGGACACGGGTTATCTGCTCGCCGCGCTCTACCGGGCCGGTATCGGCAAGCCGGTCTACGGCCCGATGCCGGTCGATATCAGACGCGAGGACGGGGAGGAGGCAGTCAGGCGAGCGCTGGACTGGTTCAGCGGCGACGATAGCGGGCTCGAGCCATCGCTGGACCGCACCCCAGCTGTCGCTTTCAATCTTTATACACTGGCGATGACGGTCGGCACGGACCTAATGCCCGACCTATCCGGTCACGTCGTCATGGTCGAGGAGGTGGCGGAGCATCTCTACGCCATCGACCGCTTGTTCTTCCATGTGACTCAGCAACTGGAAGACGTCGCCGGCATAAGGCTGGGCCGGATTGGCGCTATTCCGGAAAACGACCGGCGCTTCGGCGCCACCGAAGAAGAGATCGCCCGCGACTGGTGCAGCCGAACCGGCATTCCCTATCTCGGCCGGGCCGATATCGGCCACGACGTCGCCAACAAAATCGTGCCCTTCGGAGTTGCGGGATCGGCCGCGCGCTCATAGGCGCGTGAACCGAAGGAGCGATACATGATTGCATTCATCTTTCCCGGTCAGGGCAGCCAGAAGGTCGGGATGGGCGCCGAGCTTGCCGATGCCAGCGCCGCCGCGCGCGAAGTGTTCGAGGAAGTGGATGAGGCGCTGGGGCAGAAGCTGTTCCAGATCATGCGGGAAGGGCCGGAAGATTCGCTGACGCTGACCGAGAATGCCCAGCCGGCCATCATGGCCAATGCGATTGCGACGCTGGCCGTGCTGGAACGGGATTTCGGTGTGTCGCTGGCTGCGAAAGGCAGTTTTGTCGCGGGCCATTCGCTTGGCGAATACAGCGCCTTGCGGGCTGTCGGGGCATTTTCACTAGCCGATACGGCGCGGCTTCTGAAGCTGCGCGGACAGGCGATGCAGGCAGCCGTGCCGGTCGGTGTGGGCGCGATGTGTGCGCTGCTCGGCGCCGATATCGAGAAGGCAACCGCACTGGCCGAAGCGGCGTCGCAGGGGCAGGTATGCGATGTCGCCAATGACAACGATCCGGGCCAAGTGGTGCTATCCGGCCACGCCGAGGCGATCGACCGTGCGATCGAGATGGCCAAGGATCACGGGATCAAGCGCGGCGTGAAATTGCCCGTTTCGGCGCCGTTCCACTGCTCGCTGATGCAGCCGGCGGCCGAAGCGATGGCGGCGGCGCTGGAAAAGACCCCGCCGGGCGCGTTCACGCTGCCTGTCTTCGCCAATGTCCGCGCCGCGCCGGTGACCGACCCCGAGGAAGAGCAGGCCCTGCTGGTAGAGCAAGTCACCGGCCGTGTGCGCTGGCGGGAAAGCGTGATCGCCATGAAGGATGCGGGAGTGACCCATTTCGTTGAACTGGGCGGCAAGGTGCTGGGGCCGATGGTTGGGCGCACCGTCGACGATGTCCAGATGTCCAGCGCGATCACGATGGAACAGATCGAAGCCCTCGCAAAGGAGATCGGCTGATGTTTTCGCTAGAAGGAATGACCGCCCTCGTCACAGGCGCATCGGGCGGGATCGGGTCGTCGATTGCCCGCAGCCTGGCGGCGCAGGGCGCGCGGCTTGCCCTCTCGGGATCCAACTCGTCCAAGCTCCGCAGTTTTCGCGAGGAGCTTAATGACGAGTTCGGCCACGACCATATCGAGATAACCTGCGATCTTTCGAATACCACGCAGGTGGAAGAACTGATCCCCGCCACGATCGACACGTTCGGCCAGATCGACATCCTGGTGAACAATGCCGGCATCACGCGCGACAACCTCGCCATGCGGATGAAGGATGAGGAGTGGGAGCAGGTCATCAGGATCAACCTCGAAGCCGCGTTCCGTCTGATGCGCGCGGCGGCAAAGCCGATGATGAAGGCGCGTTTCGGGCGCATCGTCTCGATCACAAGCGTTGTCGGGGCTACCGGCAATCCGGGGCAGATGAATTACGCCGCGGCCAAGGCCGGCCTGGTCGGCATGTCGAAGAGTCTCGCGCAGGAGCTGGCCACCCGCGGGGTGACGGTCAACTGCGTCGCCCCGGGCTTTATCCGCACGGCCATGACGGATGTCCTGCCCGAGGCTCAAAAAGAAGCGCTGAATGCCCGCATCCCTATGGGCCGCATGGGCGAGGGCGAGGATATCGGCGCGGCCGTCGCCTATCTCGCCAGCCGCGAGGCGGGGTATGTCACCGGACAGACGCTCCATGTGAATGGCGGAATGGCGATGTTTGCCTGAGTTGATATCTGGCACGGAGGCGAAGCAGGCGGAATTATCCCCAAGGAATCCTTTGATTCCCTTATTGCCGCTTGCCGCCCTTCGCCCTGTCGCTAAGGATATTGGCAGACATCCGGCGCTCGCGGGCGAATCCGGCCCTCCGGCTTTCGCTTTGTGAGCGCGCAAGGGGGATATGGAATATCAATGAAGGCCACGATCGAACGCGCCAATCTGCTCCGTTGCCTGGGCCATGTGCAGTCCGTGGTGGAACGGCGAAACACTATCCCGATCCTCTCCAACGTGCTGATTGAAGCGGGGGCCGACAATACTGTCAGGATCATGGCAACCGACCTCGACCTTCAGGTGGTGGAGAGCCTGGCTGCCGTTTCGGTCGAGCAGCCGGGCGCAATCACCGTGTCCGCCCATTTGCTGTTCGATATTGCCCGCAAACTGCCCGATGGTAGCCAGGTCAGCCTGGACGCTGCCGATAACCGGATGGCCGTAAAGGCCGGCCGCAGCCGCTTCTCACTCCCAACGCTGCCCCGCGACGACTTCCCCGTAATCGTTGAGGGGGATCTGCCGACCAGTTTCGAATTGCCGGCCAGGCTGCTGGCGGAACTGATCGATCGCACGCGCTTCGCGATTTCGAATGAAGAAACCCGCTATTACCTCAACGGCATCTTCCTGCATGTTTCGGACGAGGACCAGCCTGTGCTCAAGGCTGCGGCGACCGATGGGCATCGCCTGGCACGGTTTACAGTGACGCGTCCCGAGGGTGCCGAAGGGATGCCGGATGTGATTGTGCCGCGCAAAGCCGTGGGCGAGCTGCGCAAGCTGCTGGAGGAATCGCTCGACGGCAATGTCGAGATCGAACTTTCCGCCAGCAAGATCCGTTTCACGCTGGGAGGCGAGGGCGGGGTTGTCCTCACAAGCAAGCTGATCGACGGGACCTTTCCGGACTATAGCCGCGTGATCCCGACCGGAAACGACAAGCTGCTGAAGCTTGATCCCAAGAGCTTCTACGAAGGCGTTGATCGTGTCGCGACGATCGCCACGGAAAAGACCCGCGCGGTCAAGATGGGCCTGGACAAGGATAAAGTGACCCTGTCGGTTACGTCGCCCGACAATGGGACCGCGGCGGAGGAAGTCCCGGCAGATTACGGCTCCGACTCTTTCGAGATCGGATTTAACGCCAATTATCTCAAGGACATACTTCACCAGATCGACGGCGAGACGGTGGAGCTGCACCTTGCGGATGCGGGCGCGCCGACCCTTATTCGGCAGGACGAGAAGAGCCCCGCACTGTATGTGCTGATGCCGATGCGCGTGTGATCCGCGTCAGTCGCGGGCCTTTATCATCGCTTCGATATCGGTGAATTTCTCTCGCGGGGCGCCCTCGCGAGCGGCGGCCACTTCGGCCTGTTCGATCTTTTTCCAGTCGCGGAACGTCACGACTTCAAGGCCGCGCTCTTCCATCAGCCGATCGAGCCCCGCACGCCCCGGCTTGTCGGCATTGCCGATCATTCCGGCCTCCTCATCCTGGCGGATGGTTTCGACCACGGCATAGCCGTCCGGCCTATTGGTGCCGATCGTTCCGGATGGTCCGCGGCGTGCCCAGCCGACGCAATAGAGGCCAGGCAAGATCCGCCCCTCGTCATTGGCGAAGCGTCCGGCCCGCTCGTCGAATGGGACACCCGGGATGGGGGCGGTGCGGTAGCCGATACAGCTCACTACGAGGTCGGCCGGTATGCGATAGGTTTCGCCCGTTCCGATAGCCTTGCCTTTGGCGACTTCGGTCCGTTCGACTTCGATTTCGCGAACCACGCCCTCGCCGATCAGTCTGACAGGCTGGGCGAAGAAATCGAACTCGATCGCGATGCGTTTTTCCGACGCGATATGTTCAGGAATGGCAGCGAATCCGCGTAGCAACGCCACGGATTTGCGTAGCCCTGGTTCGAGAATGGCATCGTCGGCCTCCGGCGGCAGATCGGCGGCGGAAACGTGAGGGGAGGCGCGGCTTAGCTGCCCCAGCTCCCCCAGTTCCTTCGGGGTCATCATGATCTGGTGCGGCCCCCGCCGGCCCAGGATGGTAATGCGTTCAAGTCCGGATCCGGCGATCGCTTCGAGCGCGCGGGCAACGATGTCGCTGCCTTCAAATTCGGCAGTCGTCTTCGAAAGGATCCGCGCGACATCGAGCGCGACATTGCCCATGCCGATAACCACCGCGGACTTGCGGGAAAGATCGACATCCAGATCGGCGAACTGAGGATGTCCGTTATACCAGCCGACAAAGGCTGCGCTGCCGAACACGTTGCCCAGATCGCTGCCTTCGATACCAAGCTTGCGGTCATACGGGGCCCCTGTGGCGAGCACCACTGCATCATAGAATTGCGACAGCTCTTCTACGCTGATGTCCCGGCCGACCGCGACATTCCCGACAAAACGAACATTTTCGGACAGCGCAACGCCTTCGAACCGACGGGCGACTTGCTTGATGGATTGATGGTCCGGAGCAACACCGCTGCGGATCAGGCCGTAGGGAACCGGCAGCAGATCGAGCACGTCGACGTTAACCTTATCTCCCCAGGCCTTCTGCGCCGCTTCGGCGGTGTAATATCCGGCCGGCCCGGAACCGATAATGGCGATATGCCGCATGGTCCGATCTCCCGTGATTCGCGCGGGTTTCCGCGTGTTGCAGGCTCAACCATGCCGACAGGAGAGTCCCTGTTCAAGCAAACTTAACCCTGCTGACAGGCGGTATAGCTGACTTGTTTCGTGGTAGCGCTAACGCACCCCAAGTTTTCCCTCGAAATTTAACTTTTCTTCAAAGGGGAAACGACAGAAGCGCAGCATGGGCGCAAGTGGGGCTCAGGCCGCGGATGCGGCGGTTCTCAAGGGGGGAACAGAAGCGGGTCGGCAGGGTGCCGAATCCGATGCCTTTGTGCTCGCCCGGGATAATTCACCTGCTATGTCTCTCGAGCACGATGCCGCAGGAGCTGCAGAACGGGCGATCATCACCGACGATCCGTCACCCGCCGCCTCGCGGGAGCCGGAAAAGCTCGGCGGACTGATCGGCCGCCGTACCCGCGGCCGCCGAAGCGAAGATGTCGCGCGTGCCCGGCTGCCCGCCTTTTCGTCGGTCTGGATGGTTCCGGAAAGCTGGTGGGTGGTCTCGCCAGTATTGTTCATAGTGAGCCTGGTGGCCGGCATTGCCACCGGAACGTGGCCCCCGGAAATGGCGATGGGAAGTCTCGCGGCCTCTATCGCGATCCCCCTGTTGACGCGACTTTTCGTGGCGTTCGAACGAACTGAAGGCCGCGGCGAGTGGCTCCGCAATGCGTCTTACCTTACGGCGGTTGCACTGCCGACCATGGCGTTCGGCTATGCATTCGGCGTGTGGGCGATCGAGGGGGGGCTGGGTTGGCCTCGCGCGGTAATCTCGCTGGCGATAGCCGTTGCGGTAAGTTCGGCGCTGCTACGTCGGCGCCTTTCCTCGCTGTTCTTTGCCCAGGTCGCGGTCTGGGTCGGCGTGGCAGCGGCCATGGGGGTAGAAGTTGCCGGCACGTCGATGATGGCCGGCATGCTGCTGGCCGGGATGGTCAGTTACCAGCAACGGCAGGTGGAAAGCAGGATTGCGGATGAAGAGCAGCAGCGCAAGCGCATCGAAATGCGCGCCGAAGACATCCTGCGGGAATATGAAGAAACCCGGCAGGGCTGGTTCTGGGAGACAGACCGGAAGGGCCGGCTGACCTATATTTCGGCGCCGGTGGCAGCGCAGATCGACCAGGATCCGGATTCTCTGCTCGGGCGATCGTTTGTTGATCTGTTCGACCTGCGGGAGGGGGAACGCGAGGGCGAGCGAACGCTGACATTCCACCTTTCCGCGCGTTCGTCGTTCCAGGAGCTGCCGCTGAAAGCCGCAGTGAGCGGGCATGACCGCTGGTGGTCGATCAGCGGGCGGCCAATCTTCGACGATTTCGACAATTTTGTCGGCTTCCGGGGCTCGGGCACCGACCTGACCGAAAAGCGCCTGAGCCAGGAAAAGGCTTCGCGGCTGGCGCATTACGACTCCCTTACCGGACTCGCCAATCGCCTGCAGATGTCGCAAACGCTCGAGCGGATCCTGGGTGCGCAGAACCAGGTCAAACGCTGCTGCACGGTGATGCTGCTCGACCTCGACCGCTTCAAGCAGGTCAACGACACGATGGGCCATCCCGCAGGAGATGCGCTGCTGGTCCAGGTGGCGCAACGGCTACACCGCGTGGTCGGCGAAATGGGACGCGTCGGCCGGCTGGGGGGAGACGAGTTCCAGGTGATCATACCGGGCGAATATGACCGGCCCCGCCTGAGCAACCTGGCGCAGGAGATCATCGCCTCGCTTTCCCAGCCCTATTCGATCGAAGGCCAGCGGGTGGTGATCGGCGCGTCGGTCGGGATGTCGCTGTCGCCCGACGATGGCACGACCAGCGAGGCGTTGATCCGTAACGCCGACCTCGCGCTCTATGCGGCGAAGGATGGCGGGCGGGGGCGCTACCACTTTTACGCCAACGAGCTGCACGCGAGAGCGGAAGAACGCGCGGAACTGGAGCAGGAGCTGCGCGACGCCCTGCAGAATGGCGAGCTTGAACTGCACTATCAGCCGGTAGTGCATCTTGAGACCGAGACAATCACC
Source organism: uncultured Sphingomonadaceae bacterium (assembly GCA_964422665.1). Taxonomy (GTDB): domain Bacteria; phylum Pseudomonadota; class Alphaproteobacteria; order Sphingomonadales; family Sphingomonadaceae; genus DASWIR01. Next base: position 4,121 of record CAYRCH010000049.1, on the reverse strand, counting down.
GGCTTCGAAGCCCTGCTCCGCTGGAACCATCCCACGAAGTCGGGAATCCTTCCCCAAACCTTCGTCGAAATTGCCGAGGAAGCGGGCCTGATCGGGACAATTGGCGAATGGGCGCTGCGTACGGCATGCAATGATCTGGCGCAGTGGCCGCGCCACATCCGTATGGCGGTCAATGTCTCCCCGCTTCAGTTCGCGAACCCGGAGCTTCCCGCAATCGTCACCAACGCAATCGCCCAGGCGGGTATCCAGCCTTCCCAGCTTGAACTGGAAATCACCGAGAGCGTCTTCCTGTCGGACGATGACAATACCGACGCTATGTTCGCCGCCCTGAAGCGCATTGGTGTACGCATGGCGCTGGACGACTTCGGCACCGGCTATTCCTCGCTCGGCTATCTGAAAAAGGCGCCGTTCGACAAGATCAAGATCGACCAGAGCTTCGTGCGCGGCGCCACCCAGCCGGGAAGCCGCAACGGGGCCATCATCGCATCCATCACCAGCCTCGCACAGTCACTGAACATGGATACGACTGCCGAAGGCGTGGAAACGCATGATGAGCTGGATCTCGTGCGGCAGCACGGCTGCAGCCATGTTCAGGGGTTCATCTACGATGCCCCGCTCGATTTCACATCGGCCACGTCCCGGTTGCAGAGCGGGACCAAGGTCCAGGCATACGGGCCCAGGTCAGCCCGCGAGCCGCGCCAGAAGGTGCTCCGCCACATCACGCTCGATCACCAGGGCGAGATGTATAACGGCACCATCCGCAATATATCTGAAACGGGCGCGCTGATCGAAGGGCTATGGAACGTGCCGCCCGGCACCTATTTCACGATTCATATCGCGGATGATTTCAGTATCGGGGCTACTACCCGCTGGTCCGAGCAAGACCGAATCGGCGTGGAATTCGAAGACCGGCTGCGGCGAGACGCCTCCGGCAGGTTCCTGGCATTCCTCGGCCTGTCGCCGAAGCCTGTGCCGGTCGGACCTCTTCAACGGACCACATGATGACCGACGGTTGGAATCCCCTCGGCGACGCGCCGTTTAACGCTTGCGCAAGCGGCGCGGCCTATCTCGGCTTTGCGATCGGATGCATGGCATGGGTGTGAGCGGCATATTCAGGAAACGGGGAGGCGAGCCCTCCGGACGGCGTCCGCCCGCTGAGTCCGAGAACGCTGCGTTCGATCCTTCGAGCCTGCCCGATGCCCGGGAGCGGCTCGCCATGCTCGACGACTTCGAAGCCAGCGGGCTGGGATGGTTCTGGGCGACCGACAGCCAGGGGCGGTTGACCTACCTCTCTGAAAGCGCGGCCGGGAAGATCGGGGTTCGGCGCGACAAGATAATTGGAATGCCGGTCACGGATTTGTTCCATTCCGACTCTGGGGGGGAGTCCGACGGAGAGCGCCCGGTATCGTTCATGCTCAATTCCCATTCGCGGATCATCGAGAAGCCCGTCCGTCTCAATTGCGAGAACGAGATCTGGTGGGCCATTTCCGCCAAGCCTAAACTTGATGCCAGCGGCGGATTCCTGGGTTATCGCGGCAGCGCCAAGGATATCACCCGAACCCGCGAAAGCGAGCGCGATGCCACGCGGCTGGCGGAATACGATTCCCTGACCGGCCTCGCCAACAGGCATCGCATGGCCAAACGGCTCAAGACTACGCTTTCGGCTTACAAGGTCGCCAAGAGAAACTGCGCGCTGGTGATGATCGATCTCGATCGCTTCAAGCGAGTCAACGATACTCTGGGACATCCCGCGGGGGACGAACTGCTCAAGCAGGTCGCGCGGCGGCTCGAGCGCATCGTCGACAGGAACGGGGAAATCGGCAGGCTGGGCGGTGACGAGTTCCAGATTATCCTGCCCGACATCGATGACCGGGGTACTCTTGGCGAGCTCGCTTCCCGGATCATCCAGATGGTGTCGCAGCCTTACTCGATAGAAGGGGTCCGTGCCACGATCGGCACCTCGGTGGGTATTGCGATAGCCCCGTATGACGGCATCGATTCCGGTGAGCTTACAAAGGCCGCTGACCTGGCGCTTTACGCCGCCAAGGGTGGTGGCCGAGGCCAGTACCGCTTCTATTCGAGCGACCTCAAGGACCAGGCGGAAGAGCGGCGCGAGATCGAGGAGGAATTGCGGGACGCGCTCGATCGCGGAGAGCTTGAGATCACATATCAGCCCTTCGTAAACGCGAGCGATCACGTGCTGAAGGGGTTCGAAGCCCTAATGCGGTGGAACCACCCGGAACGCGGCTTAGTGAGTCCCGCGCAATTCATCCCGATCGCCGAAGAAGGGAATCTGATCATCGAGCTGGGCAAGTGGGCCCTGCGCCAGGCATGCGAGGATGCCAGCAACTGGCCGGCGGAGTTGCGTGTGGCAGTGAATGTTTCGGCGGCGCAATTCTCTTCGGAAGATTTTCCGGGAGTGGTCGCCCAGGCCCTGGCCTCGTCCGGGCTGGATCCGCGCCAGCTCGAACTGGAAATCACCGAGAGCGTGCTGGTCGACACGGATGCCGTAAACGAAATGATCAAGCAGCTGCGTTCCCTGGGGGTTCGGCTGTCGCTCGACGATTTCGGAACGGGATATTCTTCGCTCGGCTATCTGAGCAAGGTGCGTTTCGACAAGATCAAGATCGACCAGAGCTTTGTGCGCGGTTCGACCGAGACCGACACATCCAAGTCCGCGATCATTTCGGCGGTGGTCAGCCTGGGGCGGGCGATGGACATGGAAATCACCGCCGAGGGCGTGGAGGCCATGGACGAGCTTGCGCTGGTCAAGGATCGCGGGGCGACCCACATCCAAGGCTACATCTTCTCCCGGGCGATCAGCCAGCAGGAAGTGGTCGACAAGCTGGCATCCGGTGACCTGCGCTATGAACCGCAGGGCCCGGAAAAGCACCGCTCCGATCGCCGTACGCTGCTTCGCCGGGTGGGAGTGATCCATGAGGATCATCGTTACGATGCGGTGATGCGCAATCTCTCCAAGACCGGGGCAATGATCGAAGGGTTGCTGCACGTCCCGATCGGCACCGACCTGGTGCTCGATCTGGGCGGCGGGCAACTCGCCGTATGCACGGTGCGCCGGTCGGAGGAAGCGACGCAGGGCGTGGAATTCGAGACGCCGCTGATCAGCGATGGCGCGGACGGGCTCGTGACTCGTCACCGCGTATCGCCCTATGCACTGGCGGCGGCGGGAATGCCGCTGGCGGCCTTGCCGCAGGGCTATTACGAGTCGCCGGAGCGGAACCGCCCGGTTCGTTCTCGGCCGCAATTCATGCAGGTCGAGCTTTCGTTCTGGCCATCGAACTAGCGAACCCGCGAACACGCGGCTAAGGGCGGCGCATGACCGACCTCGCACTGATACGCAATTTCAGCATCATCGCCCATATCGACCATGGCAAGTCCACGCTCGCCGACCGGCTGATCCAGGCCACGGGGGGCCTGACCGACCGCGAGATGAGCGAGCAAGTCCTTGATAACATGGACATTGAGCGCGAGCGGGGCATCACCATCAAGGCCCAGACAGTGCGCCTCGACTATACCGCGCAGGACGGCAAGACCTACGAGCTCAACCTCATGGACACGCCCGGCCATGTGGACTTCGCCTATGAAGTTTCGCGCTCCCTCGCCGCATGCGAAGGCGCGCTCCTCGTGGTCGATGCCGCGCAGGGCGTCGAAGCGCAGACGCTCGCCAATGTCTACCAGTCGATCGAGCACGATCACGAGATCGTCCCCGTCATCAACAAGATCGACCTGCCCGCCGCGGAACCGGAAAAGGTCCGCGAGGAGATCGAGGACATCATCGGCATCGACGCATCGGACGCGGTGCTCACCAGCGCGAAATCGGGCATCGGCATCGCCGAAGTTCTCGAGGCGGTGGTCAAGCGCATCCCGCCCCCCAAGGGCGACCGCAATGCCCCGCTCAAGGCCCTGCTCGTCGACTCCTGGTACGACCCCTATCTCGGCGTGGTGATCCTCACCCGCGTGATCGACGGCGCCATCAAGAAGGGCGACCAGATCAAGTTCATGCAGGGCGGCACCACCCATCTGGTCGACCGCGTCGGCTGCATGCGCCCCAAGATCGAGCAGCTGCCCGAGCTCGGCCCCGGCGAGATCGGCTTCATCAC
>CAYRCH010000048.1:10026-14947 GCA_964422665.1 uncultured Sphingomonadaceae bacterium | reverse complement strand
GCGAGCTGGTGGCGACTGTGGCCATGCCCGCGCGCGACATCACCAAGATGGCGCTTGGCGGTGCCGACCTGAAGACCGCATTCGTTACCACCGCGACCAAGAACATGGAGCCGGGCGATTTCGCTGCCTGGCCCGAGGCCGGCAAGCTGCTGTCCTTCGACAGCCCGGTCGCCGGTGTCGCTCCGACGCAGGTGAAGCTGGGATGATCCGCGCGGGCCTGGCCTTCGCGCTCCTCGGAGGCGCCGGGGCCGCGAGCGCCGCGCCTGTCCTATCCCCGGTCTGGACCGACAATGCCGTGATTCAGCGGGACCGCCCGATCGTGGTCGAGGGCCGTGCCGCACCCGGAGCGAAAGTGGTCGCCACGCTGGGCGGCTACCATGCCGCGGCCGATGCCGATGGCGACGGCAATTTCGCGGTCACCTTCCCGGCGCGCGCCGCCGGCGCGGAGCCGGTCGCGCTGCATGTCAGCGATGGCAGCGACACGGTCGCCACGGCGGAAAACCTCGTGGTCGGCGATGTCTGGCTGTGTTCGGGCCAGTCCAACATGGCTTTCACCGTCGCCGCGGGGCTCAACGGCTACAACAATATCCAGGCCTCCGCTGATCCGCTGCTCCGCATGATCAACGTCCCGCTCGCCACGGCGGCCAGCCCGCAGCTTGAGTTCGGCGGCGAGGCGGAATGGAAGGCAGCCGCGCCCGATACCACGGGCGTCTTCTCCGCTGCCTGCTACTACATGCTGCGCGATTTGCGTGAGGCGCTCGATATCCCGATGGGCGCGGTCCATGCCAGCTGGGGCGGGTCGCAAATCCGCCCCTGGCTAACGCCGGAAGGGGGCGCGGCGCTCTACGGGGCGGACCAGATGGCGCTGCTCGAAGGGTTTTCGGAGGATCCGCTGGCCGCGGTCGCCGCATTTGCGCCGGTCTATGAGGCCTGGTGGCGCGAGAGCACCGGCGGGCAGGAGCCGTGGAAGGACGTCTCCGGCATCGAGTGGCAACCGGTGCCCCAGATCGGCCCATGGAACAACTGGACGGGCTCGCCGCTGGCGCAGAACGGCGTCGCCAATGTCTTCCTGCGCCGGACCATTTCGCTGACGGCCGAGCAGGCGGCTGCCGGCGGCGTGCTCAATATCGGCATTATCGACGATCTCGACGCGACCTGGGTCAATGGCCGCGCGGTCGGCTTCACCCATGGCTGGGGCACCGAGCGCGAATATCGCGTGCCGCCGGAATTCCTGCGCGCCGGCGAGAACGAAGTGCTGGTGATCGCCACCAACACCTGGAGCATGGGCGGCTTCAACAGCAGCGCCGACCGGCTCAGCTTCGCGGTCGAGGGCGGGGAGCGCATTCCGCTGGGCGAGGGATGGCAATATGCGGTGGCAGAGCCGCCACCTCTTCCGCCGCGCGCTCCGTGGGACGCCAATGCCGGCATCGGCGTGATGCACAACCGCATGGTCGCTCCCGTCGGCAGTTTCGCCATGACCGGCGCCGCCTGGTACCAGGGCGAAAGCGATGTCGGCATTCCCGGCTATGACGACCGGATGCGCGAGCTGTTCGCCGGATGGCGGCGGCAGTTCGGCGCCGATATGCGGATGCTGGTGGTCCAGCTGGCGGATTTCGGGCCCACCGCGAGCGAGCCGGTCGAAAGCGGCTGGGCGCAGTTCCGCGACGTGCAGCGCCGCGGCGTCGAAGCGGATCCCAATGCCGCGCTGGTGACCGCGCTCGACATTGGCGAGCCGACCGACATCCATCCCGCCAACAAGGTCGTGCTGGGGCAGCGGCTGGCGCTCGCCGCGCGGGGCGAGCCCATGCCGATGCCGGTTTCGGCCACGCGGCAGAACGGGAACATCGTGATCCGCTTTACCGGCACCGAAGGCGGGCTCCGCAGTCTCAGCAGCCAGACCGCGATCGCGGTCGAGCTGTGCGGAGAAACGCAGGAAAGCTGCCGCTTTGCCCCCGCCGCGGCCGGTTCCGATGCGCTGGTGATCCGCGATGATGGGTTGCAGGCCAGCCGGGTGCGCTATGCTTGGGCCGACAGCCCGGCGGTCAACACCTACGACGCCCGGGCGCTGCCGCTGCCCGGTTTCGAGCTGCCGATCTCCGAGTGAGGCTGAACCTGCAATCCGGCGACTGGGAAGCCGAGCTGCGTCCATCGCTGGGCGGAGCGATCACCGCCTTGCGCCGGCGCGGCGTGGACATATTGCGGCCCGCGCCGGCTGATGCGCGAAGCCCGCTCGATTGCGCCTGCTTCCCGCTGCTGCCCTGGTGCAACCGCGTTCGCGATGCGCATTTCCGCTGGCGCGGCACCGAAGTGCCGCTCCCGCGCAATTTCCCGCCTGAAAGCTCCAGCCTGCACGGTTTCGGCTGGCAGGCGGAATGGCAGTTGGCGAGCGAAGGCGGGTTCAAATGCGCGCTGCGCCATGAGCACGACGGCGGGCGCGGTTGGCCCTGGGCCTACGAGGCGGAACAGCGCGTGCGCCTTGGGCCGAAAGGCTGCGCCATCACGCTCGACATCACCAATCGCGCGGATACGCACATGCCGGCCGGCCTCGGGCTCCATCCCTACCTGCGCCGCCGCCCGGAAACGCGTGTCCGGTTCGCTTCGGCGGGGATGGTCGTGGTGGACGAGGCACTGCTGCCCACGGGCGCAGTGGTCGATCCTTCGGACTTAGCCAACTGGCAGGGCGGTGCCTTGCTGCCCCCGCGGCTCATCGACCACTGCTTCACCGGGTGGGAAGGCAGTGCGGAGGCAAGCGACGATCTCGGCACCATCACCGTCACGGCCAGGGGTGCGCCCTGCCTGCATCTCTATGCGCCGCCCGACGGCTCGGCCCTGTGCCTGGAGCCGGTCAGCCATCCGCCCGACGCCCCCAACCGCGAACCCCAGGCGATGATCGCGCTCCCGCCGGGCTGCACGGCGTCGCTCACCACGTGGATCGCCGCGTCCGACTGATTGGCGCTGTCCTACAGCACCCAGTTCATGTTCTGGTTGCGGCATGGCCCGCCCTGGTTTCCCTGCCGTGATTCGCGGAGCACCGTGCCTTTCCGTGAGGAGGGCTTATCCGCCGCGCCGGAGCATGACACATTTTCGCCAGCTTGACGCTTTTGCGCGCGAGCCTGACACTTCTGCGCAAGAGCCTGACACTTTGTTCCCCAGCTTGACGCTTTTGGGCCAGAGATTGACACTTTCGGGCCGCAAATTGACGCATTTGGCCCCGGACCGTGTCAGGTATGTCAACACCCCCCTGACGGGTTCGGCTTCAGTGATTATGGCGGGGCAGGCCCTTCTGCGCGGTACCGCGATATTTGAGCGCGAAGTCCAGCACGCCGCCTTCGCCAAGCTGGCCGGCCTTCTCGCGGTAGAGCTCGTCCCACGGGGTCTGCGATTCCGGAACCGGCGGCGCCGGATCCTCGGCCAGCCGGCGAGCGATCTCTGCCTCTTCGACCAGCGCATTGGCGCTGCCCTCGTTGAGATCGATGCGGATTCTGTCGCCGGTCCGGAGCCATGCGAGACCGCCCCCGGCCGCGCTTTCGGGCGAGCAGTTGAGGATCGAGGGGCTGTCGCTGGTGCCCGACTGGCGCCCGTCGCCCAGCGTCGGCAGCCATATCACCCCGCGCTGGATGAGCGCGTCGGGCGGCTGCATGTTGACCACTTCGGCGCTGCCGGGCCAGCCCAGCACGCCGGAGCCGCGGATCACCAGGATGCAATCCTCGTCGATCTCCAGCGCCGGGTCGTTGATCCGGTGATGGTAGTCGTCCGACCCGTCGAACACGATCGCCCGGCCTTCGAACACGCCTTCGGAGCCCGGGCGGTTGAGATAGCGCTGGCGGAATTCGGGCGAGATCACCGAGGTCTTGAGAATGCCGAAGTCGAACAGGTTGCCCTTGAGCACGAGGAACCCGGCCTTGTCCTGCAGCGGGTCGGAGAACGGCCGGATCATCTCGCGGTCGGCACTTTCCCGGCCCTCGAGGTTCTCGGCCATCGTGCGGCCGGTGCAGGTCAGGCAGCTGCGGTGGAGCTTGCCGGCCTGCAGCAGCTCCCACATGGCCGCGGGCACGCCGCCGGCACGGTGGAAGCGCTCGCCGAGATATTTGCCCGCCGGCTGCATGTTGACCAGCAGCGGCAGGTCGTAGCCGTGATCCTGCCAGACATCCGGCTCCAGCTCGACCCCGGCATGGCGCGCCATGGCGACGATGTGGGGCTGGGCGTTGGAGGAACCGCCGATCACGCTGGTCACGGCGATCGCGTTGAGGAATGCTTCGCGGGTCAGGATGCGCGATGGGCGCAGGTCCTCGGCCACCATCTCGACGATCCGCTTGCCGGTTTCGTAAGCCACCTGTCCGCGCTCGCGATATGGCGCGGGGATAGCCGCGCAGCCGGTGAGCGAGAGGCCGAGCGCTTCGGCCACCGCATTCATCGTGCTGGCCGTGCCCATGGAATTGCAGTGCCCCGCGCTCGGCGCGCTGGAAGTGGCGGCGGCGAGGAACTCCTCCTCGTCGATCTCCCCCGCGGCGAGCTTGCGGCGGCTGCGCCAGATTACCGTGCCCGAACCGACCAGCTCGCCCTCGTGCCAGCCGTCGAGCATCGGTCCGCCGCTGAGCACGATGGCGGGGATGTCCACCGTGCTGGCGGCCATGATCTGGCTGGGCGTGGTCTTGTCGCAGCCGGTGGTCAGCACCACGCCGTCGATCGGGTAGCCGTTGAGCAGCTCGACCAGCCCGAGATAGAGCAAATTGCGGTCGAGCGCGGCGGTCGGGCGGCGGCAGTTCTCGAAGATCGGGTGGACTGGAAACTCGATCGGGACCCCGCCTGCATCGCGGATTCCGTCGCGGGTGCGCTTGGCCAGGTCGAGATGGATGCGGTTGCAGGGGCTGAGATCGCTGCCCGACTGGGCGATACCGATGATCGGCCGGCCCGATTGCAG
>CAYRCH010000048.1:7535-9926 GCA_964422665.1 uncultured Sphingomonadaceae bacterium | reverse complement strand
GGCTGAGATCGCTGCCCGACTGGGCGATACCGATGATCGGCCGGCCCGATTGCAGTTCTTGCGGAGTGATGCCGTAATTCATGAACCGCTCGAGATAGAGCGCGGTCATATCCATCCGCTCGGCATTGGCGAACCAGTCGCGCGAGCGCAGGCGGGGGTATTCTCTTTTAGGCATGAATGTTCCGGTTCTAGTCCTTGGAAGGTCCGCGCGGCCGACGCGCCAGCGAGGGTGCGGCATCGGAGTTGCGGCGGATCAGCTCGTATCCCAGCGTCACATGGGTGGGCTTCGGTCGCTCGCCCTTCTGGCGCGCGCGCAGTTCCTTGCTCAGCAGTTCGACTGCACGGCGCGACATGTCGCCGATTGGCTGGCGGACCGTGGTGAGTTCGGGCCAGATGGTGCTGGCGATTGCGGTATCGTCGAAGCCGGTCACGGAGATGTCGGCCGGCACGTCCAAATGGCGGCGGTGGGCCACCGCCACAGTAGCCGCGGCCATGTCGTCGTTCGAGGCGAAGATCGCGGTCACGCCCTGGGCCCGCGACAGCAGCCGTTCGGCGGCATCGAGGCCCGAGCGGTACGAGAACAGGCCCTGGGCCACGAATTCGGGCGGCACCTCCAGATTGGCGTCGGCCATGGCGGTGGAGAAGCCCGCGAGGCGCTGTGCGCTCGCGCTCTGGTGCGGGTTGCCGACGATGAAGCCGATCCGCTCATGACCGAGGCTGATGATATGGCTGGTCATGTCGTAGGCGGCCTGGAACTCGTCGATCATTACCGAGGAGTGTTTTTCCGGCGCCCGGCCCGAGCCGACCGCCACGGCGCTGACCCCGAGCCTCGTCAGAAGGTCGAGCAGCGGCTGTTCGTCGCACAGCGGCGAAGGAATGACGAAGCCTTCGATGCCTTGTTCGGCCAGCCGCCGGACCACCGCGAACTCGTCCTTATCGAATTCACAACGCTCGACGATCAGCTGGACGTCGGACAGGCTCGCCTGTTCGAGTGCGCCCATCAGCAGCTCGCTGAGGTACGAAGCGGAAGGGTTGGAATAGAGCAGCGCGATGCGGGTCTGCGATGCGCCGGCCAGGCTGCGCGCCGCGCGGTTGGGCGAATAGTTGAGCCGCTTGATCGCTTCCATCACCATCACGCGCGTTTCTTCGCGGACGCTGCTCTCGCCGTTGATAACCCGGCTGACCGTCATCGGCGAGCAATTCGCTTCGCGGGCGACGTCGGATATGGTGGGCGCGCCGCGGCTGCGGCGTCCTCCCCTCTTGGGGTCCCCCCGGCTCTTCTTCGTATCTGCCATGGCCACGCCTTTAGGCTCCCTCCCTTACGCCCGGCAATAGGCGCGAATCGGCCTGTGCCCGGGCGGGATCAGTTGCCCGGAGCATCGGGGAAACTCAGTGACTGGTAATATTCGAGCGATTCAACCGGCGCTCGCGCCCCTTCGGGCATCGGCAGGCCGTTCAGCGAGCGCCAGTAGGCGATCGAGGCGTCCCGCCACCACTGGGCTTCGCCGTGCTGGATGGCGAGCATTTCGGCGACGTCGCGGTGACGGGCAGCATCGACATGCGGGGCCAGCCGGGCCCATTCCTCACGGGCCTTCGCGACCCAGCCCACGCCGCGGTCGTAGCGGTGAACGAGCTCGTCCCAGAGCGGGCGGCCCGAACGGGTTTCGTAATCCCATGGCAGATGGTGGAACCACAGCAGGTAGTCCTCCGGGGTTGTGGCGGCATCCGACCACGGTCCGGCTATCGAGGGCGCATATTGTTCGAGGGCATTGCTGCCGCTCGGCGTGCGGTCGAAACCGATGCCGGCCTCATCGGCGCGGTGATAGTAGCAAGGGTTCCACTCGGGCCGCGCGAGATCGCACACCCACGGAGCGGGGCCGTAGTGATGGCCCGTGTCCATCAGGTGCGCGAGGCCCATCGGCGTCATGTAGTCGACCACCGCCTGGCGGCTTTCCAGCATCAGCGACGTGGCCGTCTCGATCAATTCGGGTTCGCGGCCGAATGTCAGCGATGTCCATTCGGTCGCGATCTGCTCGCTGGAAAGCGACGGATCCCAGGCGAGGCGCCCGAAGGCATACCAGTTGGCCTGGTCAAAATGGCTGCCCGACCAGTTGCGATCCGACCCGGTGTTGGCAACGCCTGCCATACCGGCCGGGGCGATCACTTCGGCCACGCTGGCCCCATGGCCCGTATCGGCATCCAGCACTTCCTCCCACATCGGCGCGAGGAAGGCGAGATGGGTAGAGAAGCCGAGATATTCCTTGGTGATCTGCGCCTCAAGCATCAGCTTTGTATTCGGCATCGCACCGAACATCGGGTGGAATGGTTCCCGCGGCTGGAAGTCGATCGCGCCGTTCTTGACCTGCACGATCACATTGTCGTCGAACTGCC
>CAYRCH010000048.1:4728-7435 GCA_964422665.1 uncultured Sphingomonadaceae bacterium | reverse complement strand
TGGAAGTCGATCGCGCCGTTCTTGACCTGCACGATCACATTGTCGTCGAACTGCCCGTCGAGCGGCACCAGTTGCGCGTAGGCCTGCTTGTGCCGGTCGGTCGCGTCCTCCTCCGAATAGACGAAGGCCCGCCAGATCACTGTGCCCCGGTCGCCGATGGCCCGGGCCAGCATGTTGGCGCCATCCGCATGGTTGCGGCCGTAGTCGTAAGGACCGGGCTGGCCTTCGGAGTTGGCCTTGACCAGGAACCCGCCGAAGTCGGGAATTTCTGCGTAGATCTCGTCGGCCTTGGCCTTCCACCACGCTGCGACGCGCGGGTCGAGCGGGTCGGCGGTGTCGAGCTCGCCAATCTCGCTGGGTGCCGAGAAGCGCGCGGAGACGTACAGCCGGATACCGTAGGGGCGCCATGCGTCCGCCAGTCGCTTGAGCTTGGGCAGGTAGCGCGGCGTCAGAAAGAGTGGGCTGGCATTGACGTTGTTCACGACCGAACCGTTGATGCCGAGCGAGGCATTGGCCCGCGCATAGTCGATCATCCGCCGGTCGAGATGGCCGGGCAGCCGCCACCAGTCGAAAATCGAGCGCCCCGAATAGCCGCGCTCGACATGTCCGTCCGGGTTGTCCCAGTGGTTGAGGAGGCGCAGCGGCATCGCGGGGGCGGAAGCGATGTCTAACGCGTGCGGGTCCGCACCTTGCGCAAGCTCGCGGAGCAGGGCGAACGCGCCGTAGAGGCAGCCCCGCGGTCCGGACCCGCTTATACGCAGCTGGGTCCCGGCCCGCCGCAGGTGATAGCTGCCATCATGGGATGCTCCGCCACCCGCGCAATCGAGGACAACCTCGCTGGATCGTTCGGAATGCTGCTGATGGCCGGCTCCGCCCAACAACCCTTCCAGTCCCCGACCGAGTTCGTCAGCCGCAACCCTGATCATCGGGTGGTCGGCTCCATCAGCCGGCAGGACGAACTGGGGATTGAATTCGCGCAGTCGCTCCAGCGCTTCGCCTTCGAGAGGCGCATATCGAAGCCAGAGTTCGTAGCCATCCTCGCCGCGTGCATGGGCGGGCGCGGTCGAAACAGCCAGCGGCGCGACCAGTACTGCGAACGCCCACAGCAGGCGATTGACAAGCCCTCTCCCTCTCATCATGGTAGCGCTATCACGAATGGCCGCGCAGTCAAGATCGCGGTTCACGGGGAGAGGGAAATGGAGCGCCGTTCGAAGGCAGTCATGCGGGCGGCCGCCGCGGGACTCGGTAGCAGTTCGACCAGCCTCAGACGCGCGAGCTTCGTCGTCCAATGAGCGGGGGAATGGGAGCCAATGCCATTCGGCATGCAGGGGGGCGGTTCCGCTGGGTTATCGTCGCGCTGCTCTTCTTCGTCATAACGATCAACTACATCGACCGGCAGGTCCTGGGCGTGCTCAAGCCGCTCATCGAGGACGATTTGGGCTGGAGCGAGACGGATTACGGGCACATCGTATCCGCTTTCCAGTTCAGTTACGGCATCGGGCTGCTGGTGGTCGGGCGCCTGCTCGACAAGGTCGGCACCCGATGGGGCATGGCGATCGCGATTGCCGTCTGGAGCGTAGCGGCGATGTTCCATGCCGCCGCACGCAGCGTGGTCGCCTTCATGCTGGCGCGGGTCGCGCTCGGAGTGGCGGAAAGCGCAGCCTATCCTGGTTCGGTCAAATCGGTCGCGGAATGGCTGCCGCGGCGGGAGCGAGCGCTCGGCGTCGGTTTCCTGAATGCCGGCGCCAATGTCGGCGTGATGATGACGCCGATCGTCGGCCTGGCCGTCGCATTTGCCTATGGCTGGCAGGGGGCGTTCCTCGTCACCGGTGCGATAGGGTTCCTGGTGCTGATCGGCTGGCTGCTGCTTTATCGGCAACCGCGCGAACACCCGCGGCTTGGCGCGGAAGAACTCGCCTATATCGAGCAGGACGGCGAGGATCCCGCCGGAAAGCCGCTGACCTGGGGCAAGGCAATCCGCCAGCGGCAGGCCTGGTTCTTCATCTGCGGCAAGTTCTTCACCGACCCGGTGTGGTACCTGTTCCTGTTCTGGCTCCCTGATTTCCTGGTCAAGACGCAGGGCATGAACCTGTTTCCCACTGGCGAAAGCGGTATCTTCGCGACGATCGGTCCGGCGCTGATCGGCGTTTACCTGCTGGCGGATATCGGCTCGATATCGGGCGGGTGGGTCTCCAGCCATTTCATCAAGCGCGGCTGGAGCGTCAATCGGGCGCGCAAGACCACGCTGTTCATCGCCGCCCTGTGCGCCGTGCCCTTGCTGTTTGTCCTGCAGATCGACAATCCTGCGATTGTGGTGTTGTTGATCGGTCTTGGAACGGCCGGGCACCAGGCGTTCTCGTCGAACATATTCGCCATGATCTCGGACCTCTATCCGCGCCGCGCAGTCGCAACCATTGCCGGCATGGGCGGTCTCGCCGGCGCCATCGGCGGAATTATCATCGCCGAAGTGACCGGCAATGTGCTGGAGCATATCGGCACTTACTGGCCCGTGCTGATCTATGCCGGGTTCGCCTATCTCATCGCCTTCACCGTCATTCATTTCCTGATACCGCGCATGGAGCCGGCGCCGCTCCCTGATGCGGCGGAGTCTGTCTCATGAATTCGAGTTCGTTACGTCCCACTCGCCGGGAACTTATCGCCGGCATGGCAGCTCTGCCGCTGGCCGGATGCGCAGGCGGGGTAATCC
>CAYRCH010000048.1:0-4628 GCA_964422665.1 uncultured Sphingomonadaceae bacterium | reverse complement strand
GACTGGGCGCAGGCCAATGCCGTTCCGGTGCGCGGGCATACGCTCTACTGGGCACGGCCGCGCTGGTTTCCCGAATGGCTCAACAATTACGACTTCGGCGCCAATCCCGTCCGCGAGGCGGAGAGGCTGCTGACCGAGCATATTCGCACAGTGACCGAGCGCTATCGGGGCATCATCACCAGCTACGACGTTGTCAATGAAGCCATCGATCACGACACGAACGGGCTGGTCGAAACCAGCATCAGCCGGGCCATGGGCAGCGTGGAAGCATCACTCGACCTCGCCTTTCATACGGCACGCGAGATGCTGCCCGACGCCGAGCTGGTTTATAATGACTATATGGGCTGGGAGCCGGACCACCGCGCCCATGTCGCGGACGTGCTGCGGCTACTGGAAGGCTTCCGTAAGCGCAACGTCCCGGTCGATACGCTGGGCATCCAGTCGCATATCGAGATTTACTCGATCGATCCGGCCAGCGGCGTGAGCCCGTATCTTGAGGCGGAGTGGCGCAGCTTCCTCGATGAGGTGGTGGCGATGGGATACCGGCTGATCATCACCGAATTCGATGTGAAGGACCGCGCTCTCCCCGGCGATATTGCGCTGCGCGACGAGCGGATTGCCGATTACACGCGGCGCTATTTCGAAGTGATGCTCGAATATAAGGAACTGGGCGATATCCTCGCATGGGGCATGGTCGATCCGTTCAACTGGCTACAGGGCTTTGCGCCGCGTGAAGACGGGCTGCTGGTGCGCGGCACGCCCTATGACGAGCATTACCGGCCCAAGCCGATGCGCGATGCGCTGGCTGCTGTGCTGGAACAGGCAACGCCGGCCGCCTGATCCGGTTCAGGGCATGGGAAGGGCGCGGATGTAGAAGGTGCCCGGATCCTGCCCGCGCAGGTTCGGGTCGAACAGATATTCGATCCGGCCTTCGGTGACATAGGCCACGCCGTCCAGCACGGTGACCCCGACCGAGCCGGAAAGGCCCGTGCCCACTGTCGTCATCGTGGCCGTGTCGCCCTCCACGTCGAATATCGCCACTCGTCCGCCGGGACCTTCCGCCTGGATGAACCGGTTCCCGCCGAGCGAACGCAGCCCGTCCGGTCCATTGAGCGGCTCGGGGGTCGCTATGTTGGTGAGGCCGGCATAGCTGCCGTCGGTATTGCGGTCGACGCGCTGCAGGAGATGCTCGCGCACATTGTTGATATAGAGCGTCCCGTCATCGGCGAAGGCCAGCCCGTCGATCCCGACGAGTTCCGCGCCTTTCGCAAACAGGCTCAGTTCGTTGGCGCCGGGGCTCAACACGAAAATCTGCCCGCCGGCCGTTTCGCTCGCCCAGACGGTGCCGTTGCTGTCGATCGCAATGTCGTTGCAGGCAATCGGCCCGCCTGTGGGGAAATCGTAACGTCCGGCGAGCTCCCCGTCCGCCAGGGCGAAAGCGAGGAGCGAAGACGCGCCGGTTTCGGGCGGGGAAGCGAACATGTTCGGATTGGAACAGGTCCACAGCAGGCCGCGAGCGTCATCGGCAAACACGCCCAGCAGCGACTTCAGGCCATTGGCTTCGCTGGGCCGGATGAACGGCACGGCGGTCTCGCTGCCGGCCTGGGTCCGGTAGATGATGCCGGGGACGCTGCCATTGTAGAGATTGCCGGCGGCATCGTGAGTGACGCTTTCGGGGAAGACCATTTCGCCATCGATCGGAATGTCCTGAGGTGCCGCTGACTGTTCCGTCGCAGCCGATACCGCGCATCCGGCCAGTATCGTGCCGGCCATCGTCATGGCCGCCGCGAGGCCGGCCATCCTTCCCTTGATCATCCTGTCATCCCTTTTTGTGAACCCGGTGGGCCTTGCCCTCATGATAGGGCCCGGCGCAATCAAGGGAAGCCCCGTCGCTCGGATCGCGTTGATTTTGCGCCTAGTTCAGCCGCCACTGCCCGGGCGTAACGGCGTAGCGGCGGCGGAAGGCACGGGTGAAATGCGCCGCATCCTCGAACCCGTTGGCAAAGGCGATCTGCGAGATGGACAGCGAAGATTTGCGCGAATCGCGCAGGTCCGCCGCGGCCTGTTCCATGCGCCGTCCCCAGAGATGGGCGGCAATCGTTCGGCCGATCGCCTCCTGCATCAGCTGGTCCAGCCGGCGACGGCTGATATGCTGGTCCTGCGCCACTTCCTCCGCTGTAAGCCCGGAGGTAAACAGGTTCATCTCGATGAACTCCAGCGCCCTGCGCACGCGCCAGTCGGCGCTCTTCGGCAGGACCGAGAGCGGCTCCGCGATACCAAGCATCTGCACCACCGCCCCGACCATGGCCGCCCGCTGTTCTTCGTTGAGCGCCTCAGCCACGTTGCTGAGTTGCTGCAGCGTGTCGGAAAGCAGCCGCGTGCCGCTTTCCCGCGCGGGGAGGACCTTGGCGAACAGCCGGTCGAGATGGGGATGCCGGCTCATCACCGGGCCGCGGGGCAGGCGCAGGAACAGGATGCGGCAATAATCCCGGTTCCGGATGCTGAACCTGTCGCGCTCGTCGATCAGGCACATATCGCCTTCTTCCAGTATTGCCTCGCCGGAACTCTGACTGACGAGCGTGGTGCCGCGAGACTGGACCATGAGGGAAACATGGGTCCAGGTGCCATCGTCTCGCGCGCGGGGCCGATGCGTAACATCGGCGGGGGCGGATTCGATCATGAACAATTCGGCCGGACCCAGCGCGATCCTGTCGATCGTGCCTCGCACCGGCGCAGGATCGGTCATTTGCACGTCGAGGCCGGGAAACAGGCGCCGCGCCGCGGCGTCCCAGGCCCGCCTGCGTTGGTGTTCCTCCACATCGGTCAGGTCGACATAGGACCCGTTTGCCATGGCTGCTCCCGTTTCCAAATGAGTCAAGCCGGCCAGCCAAGCCGGTCAAGGCCTCATTCCGGGCCATTGGATATGAAACAACACAGAACTGGGCAAGCGTCCCGAAAGCCCAGCAATAACATTACGGGAACATCGTTTCACCATCGCGGCTCCAGAATCCGCTATGGTAAGCGAAAAGGGAGAGAACCATGCGCCGCACATACTCGAAATTTGCCTGCCATTCGTCGCTGTCCGCACTGGCGTTCGCATGTGCCTTTGCCGGGGCGCCCGCGCTGGCCCAGGACGATGAACGTGCCGAAAATGACGACAATGTGATCATCGTCACGGCCCAGCTCCGCGAACAGAATGTCCAGGACGTGCCGCTGTCGATTAGTGCGATCAGCGGCGAATTGATCGAAGAGCGCAGCCAGACGACCCTGACCGACATCACGGCGCAGATGCCGAACCTGCTGCTCCAGCGCAATCCGGCGGGGCAGGGCAATTCCGTGCGCGTATTCATCCGCGGCGTCGGACAGTCGGACCAGAGCCCGTCGGTCGAACCCGGCGTCGGCACCTATATCGACGACATCTATTACGGCACCGTGCTGGCCAGCGCGTTCGACCTGACCGACCTGGACCGGATCGAGGTTCTGCGCGGACCGCAGGGAACGCTTTCCGGCATGAACACGCTGGGCGGGGCGATCAAACTCTACTCGCGCAAGCCAGAAGGCGAAGGCGGCTATGTCGAGGCGACGCTCGGCACCATGGGCCGGCGCGACGTGAAGGCGAGCGCCGATTTCACGGTCGTTCCCGATGCGGTGTTCGCACGGATCACTGGCGTCACCCGCAACCGCGACGGGCATGTCACGCGCTACGATTATGCCTGCCTCAACCCGAACGACCCTTATGTCCAGCCCGGCACGAGCCTGATTTCGCCTGGCCAGGCGGCACTGCCGAGTCTCGCTTCGACCGGGGACTGCAAGCTTGGCGAATTGGGCAACCAGCAGATGTATGCCATTCGCGGGTCCGTGCGGATCGCGCCGACCGGCAGCCCGCTCGAGATCAATATCTCCGGTGACTATACCAAGGACACGTCCGAAACGCAGGCATCGGTGCTTATTGCCAGCGGACAATCGGCGAATGCCGGGACGGCCGCGCCGACGGACCGCTCGGGCCTCAGCATACCCTACCAGGGCGTGCCTTATGACGACCGCTTCGTGACCTATGGCCCCTACAGGCCCTCGAACGCAGTGCTCAACGATCCCTATGCCAGCTACGCCAACTTCTACGATCCGGGCGTAATGTATTCGGCCATCGGTGCGCCTCCGGGGCCGCCCTCGGGCTACATTGCCGGCGCTCCGCTCGGCCCGTTCGTCGCGCCCTCGGCGGGCGGGGCCGAGGCCTGGGGTCTGGCCATGACGATCGACCTCAAGCTCAGCGAGAATCTCGCGCTCAAATCGATCACCGGTTATCGCCACATGTTCAGCGAGACGGGGTCGGACAACGACCACTCGCCGGTGGTCTTCATCCAGGACGATTCCGATTATACGCACGAGCAGTTCAGCCAGGAACTGCGTCTCAACGGCGTGTTCCTGGAGGACAGGCTCGATGTGGTGGTCGGCGCCTATTACTACGATGCGGCCACGCGATATAATGCACGGATCCACACGCCGTTCTCGGGCTTCTGCCCCGCAGCGACGCCCTGCTTCTCCTTCATCAACGACGATACCGCGGACCTGACTTCCTATGCCGGTTTCGCCAATGTCGCCTTCGCGGTAACCGACGCGCTGACCCTCGA
>CAYRCH010000047.1:4699-15014 GCA_964422665.1 uncultured Sphingomonadaceae bacterium | reverse complement strand
CCCTTGTTGCCGCGCTCTTCCTTCACGACCTGGACCAGCAGCACCTGGCGGCGCTGGATTACGTCCTGGATCTTGTAGCGGCGGCGCAGCGCCATGCGGCGCGAGCGCAAATCGTCCATTTCCTTGGCCCGGGAGCCGCTGCCGCCCTTGCCGCCCTTGCGGCCCTGGCGGCGGCCGCGCCCGCGGCGGCCACGCCGGCGATCGGAGCCGGACTCTTCGTCATGGTCATCGCCGTCTTCTTCGTCGCCGGAATCGGAATCCTCGTCATCCTCGGCGCGATCTTCCTCGTCGTCGCTACCGGAATCGTCTTCCTCGTCGTCGCCATTGGCGACCTGGCCATCCTCGATGGTGGCGACTTCATCCTTTTCGGACGTGTCGATTTCCTCGACCCCGTCGAGGTCATCGTCGTAGTCGGAATCGTCGGAGTCATCGCCGTAATCGCCGGAGTCTTCGCCGTAATCGGCCTCATCGTCTTCTTCGGCGCGCAGGCGCGCTTCTTCTTCCGCATGCTTCGCCTCTTCGGCGAGCAGCGCTTCGCGATCTTCCTTCGGGATCTGGTAGTAGTCGGGGTGGATTTCGCTGAAGGCGAGGAAGCCGTGGCGGTTACCGCCAAAGTCGACGAACGCCGCCTGCAGCGATGGTTCTACCCTGGTAACCTTGGCAAGATAGATATTGCCCTTGATCTGCTTGTGTTCTGCAGATTCGAAATCGAACTCTTCAATCCGGTTGCCCTTGACGACCGCCACCCGGGTTTCTTCCGGGTGGCGCGCGTCGATCAACATGCGCGTTGCCATTGATTATTCTCCAGGCGCTGGCCCGCGCGGCTCGCATTGCGGCCAGGCGGGGGCGCCGATCATGTGTGTGAGCGCGAGCGGCGGGGCAAGATTGCCGGCCGGTCGCAAATTCGTGGAATTGACCGCGGTTCGTCTGGAAGGCGGCCAGGTGGAATGTGTCTGCTGGAATGGGAAGGCGGCGGGTGTTGCTCGGCGCGGACGAGGCCGTCACGCGCGCGGTCCGGGATGCGGATCGCGGCTGTAGGGACGGGCTCGAGCTTCTCATTACGGCATCAACCTGTATGCAAGTGCCCGGTAAGCCGGATTGGGCGCCGGGCGGGGGCAGGCCGACAGGCCATGCCTTGCACACCCGCTAGCATCGGGCTGGCGGACTAGCAACCGAATTGCACCGGAGTTGCAAGGAATTGCCCGGAAGAATTTTCTTGTTTGCACAGTATATGTGCACTTAGGACGGCAGGGCCATGTCGGAGCGACTGCAGATCTGGGGAATGTTTCTTGCCCCCCTGCTTCTGGTGGCGGCATTGGTCGGCTTCGGAATGACTATCCCGGTGCCGGAACTTGGGCGGGCCTATGTCCAGCGTATCAGCCTGCCCGATGCGGACCGGGAGATCGACCTTCCCGAGATTGCCGGCCCCCAGGATGCGAGCCGCCCGCTGGTGGTGATCGATGCCGGCCATGGCGGACACGATCCCGGGACCAATGGCGGGGACATTCTCGAAAAGACGCTGGTGCTATCGCTGGCGCGGCGGGTGCGCGACCAGTTGGTCGAAGGCGGCGGCATCAGGGTGGCGCTTACGCGCGACGGCGACGACTACCTGACGCTGGACGAACGGGTGGAGATCGCCCGGCAGCTGGGCGCCGACCTGTTCCTTTCGATCCACGCCGATTCCGCCGGCGACCAGAGCGGGGTGACCGGGGCGAGCGTCTATACGCTGTCGGACGAAGCATCGTCCGAGGCGGCGGCGCGCTTCGCCGAGCGCGAGAACAGCGCCGACCGGATCAACGGCGTCGACATTTCCGGGCAGCAGGACGTGGTCAGCACGATCCTGGTGGAACTGTCGCAGCAACGCTCGCAGGACGGGGCGGACGAGCTGGCTAGACTGATCATCCGCGAAGGCACGGGCCGGATCGACTTCCACGTCGAACCGCGCAGGTCGGCGGCCCTCGGTGTGCTGAGGGCGCCTGACATTCCTTCGGTGCTGTTCGAGATCGGCTTCCTGACCAACCCGGAGGAAGCGCGGCGGCTGGCCTCGCCTGCGCAGCAGGACTCGCTCGGGGAATTCATCGCCAGGGCCATCCGGGTCTGGTTTGCGCGCACCCGTGACGCCTGAGACGCTGGCTGCCGTTGCCGGGCAGCGGGAAAACAGCGCCATTCGATATGGCATGCCGGCCTCGGCTCATGCTAAGGGCGGCGAACCATGACAGAGAGCGAACCATCGGGCGCGGCGGCGCTGCGCTACCGGATATCCCGCAACACCAGCGGGATGATGGGCTGGATCGGAGACCGCCTGCAGGCCGTGGGCGAATCCCTCGCGCCTGTGCGGGACTGGTTTGCGAGCAACTGGCGGGAGAAACGCTGGTTCCGCTGGGCCAGCGTCGGGTTGGGTGTACTGCTGCTGGCATGGGCGGCCTTCTGGATCGTCTTCACCCGCGACCTGCCCGATGCCACCACGCTGGTCGATTACGAGCCTCCGCTGCCGACCATGGTGCGCGGCATGGACGGCGAAATCGTGCATTCCTATGCGCGCGAACGGCGGGTGCAGCTGCAATTCGCGGATTTCCCGACCCAGCTGGTGAACGCCTATACTTCGGCCGAGGACAAGACCTTCTGGACCCATGGCGGGATCGATCTTACGGGCTTCGTCAACGCCGCGTTCGACTATATCAGCAAGATCGGATCGGGCGAGCGCGCGGTGGGCGGCTCGACCATCACCCAGCAGGTGGCCAAGAACATCCTTGTCGGCGACGAATATTCGGTCAGCCGCAAGTTCCGCGAAATGATCCTCGCGAGCCGGATCGAAGGCGTGCTGACCAAGCGCGAGATCATGGAGCTTTATCTCAACGAGATCCCGCTGGGGCGGCGCAGTTTCGGCGTCCAGGCCGCGAGCCGCGCCTATTTCGATAAGGATGTGGACCAGCTCGAGCTGCACGAGATGGCATTCCTCGCCATCCTTCCAAAGGCTCCGGAACGCTACGGCCGGGCGGCCAACCGCGAAATGGCCATCGAGCGGCGGAACTACGTCATCGACCAGATGGTCTCCAATGGTCACATCACGGCCGAGCAGGCGGCCGACGCGAAAGCCAAGTCGCTGGGTCTCGTGTCGCAGCGCGCCGCGACGCAGTCCGCCGATGCGGGCTACTTCCTCGAGGAAGTACGCCGCGAACTGATCGAGCGGTTCGGCGAACAGGCCGAGGACGGCCCGAACAGCGTATATGCCGGCGGGTTGTGGGTGCGCACGTCGCTCGACACCGAACTGCAGTCGGCCGCGCAGAAGGCGCTGAGGGCAGGGCTGATGCGGTATCACGGCAATCGCGCCTGGTCGGGCCCGATCGCGACGCTCGACATCGATGCGGGCAATTGGCAGGGGCAGCTGCAGAGCTCCTACATTTCGATCAATTACGGCAACTGGCGGGTCGGGGTTGTGACTTCGCGCGACGGCGGCTCGGCGCGGCTCGGCTTTGCCGACGGGACCGAGGTGCCGCTGTCCGGCATTCCCGACGGTCTCCGCGCGGGCCACATCGTAGCCGCGGCTCCCGAGGGCAGTGCCTGGCGGGTGCAGTCCGTGCCGGAGGTCTCCGGCGGCTTTCTGGCGATGGACCCGAATACCGGGCGGATCCTGGCGATGCAGGGCGGCTTCGATTCCCGCCTGTCGGACTTCAACCGCGCGACGCAGGCGCTGCGCCAGCCGGGATCGACGATCAAGCCGTTCGTCTATGCCACCGGCCTCGACAACGGGATGACCCCGGCGACGATGGTGCCCGACCAAACCTATTGTTACTACCAGGGCGCAAATCTCGGCGAGAAGTGCTTCCGCAACTTCGGCGGCGGCGGCGGCGGCGAGCACACGATGCGCTGGGGGCTGGAACAGTCGCGCAACCTGATGACCGTCCATATCGCGATGGATTCGGGGATGGATAACGTCGTCGAGACCTTCAAACGGGTCAATATCGGCGATTACGAACCCTATCCGGCCTTTGCCCTGGGGGCCGGCGATACGACGGTCGAGAAGATGGTTTCGGCCTATTCGGCGCTGGTCAATCACGGCGTGCAGCACGAACCGAGCGTGATCGACTATGTGCAGGATCGGAACGGCAAGGTGATCTGGCGCGCGGACACGCGCCGCTGCACCGGCTGCAACATGGCGGAATGGGACGGCAAACCGATGCCGCGCTTCGAGGAGAAGGGCCAGCAGGTGCTCGATCCCCGGACCGCGTTCCAGGTCATCCATATGCTTGAGGGCGTGGTCCAGCGCGGTACGGCAACCCGGTTGCGCGATCTCGACATGCCGCTCTTCGGGAAGACGGGCACGACGACCGGCCCGACCAATGCGTGGTTCGTGGGCGGATCGCCGGACATCGTCGCCGGCGTGTATCTCGGCTTCGACCAGCCCAGGAACCTCGGTGGATACGTCCAGGGCGGCAACACGGCTGCGCCCATATTCAAGGATTTCGTCCTCGAAAGCAGAGATCGCTGGAGCGGCAGGCCCTTCGTCGCGCCCGCCGGGGTGCGGATGGTCAGGGTCGATCGCCGCACGGGCCGGCGGGTCTTCGATGCCGAACCGGGCAGCGACCCGATGGCCGCGGTGATCTGGGAAGCGTTCAAGCCGGACACGGAGCCGAGGCGGGGCGCGCGCCAGGATGAAGTCGATGCGCTGCGCGAACTGGTCATTGCCGAACTCGCCCGCCAGCGGTCGGCCGCGGCAAATGCAGGCAGCAACCGCGGCGATGCGCCCTCCAATTTTGTCGAAGACCAGGGCGGACTATACTGAGTTGGGCGAATAGCGGGAGCGTGAGCTTCCCGAGAGGAACAGGACAGGATCGATGAAAGCAAATTCCATAATCACAATGTGCGCCGCGGCGCTGATCGCATTTCCTTCGGCCGCAAACGCCGCTCTCGATGAAGGCGAAAGCGCGCCGGTATTCGCGACGCAGGGAGCGCTGGCGGGCGAAACTTTCGCGTTCAACCTGCGGACCGCGCTGCAGAAGGGACCGGTGGTCCTGTATTTCTTCCCCAAGGCTTTCACGCCGGGCTGCACGCTCGAGGCCAATGCCTTTGCAGCGGCGATCGACGATTTCAAAGCCGCGGGTGCGCAGGTGATCGGCATGTCGGCCGACAGTATGGACGACCTCAAGCAATTTTCGGTCAAGGAATGCGGCAGCAAGTTTCCCGTGGCGATGGCTAGCCCGGCTGTGATCGAAGCCTATGACGTGAAGCTGGTGATGGATGGTAAGGATACCGGCGTTTCGGACCGCACATCCTACGTCATCGGGCAGGACGGCAAGATCGCGATGGTTCACTCCGAACTCGACTACAAGGACCATGTCCGGCTCTCGCTGGCGGCCGTGCAATCGATGCGGAAGGGTGATTGATCCGCGCGCATCGCTTCCCATTGCCACGGCCTTTCGCTATCGGGCCGCTTTCACAGTTTCTAGGATGACCTCATGCGTGCCGAAGGGCAGGCCCATATCGACCGTATCGAAGCCGCGCTGGCCCTTGTCCGCAAATCCCTGGACTGGGAGCGTGCGCTGACGCGGCTCGACGAGCTCAACAGCCGGGTGGAAGATCCGACCTTGTGGGACGATCCGAAGGCCGCGGAGAGCGTGATGCGCGAGCGCCGGCGGCTCGACAGCGCGATTTCGACCGTGCGCGAGATCGAGCAGGAAATGGGCGATGCCGTGGAATTCGTCGAACTCGGGGAAGCCGAGGGCGACGACGAGGTGGTGCAGGAAGGCCTTGCATCGCTGGAGAAACTGGCGCGCCGCGCGGATGCCGACAAGGTCCAGGCGCTGCTGTCAGGTGAAGCCGACGCCAACGACACCTATATCGAAATCCATGCCGGCGCTGGCGGGACCGAAAGCCAGGACTGGGCCGAAATGCTGCAGCGGATGTATTCGCGCTGGGCCGAGCGGCATGGCTACAAGGTCGAACTGGTCGACTATCACGCGGGCGAGCAGGCAGGGATCAAGTCGGCGACGCTGATGGTGACTGGTGAAAACGCCTATGGTTACGCCAAGACCGAAAGCGGCGTGCATCGGCTGGTGCGCATCAGCCCTTACGATTCATCGGCCCGGCGCCACACCAGCTTTTCGAGCGTCTGGGTCTTTCCGGTTATCGATGACGATATCGATATCGAAATCAATCCGGCCGACCTCAAGATCGACACCTACCGGGCGAGCGGCGCGGGCGGCCAGCACGTCAACACTACCGACAGCGCGGTGCGTATCACCCACGTGCCGACCGGCATCGTGGTGGCGAGCCAGAACGACCGCAGCCAGCACAAGAACCGCGCGACGGCCATGAACATGCTGAAGGCGCGCCTTTACGAGGCCGAACTCGCCCGGCGCGAAGCCGAAACAAGCGGGGAATACCAGGAAAAGAGCGAGATTGGCTGGGGCCACCAGATCCGCTCATACGTGCTCCAGCCGTACCAGATGGTGAAAGACCTGCGCACCGGCGTAACCATGAGCAACCCCCAGGCCGTGCTTGATGGCGATATCGACGAGTTTATCGCCGCGGCGCTGGCCCAGCGCGTCACCGGAGAAAAGGTGGAAGTGGAGGATGTCGAATGAGGCTGGCGATCCCCGTCCTCATCGCGACGCTCCTGTTTACCTCTGCCTGTGAGCGGATCGACGACGAGCGGCCGCCCACCGCGCGCGAGTTTCCGCGTGCCTACAGGCCGGTCTCCGCGACGACCGGAAACTCGGTATCGACCGAAAGCGCCCGCGATGACCGCCGCGAGGCGGAAACCGTCATGGACCTTGCCGGCGTTCGTCTCGGCATGAGCGTGGCGGATATCGGAGCGGGCGAGGGGTACTATACCGTACGCCTGGCATCGCGCGTGGGCGGCAATGGTCGGGTCCTGGCGCAGGACATCGACGATGCGGCGCTCAAGCGCCTCGGCGCGCGCGTCGAGCGCGAGCGGCTCGACAATGTGTCGATCAAGCTCGGTGCGCCGGACGATCCGCGCCTGCCGGAAAACAGCTTCGACCGCATCTTCCTCGTGCATATGTATCATGAGGTCGAGGAACCCTACGCGTTCCTGTGGCGTATGCATCCCGCGCTGCGGAGCGGCGGCCAGGTAATCGTGGTCGATGTCGACCGGCCGACCGACCAGCACGGAATCGACCCGCGGCTGCTGTTCTGCGAATTTGCATCGGTGGGCTTTCGTTTGGTTGAATTTGTCCGTAAGCCCGAACTAGCGGGGTATTATGCGCAGTTCGAAGTTTCGGGTAACAGGCCCGATCCGCAGGATATCGATCCGTGCAGCAGCCCTGGAAACAATGAACAAGCTCCGGTGCAGTGAGGCATCCGGACGGGAAAGCAACAAGTAGATGTCTTCTTTCAAGGGACTGAGTCCGATCATTTACGGCGGGCGCGAAGTCTGGCCGCTCGTCGAAGGCGGCAAGGGCGTTTCGGCGACCAATCACATGAGCTCCGGCGCCTGGGCGGCTGCCGGCGGCATCGGGACGGTCAGCGCGGTCAACGCTGATTCCTATGATGTCGAGGGCAAGATCGTGCCGCAGGTCTATGACCAGCTTACGCGCAAGGAACGGCACGAACAGTTGGTCCGCTATGCCATCGACGGCGCCACCGAACAGGTGAAACGCGCTTACGACATCGCCAGCGGCAAGGGCGCGATCAACATCAACGTGCTTTGGGAAATGGGCGGCGCACAGGCCGTTCTCGAAGGCGTGCTGGAACGCACCAAGGGCCTGGTCACCGGCGTGACCTGCGGCGCCGGCATGCCCTACAAGCTGGCCGAGATCGCCGAGCGCTTCAACGTGAATTACCTGCCGATCATCAGTTCGGCCCGTGCCTTCCGCGCGCTGTGGAAGCGCAGCTACCATAAGGTCGCCGATCTGATGGCGGCGGTTGTCTACGAAGATCCCTGGCTGGCCGGCGGTCACAATGGCCTATCCAACGCCGAAGACCCGGAGAAGCCGGAAGATCCGTATCCGCGGGTCAAGGCGCTGCGCGAAACGATGCGGGCGGAAGGCGTCTCGGAAGAGGTCCCGATCGTCATGGCGGGCGGGGTGTGGTTCCTGCGCGAATGGAACGACTGGATCGACAACCCCGAACTCGGCAAGATTGCCTTCCAGTTCGGCACGCGTCCCCTGCTGACCCATGAAAGCCCCATTCCCCAGATTTGGAAGGACCGGCTGCGGACCCTGCAGCCCGGCGACGTGCTGCTGCACCGCTTCAGCCCCACGGGCTTTTATTCCTCTGCCGTGCACAACCCCTTCCTGCGCAATCTCGAGGCGCGCAGCGAGCGGCAGATTCCCTACTCACGGGTTGAGGCCGGCGAGCACACGGTACAGCTCGATGTCGGGGTGAAGGGCAAGAATTTCTGGGTGGCGCCGAAGGATCGCGAACGCGCGCGGGGCTGGGTGGGCGAGGGCTTCACCGAAGCGCTGAAAACGCCCGATGATACGGTTGTGTTCGTCACGCCGGAAGAGCGCGCGACCATCCGCGAGGACCAGACCGCCTGCATGGGCTGCCTGTCGCATTGCGGGTTTTCCTCGTGGAAAGACCATGACGACTACACGACCGGGCGCCTTGCCGACCCGCGCAGCTTCTGCATCCAGAAGACGCTGCAGGACATCGCCCATGGCGGCCCGGTGGACGAGAATTTGATGTTCGCTGGCCACGCCGCCTATCGCTTTGGGCAGGACCCGTTCTATTCGAACAACTTCACGCCCACCGTGAAGGAGCTGGTCGACCGGATTTTGACGGGCGACTGAGAGCGGGGCGGCTCAGTCGAATTCCCAGCCGCGCTCGCCATGGCTGGTGATATCGAGCCCGTCGCGCTCCTCCGCTTCGCTGACCCGCATCGGGAACAGCAGGGACGCGGCCAGTGCGAGCAGGACAGTCGCGACGGCCGACCAGGCTGTGACGGCCGCTACGCCAACGAACTGCGCCGATATCATATTGCCCATTCCGTATCCCTCGGCATAACCGGTGCCTCCGAGAGCGGGAGCCAGGAACACGCCGAGCATCAGCGAGCCGACTATTCCGCCGACCCCGTGGACCGCGAAAATGTCGAGCGAATCGTCGATCGCGAATTTCTGCTTGATGAGCTGGATCGCCGCGAAGCAGGCGATGGCGGCAACGGCGCCAAACAGGATCGCCGCACCCGGCGAGATAAAGCCGGCGGCAGGAGTCACGGTCGCCAGCCCGGCAATGGCGCCGGTGGCGAAGCCCACCGTGGTCGGTTTGCCGAGCTTGATCTTCTCAATCAGGATCCAGAGCAAGGCGGCGGCACTAGCCGCGGCATGAGTATTGATGATCGCGGCGGACGCATCATCCGTCGCATTGAGTGCGGATCCGCCGTTGAAACCGAACCAGCCAATCCAAAGCAGGACGGCGCCGATCATGGTCAGCCCGGGCGCATGCGGCAGCAATGGCGTCTTTGGAAACCCCTGCCTCTTGCCCAGCATCAGCGCGATGACGAGGGCGGAGACGCCAGCCGTGGTATGAACCACGATTCCGCCGGCGAAATCGCGCACGCCGTAACCGCTCAGCCAGCCGCCGCCCCACACCCAGTGCGCGACGGGTGCGTAAACGACCAGTCCCCACAGGCCGCAGAACAGCAGCACCCAGGAAAAGCGCGCACGGTCCACCCAGGCGCCGACCATAAGCACCGGGGTAATGGCGGCGAATGTCATCTGGAACAGCGCGAAACTGCTTTCCGGAATGGTCAGGCCCTCGCGCACATTGCCGAGATCGATCAGCATCCACGCATTGCCCGCGCCGATCAGTCCGTTGGTCACCTGGCCGAATGCGATGGTGTAGCCGACCATGATCCAGGTCAGCGAAGCGAGAGCGGCAATGGCGCCGCACTGGACCAGCACGGAAAGAAAGTTCTTCTGCCGGACGAGGCCGCCATAGAACAGGCCGAGCCCGGGGAGCGTCATCAGCAGGACCAGCGCGGAGGCGACAAGGATCCACGCCGTGTCGCCGCTATCGCTTACGGCCGCCAATGGATCCTGCGCCTGCACCGCGGTTGCAAACGGCAATGCGGCCAGCGCCACAAGACTCTTGCGCAGCATGAAATGTTCTCCCCCGCGTCGCCGAAAGCCGGCGCCGTCCCTCGCGCGGTTGTTAAGTCAGCATGGCGGCGGCGTGCAAGAGGGCGGTGAAGTTTGTCGCGAAGAGAGACGCGAAAGCCCTGCGGGAGCTAGGGCAGGGCGACCAGGTCCGGCGGAGTGTGCCCGTCGGCCCAGCTCTGGATGTTCCGTATGATCTTTTCCCCGGCGGCCGTGCGCCCTTCCCATGTGGCGCTGCCGAGATGGGGAAGGGC
>CAYRCH010000047.1:0-4599 GCA_964422665.1 uncultured Sphingomonadaceae bacterium | reverse complement strand
TCGAGATCCGGCTCGAACCGCGCGCCGAGGATGGTTTCCAGCGCGTCGGGCAGGCGGCGGCGATTGTTGTAGACGATTTCCATGCCGAAGGCGCGGGCGCGATGGGCCAGCGCCTGGCCGATCCGGCCCATGCCGACGATCAGCAGCATCTTGCCGCGCAAGGTCCGCCCGAGCATTGCCGATGGTGCCCAGCCATCCCATTCCCCCGCGGTGATCATCCGCATCCCTTCGCCGAGCCGCCGCGAAACATTGAGGATCAGCGCCATGGTGATGTCCGCCGTGTCCTCGGTGAAGACCCCCGGCGTGTTGGTGACCTTGATTTTGCGTTCATGAAGCGCGGCGAGGTCGAGATGATCCACCCCGGCGCCGAAATTGGCAATCAGTCCCAGCCGGTCACCCGCCGAAGCAATCATCTCCGCATCGATCCGGTCGGTCACACACGGCACCAGAACGTCGCAGTCCTGCATCGCGGCAACCAGTTCATCCCGGCTCATCGGATGGTCCGAAGGGTTGAGCACGGCATCGAACAGTTCCTGCATCCGCGATTCGACGCCGGGCAGATGACGGGTGACGATGACGTGGGGCTTGTCCTCAAGGCGGCGGCTGGAATGGTCGTTCATGGGGCGTAGCGCATGCCGGGGTGAAAGAGTGTGGTCAAGCGACATGCAGCGCTTGAAGCCCCGGAGGCGGGGGAGGTATGGAGCATCGAATGTTTCGCCGCCTCATCTTCGCCTTTGCTCTGACCTTGGCCGTTGCGGCACCAGCCCAGGCGCAGGATCGCGAAGTGCCTTATTGGGCCTCGATCCGGGGCGAGCAGGTTCATATGCGGGTGGGCCCTTCCGAACGCTACAAGATCGACTGGGTGTACAAGCGCAAGGGGCTTCCGCTCAAAGTCATTCGTCTCAAGGATGGCTGGCGCCTGGTGCGCGATCATGACGGAACGCAGGGCTGGATCATTTCGCGGTTGCTGGACCCGCAGCGCACCGGAATGGTGACGCAGGGCGACCCGGTGGCCATCCGTGCAGAGCCCGACCCGGATGCTCAGCTTCGCTGGCGAGCGGAAGCGGGCGTGATCGGAAAGCTCGGCGAATGCAGTGCCGGATGGTGCGCCTTTGACGTTGACGGACGATCGGGCTGGGTCAGGCAGGAAAGGCTCTGGGGCGCGGGCGAACCCTAACGGCGATCGAAAAAGGGCGGCCCATCGGACCGCCCCCTTACTTGCTCCGAGGAAAGGCGCTCAAACCAGTTCGAGGGCCACCGCAGTGCCTTCTCCGCCGCCAATGCACAGGCTGGCGACGCCGCGCTTCTTGCCCTGTTGCTTCAGCGCGTTGAGCAAGGTCACGATAATGCGGCTGCCGCTGGCGCCGATCGGGTGACCAAGTGCGGTCGCCCCGCCATGAATGTTGATCTTGTCGTGCGGGATTCCGAGATCGTGCATGGCGAACATCGCCACGCAGGCGAATGCCTCGTTTACTTCGAAAAGGTCCACATCGGCGACGGACCAGCCGGCCTTGTCGAGCGCTTTCTGCATCGCGCCGACCGGCGCGGTGGTGAAATCCTTCGGCTCCTGAGCATGGGCGGCCATCGAGATGATCTTTGCGACCGGCGTCAGGCCCTTTGCTTCGGCGACACTGGCGCGAGTGATGACCAGAGCCGCGGCGCCGTCTGAAATCGAGCTGGAGGTCGCGGCCGTAATGGTGCCGTCCTTGGCGAAGGCGGCACGCAGTTCGGGGATCTTCTCGGGCCGGCCCTTTCCGGGCTGCTCGTCGGTGTCGACGGTAACATCGCCCTTGCGGGTGGAAATCGTGACTGGGACGACTTCATCGGCAAACGCGCCCGATGCAATCGCGTCGTTGGCTCGGCGTAGCGATTCGATCGAGTATTCGTCCATCGCTTCGCGGGTCAGCTGATACTCGTTGGCCGTGTCCTGCGCGAAAGTACCCATCGCCCGCCCGGCGTCATAGGCATCTTCCAGCCCGTCGAGGAACATGTGGTCATAGGCCGTGTCGTGGCCCAGCCGTGCACCGCCGCGATGCTTCTTCAGCAGGTATGGCGCATTGGTCATGCTTTCCATTCCGCCAGCCACGATGATGTCCGCACTGCCGGCGGCGATCGCTTCACTGCCCATAATGACCGTCTGCATGCCCGAGCCGCAGACCTTGTTCACGGTTGTCGCCTGGGCGGACTTGGGCAGCCCGGCCTTCAGCGCGGCCTGCCGGGCCGGAGCCTGGCCCAGACCGGCGGGCAGCACACAGCCCATATAGACCCGCTCGACATCCTCAGCCGCGATTCCCGAACGCTCGACCGCCGCCTTGACAGCGGTCGCGCCCAGATCGGTGGCGGATGCGTCCGCCAGCGCGCCCATCATGCCTCCCATAGGAGTGCGGGCATAGGAGAGGATGACAATCGGATCGGATTCGCTGAAATGCGGCATGAGAAGGCCTTCTTGCTGGGTTCTGGGGCTGGGCCGCTGGTTAATGCTGCAACGCAAAAAATGCAATTGCCCGGCGCTTTCCCTGCCAATTTGCTGCTATCGTCTTGTGTTCCCGGCGATCTCCCCGGCGGATCGGGGCAGCTACCGCAAGTTAGACTCGCAAAAGCCGACCATGTGGCCTTGCAGTATGGAATGCCACCGCCTAGAGGCCGCACCCGGAAGCAACATCTCCTGAGTCATCTCGCGTCAAAGAGACTTTTGTGGTCGACCTGAGCCAGTACCTGCCGATCCTGATTTTCCTGGGCATTGCCCTGGGCCTTTCTGCGGTGTTCGTTTTCCTGCCGATGGGCGTTTCGCGCCTGACCGGGACGCACAATCCCGATGCGGCGAAGCTGAGCGAATATGAATGCGGATTCCCGGCCTTCGAGGATACGCGGAGCCAGTTCGACGTGCGGTTTTACCTCGTCGCAATCCTGTTCATCATTTTCGACCTGGAAGTGGCGTTCCTGTTCCCCTGGGCAGTGACGCTCGACCAGAGCGGCTGGGCAGGGTGGATCGGCATGATGATCTTCCTGATCATCCTGACCGTGGGATTCGCTTACGAATGGAAGAAGGGGGCGCTGGAATGGGAGTGAACGAGACTCTTCCGACCGCCCGGCCTGGCGAAGTGCGCCAGCCCGACGCCGACTTCTTCAATGCCCTCTCGACCGAGGTCAATGACAAGGGCTTCCTCGTCACTTCGACCGAGGATCTCTTCCAGTGGGCGCGGACCGGCTCGCTGTGGTGGATGACCTTCGGCCTCGCCTGCTGCGCAGTCGAGATGATCCATGTGAACATGCCGCGTTATGACATGGAACGCTTTGGCGTCGCTCCGCGCGCGAGCCCGCGTCAGAGCGATGTGATGATCGTCGCCGGCACGCTGTGCAATAAGATGGCTCCGGCGCTCCGGCGGGTCTACGACCAGATGTCGGACCCGAAATATGTGATTAGCATGGGCAGCTGTGCCAATGGCGGCGGCTATTACCATTACAGCTATAGCGTGGTGCGCGGCTGCGACCGGATCGTGCCGGTCGACATTTACGTGCCCGGTTGCCCGCCCACCGCAGAGGCGCTGCTTTACGGCGTGATGCAGTTGCAGCGGAAGATCCGCCGCGTCGGCACGATCGAACGGTAATGGAATCGCCCTGATGGCTGCCGTCGTTCATCCCGCTCCGAAATTCGCCTCCAATGAAGGTGTTGCAGAAGCGCTTACCCATTCGCTGGGAACGATGCTGCTCGCCGCCAAGGAGGAGCATGGCGAAATCGTCCTGACCGTCGAACGCGACCGGATCGAGGATGCGCTGCGGATATTGCGCGACGATTTCGGTTACCAGCAGCTGATGGAGATCGCCGGGGTCGATTACCCGCAGCGGCCAGAGCGTTTCGAAGTAGTCTACATGCTGCTCTCCGTCACCCGGAACCACCGGGTGATGGTGAAGGTCACCGCTGCCGAGTCCACGCCGGTACCGACCGTCACCACGCTGTGGCCGGTCGCCGGTTGGCTGGAACGCGAAGTGTTCGACCTTTACGGCGTCCTCTTCGCCGGCAATACCGACCTGCGCCGGATCCTGACCGACTATGGTTTCGAAGGGCATCCGTTCCGCAAGGACTTCCCGCTCACGGGCTATGTCGAGCTGCGCTATTCCGAGGAAGAAAAGCGCGTCGTCTATGAGCCTGTCGAACTGGCGCAGGATCTCCGGCAGTTCGATTTCATGAGCCCCTGGGAAGGTGCGGATTACATCCTCCCCGGCGACGAGAAGGCCGATGGTCCGCCTCCGGTGGACGAACCCAAGACGACGGAGAGCCCGAAACAGACCGGCGCCGGCGAGAAAACCGACGAGAAGGCGGCCGAGCATACAAAGGCCGATCCGCCGGCAATGGATGACAAGGAGGATGGCGAATGAGCTCGATGCAGCTTGAACAGTCGCCGACCACCGGCGATGAAGTCATCACGAATTACACCATCAATTTCGGGCCGCAGCATCCCGCGGCGCACGGCGTGCTGCGGATGGTGATGGAGCTCGACGGTGAGATCATCGAGCGGATCGATCCGCATGTCGGCCTGCTTCACCGCGGCACCGAGAAGCTGATCGAGCACAAGACCTATCTGCAGGCGCTGCCCTATT
>CAYRCH010000046.1:9960-15200 GCA_964422665.1 uncultured Sphingomonadaceae bacterium | reverse complement strand
CCCTGCCCGGCGGCGGCATGCTGGAAATCGCCGGCAGCGATCTTCCGCGCCAGTTTGTCCAGTGGTGCCGCAATGGCGGAGTGGACGAACCTGCCGAGGAGGACGGCGCCGATAATGACAATGCCGATTCTCCGCCGGCAGGGCCTGCCGCCTAACTGCCCGCCAGATCGATGAGGCTGTCCGGCGTGAGTACCTGCGGCAGCTGCACGCCCTCGCCGCCTGCCGGGTACCACATATAGAGCGGCACGCCCGCGGCGCCCTGCGCGGTCAGGAAGCGCGTGATTTCGCCGTCGCGCTGCGTCCAGTCGCCGCGCATCGCGATCACTCCGGCCTTTTCGAACGCGGCGCGCGTCGCCTCCCGTTCGATCGCCACCCCCTCATTGACCTTGCAGGTGACGCACCAGTCGGCCGTGAACCATACGAATACCGGCTGGCCGCTGGCACGCGCCTCGCCCAGCGACGCCTCGCTATAGGCAATCGGCGAGAGGATGCTTTCGGCCTCGCGGGAAGCGCGCGGTTCGTAGGCACTGGGGATAGCCACCAGCGCTATCCCGGCCACGACCAACGCGCCGAAAGCCGCTATTTTCCGCGCCCCGCGGCCGGCACGCTGCTCGCGGCCCATTGCCCACAGCGCGAGCAGAAGCACGGCCGCCAGCACTGCCGCCGCCATGCCGAAATTATCGCCTCCGATCCGCCACGCCAGCCACAGCAGTGCCAGCGCAGTGAGCGCCATCGGCACGGCCATGACCTTACGGAAGGTGTTCATCCAGCTTCCCGGTTTCGGCAGCATCCGACGCAAGGCAGGCACCCAGCCGAGCAGCAGGAAAGGCAGCGCCAGTCCCAGCCCCAGCGCTGCAAACAGGAGCAGCGCCGTGAGCGGGGGAAGCAGCAGTGCCGCCCCCATGGCCGCAGCCATGAAAGGCCCGGTGCAGGGCGTCGCCACGAACGCCGCCAGGAGTCCGGTGGCGAAAGCCCCAGCCGGCTCTCCGGAACGCGTGAGCGAAATCGCCGGCAGCTCGTACAGGCCGGCGAGATTCGCGGTGATCGCCACGGCGAGCGCCAGCAGGAAAATCACCACGCCCGGCTCCTGCAACTGGAACGCCCAGCCGATCTCGTTGCCTGCCGCCCGCAAGGCCAGCATCAGCACGCCAAGCACCAGCACGGCCAGCACCACTCCAGCGGTGTAGGCCAGTCCTTCGCGCCGTGCCTGGACCTCGCTTTCCCCAGCGCGAGCCAGACTCAACGCCTTGAGGCTGAGAATGGGGAACACGCAGGGCATGATGTTGAGCAGCAGCCCGCCGAGAAGCGCACCGCCGAGCAGCAGCCAGAGAGGGCTGGAAGCGGCATTGCCTTCGCCCGCGATCAACGTTCCGCCGGCGGGCACATCTCCAAGAGCAGCGGCGAAGCGTACACCATTGCCCTGTTCGTCGAGCGAGATGATTCCGCTCGCAACTTCGCTTTCATCGCGCTGACCGCCGCGCCGGATTTCGGCGATGAGCAAGTCCCCGTCGCGATAGAAGGTCTGAGGCGCGGCATAATCGACCATGTTTTCCTGCGCCAGGAACACATGCGGGGCCTCCAGCTCGAGCGACTCCGGCAAGGGAATGCCGATACGCAGCAATGACGGGGTCAGCTCGAAGCTCGCCTCGCTGTCGAGCACCGGCGGGATCCGGCTGCGCCATTCGTCGAACTGCGAACTGGCGGCCCCCGTTTCGCCCACCCTAACCTGCGCCGAGAGCGTTCCCCACTGCGGAACACACAAAGTGTCCGAGCAGCTGAGCCATTCGCCATAGACCGCCACTGGATAGGACCGGCCCAGCTCCGCGTCTGCAGGTACCTTGAGGGGCACGAGCACCGCATGCTCGCCCTCGTAAACGTGGTTCATCAGGCCGGCGATCACGAGCTTTTCGGGCACCGGGTATTGGGGTTCGCCAGCCTCCCATCCCGCAGGAAGGTTCCATTCGAGCCGCATCCCTTCCCCGGCATCGCCTGGATTGGCCCAGTAGCCATGCCAGCCGTCGAGCGGCCGGAACCGCAATGCGACCTCAACTTCCTGGCCCGGCGCCACCGGGCGCTCGACCAACAATTCGGCCGGGCTTCGATCCATGTTGTCGGCACGCTGGGCCACTGCCGAAACCGCCAGCAGCGAAAGGAACAGCACGGCGAGGGCGCGCAAACCGAGGAAGCTTCTTGCCTGCATGGTGGAGCACGATCTAGGGAAGCAGGCGATGAGCGACAAGCGCGATCTCCTGATCCTCGGCGGCGGGCTGGTAGGCATGGCGCTGGCGCTGGCGGCCGCGCGAAAGGGCATGTCCAGTCACGTGGTCGACCGTGCCGACCCGGCGAAGCTTACCGCGGAAGGCTTCGACGGCCGCGCCTCTGCGATCTCCACCGCCAGCTGGAACCTGTTCGCCAATATCGGCCTCGGAGACAGGCTGGAGCCGCTTGGCTGCCCGATCGATTCGATTGCGGTGATCGACCAGATGCGCCCGGGCAGGATCGATTTCCGGCCCGGTGCCGACGAGGGATCGCTCGGCCGGATGTATGCCAATCGAGACCTGCGGCTCGCGCTGTTCGAAGCGGCCGCCGAAGAACCTCTGATCCAATGGCACCAACGCAGCGAAGTGGTCGAGCGTAATCGCGGCGAACATGAGGTCTCGGTTCACCTCGCCGATGGGGCTGCAATTTCTGGGCGCCTGATGGTGGGTGCGGAAGGCCGGATGTCGCCAACGCGCGAACATGCCGGGATTGCGGTGGCACGGTGGAGCTATGGTCACCGGGCCATCATCCAAGGACTCACCCATGCCAAGCCCCATGACAACGTGGCGTGGGAAATATTCTACCCCGCCGGGCCGTTTGCGCTCCTTCCGTTACTCGACGCTCCGGCAGGCACGCATCGCAGCGCGCTGGTCTGGACGGTGGCGGAAAAGGATGCGGCCGGTGTGCTCGCGCTGGGCGAGCGTGCTTTCCTGCACGAGGTCGAGAAGCGCATGCACGGCATCTTTGGACAGGTGGCGCTGGATGGAGGCAGATCGTCCTATCCGCTGGGCTTCCACCATACGGCGAAGATCACCGGCCATCGCCTGGCTCTGGCCGGCGACGCCGCCCACGGGATTCACCCGATAGCAGGGCAGGGCCTGAACCTCGGTCTTCGCGATGCGGGAGCGCTGGTCGAAGTCCTCGCAGAAGGCCGTCGGCTTGGCCTTGACCCCGGCGATGCGCAATTGCTGGCGCGATACGAACGCTGGCGTTCGCTCGACAGCTTCATGGTGGCGTTGGCCACTGACGGATTGACGCGCCTGTTCGGCGTTCGGGGCCGGACTGCTTCAGCCCTCCGGCGGCTGGGAATGGGCGCTGTCCAACGCACCCCCGCGCTCAAAAACTGGTTCATGGAAGAAGCCCGCGGAATGAACGGCGAGCTTCCGCAATTGCTCAGGGCGTAGGCTGGGCCGGGCTCGGCTGCGTAATCCGGTTGCCGCTTCCGCCGCGCAGCTCGCGCGGTTCGAGAATCGCTGTCGTCTCAAGCCGGTCGAGCGCCCGCTGAACCCTGGCGAAGCGTTCCGCGTCCGCAATCCACTCTTCGGCTGCAGCGGAATTGGGCAAATTGCGGACCTCGGCCGCCGCTGCACCTGCTCGTCCCGTCTCAAGGAACAATCGCGCCCGTGCGAGGCGCCGCGCTGGCAGCGGGGACGGTGAACTTTCCGGTCGGATGACGAACAGGCTGTTCAGCTCGCGCTGGAGCCGACTGAAGACGCCTTCTTCCGGAGGCGCCTCGACGAGGGCCGACGCAAGCCCGTCCAGCCGTGCAATCAGCTGATCGAGCGTAACCGGTGCACGTGCGGATTCGATCACCGTTTCTACCGTATTGGGCCTGGCTTCTCCGAACCGCAGCCGCAGCTGGTCTTCCAGATAGCCCAGCGGCGCTCCGCGTTCGATGGCCCGGCGGGTCGCAAATGCGATAAGCAATCCTTCGGCCCTAGCCGCGTTTCCTTCGGCCGCCTGGGTCTGGAGGTCGAGTGCAGCAAGCCGCTGTTCCATAGCGACAATCCGCTGGTCGAGACCGCCCTGCTGCTCCGCCACGCGTTCGACCGCCTGAGCGGCGTCTGTGACTTCCTGTTCGCTGGCAATGACCGGACTCGATGCCGCGTCTTCAGTCTCAGGTACAACCTGAGACTGCTCAACTGCCTCCGGCACGACTTCCGGAGCGGCGTCGATAGCATCGAACACACCATACCATCCGGCCAAGCCGACAAGGGCCGCGCCCAGCAGGAACGCGCCGCCGGCCACCCCGATGATGGGCTTCAGGGTAGAAGCCTTCCGCGATGAGGAAGCGCTCCCGGTGCGTGTATAAAAATCGTTCATCAGCTCCCGTAGGTGACGAGGCGCGGCAGCCACCCCTTACCGGGCTGCGTCAATGGCACATGTCCCGTGCGAGCGCCAGTAGCGCGTCATCTCGCGGGACAGGGGCCGTCTCGACCCGCGCCCAGCCCGGCCCCGCAGCATGCGCGACGCGGGGTCCGATCACCGCCAACCCCACGGAAGAGCGCGGAATCGAGGCGCGATCACATTCAGCAGCGAAGTGTCGCGCAGCTGCCGCAGAATGAAGGAGGACGACCGCTTCACCGCTACGAAGCCACGATGCCAGGCAATCCGGAATAGGGCGGGGTTCGACGCTGTAACAGGCACGTTCGGTCAGGGTGATGCCCTGTTTCGCCGCTATTTCGATCCGTTCCGCACCCCCGATGCGCAGGAGTCGCAAGGGTGGAGCGAGACTGTCCAGTACGCCCTGTAATCTGCCATCGCCGACAAGCCCGACAGCAAACCCGCTGGCGCGGGCCGCATCCGCTGTTCGCTCCCCCACGGCATGGACTGGCTTGTCGCGAAAAGCCTGCAGACCTTCGCCGCCATGACGGAAGGCATTGGCACTGCCCACGAGAAGCGCATCGATTTCTGCAGGATCCGGCGCCGACCAGGGGGTGGGGACCACTTCGAATAGCGGCACCGCTTCGATCGAGAGCCCGATTGCCGTACCAGCGGCCACTGTTTCTGCGAGCGCAGGCTCTGCGCGGATGGCGACTACCTGTCTCATGATGCCCCCGAGAAGAGCGGACGCGTCGCCGGACCGGCCGCTGCAAGAAGCTCGCGGGCGAGGTCTGAAATAGGAGCGGATTCGCCCATCGCGAACCGTATCTCCCGTCCCACCCGTTCCGCCCCGTCAGGCGAAAACAATACCGCTCGCA
>CAYRCH010000046.1:0-9860 GCA_964422665.1 uncultured Sphingomonadaceae bacterium | reverse complement strand
CGTATCTCCCGTCCCACCCGTTCCGCCCCGTCAGGCGAAAACAATACCGCTCGCAGCCTGATTTCTCCTTCGGCAACATGGCTTTCCGCCGCAATGGGGCTGTGGCAGCTTCCCCCCAATGCCGCGAGCAAACTCCGTTCGGCCAGCAATCGGGAATGGCTCTCCGCGTGATCCACTGGCGACAGCAACTGACGGGTGATCTCATCCTCCGCCCGGCATTCGATGGCGATTGCGCCCTGCCCCGGTGCGGGAAGCCAGTCGGCTAGTTCGAGCGGCGTTCCGACGCCGCTCCGTCCGAGCCGGTCGAGCCCGGCCTTCGCCAGGAAGGTGGCCTGCGCCTCGCCCGCCGCGAGCCGCGCAAGGCGGGTGTCGACATTTCCGCGAAAGCTCACGATGCGGCAGTCCGGCCTGGCATTGAGCAGCTGCGCTGCCCGGCGCGGCGCGCTGGTGCCCACTGTCGCCCCTTCCGGCAGCGCCGAAATGCAGACAGCACCGATCAGCACATCGCGAATATCGGCGCGCTCCAGCACCGCCCCAATCACGAATTCCGCCGGTCGCGCGGTTTCCACGTCCTTTGCAGAATGGACCGCGATATCGATCCGCCCCTCCCCCAGCCAGTGGTCAAGCTCGCGCGTCCACAGGGCCTTCCCGCCGATTTCCGCCAGCGGCCGGTCGATAATCCTGTCTCCGCTCGCCACCACAGGCACCAGCTCTATGGCCTCGGCCGGCCAGCCATGCGCTTCGCACAAGCGCTGGCGGGCCTGCTCTGCCTGCGCCATCGCCAGGGGAGAGCGCCGGGTACCCAGGCGCAGCTTAACGGAATCGGGTGTTGGGGGTGTCATGGCTGGGGGCTTGCCCTAAATGGCATTTGCGTAGAGGGGAACCCGCCATGCCTATTGTGCTCGGCATAGAATCAAGTTGCGACGAGACCGCAGCGGCGCTGGTCGACAGCGAGAGGCGGATTCTCGCCCAGCATATCGCATCGCAGGACGAGGCCCATGCGCCCTACGGAGGAGTGGTACCGGAGATTGCCGCGCGCGCGCACGCCGACAAGCTGGCTCCGCTGATCGCCGCAACCCTTGAAGATGCGGGACTTGCGCTGCACGAGATCGATGCGGTGGCCGCCACGGCAGGACCCGGCCTGATCGGCGGCGTGATGGTCGGGCTGGTCAGTGCCAAAGCCTTGGCCATGGCGAGCGACAAGCCGCTCTACGCGATCAATCATCTGGAAGGCCACGCGCTGTCGCCACGACTGGCCGATCCGGGCCTGGATTTCCCCTATGCGCTGCTTCTGGTTTCGGGCGGCCACTGCCAGATTTTGCGCGTGGAAGGGGTCGGTCGCTATCGACGCCTGGCGACGACGATTGACGATGCGCTGGGCGAAGCTTTTGACAAGAGCGCGAAGGTGCTCGGCCTTCCCTATCCCGGGGGGCCGGCAATCGAAAAACTCGCCGAAGCCGGGGACCCGCAGGCGGTGCCCCTGCCCCGCCCGCTGCTGGGTAGCAGGGAGCCGCATTTCTCCTTCGCAGGACTGAAGAGCGCTGTGCTGCGGGCGAAGGAGTCTGGCGTTCACGCCGACGCGGATATCGCCGCCAGTTTCCAGCGCGCGGCGATCGACTGCGTGCTGGATCGGCTGGAGCGTGCGCTGGCAGAAATGGATCCGGTAAGCACACTGGTGGTGGCGGGAGGCGTCGCTTCCAACCGCATAGTTCGCGCTGAACTGCAGACACTGGCCGAGGCTCGCGGCATGCGCTTCACGGCGCCGCCTCCGGCCCTGTGCACCGACAATGCAGCGATGATTGCATGGGCCGGACTCGAACGGCTGGGCGCCTTTGAACCCGATCCGCTGGATTTCGCGGCCCGGCCGCGCTGGCCGCTCGATCCAGGCGCCGAACCGGCCCGCGGCGCAGGAGTGAAGGCGTGACTTCGCCTGCAATCGGTGTGGTGGGGGCCGGCGCGTGGGGCACGGCGCTGGCGCAGATGCTGGCATCGGACGGGTCGGATGTGCTGCTCTGGGCACTGGAGCCGGAACTCGCCGATGAGATCAACACGGATCATACCAATACGCCTTATCTGCCCTCTGCCCAGCTCGCCCATACAATCCGCGCCACAGCCGACCTCGGGGCCATGGCCGATTGCACGATACTCCTAATGGTAACTCCGGCCCAGCATCTCGCCAAGGTACTCGGTCAGTTGCCTGCGTTTCCCGGCGACCTCGTCCTGTGCAGCAAGGGCATCGAAGCGGGAAGCGGGCGGCTGATGAACGAAGTCGCGCGCGAAGCCGCTCCTGGCGCCGAGCTTGCCGTCCTCTCCGGACCGACATTCGCGCATGAAGTCGCCGCTGGCTTGCCGACCGCCGTCACGCTCGCCTGCGGCGGCGGTACCGACCAGTGGCAGCGGCTTTCCGCGGCCATCGCCCGGCCCGCCTTCCGACCCTATTATTCCGATGACATATGCGGCGCGGAAATCGGCGGCGCGGTCAAGAATGTGCTCGCCATCGCCTGCGGCGTGGTCGACGGCCTGCGACTGGGCCAGAACGCGCGCGCCGCGCTCATCGCACGCGGCTATTCGGAAATGCAGCGCTTCGGCGAAGCGCTGGGCGCGAGAGCTGAAACGCTTGCCGGACTGTGCGGACTGGGCGATCTCGTACTTACCTGCTCGTCGACCTCGAGCCGCAACTTCTCGCTGGGCAAGGCGCTGGGCGAAGGACAATCCGCCGACGCATTGATGACGGACCGGAAGACGGTGGCCGAAGGCGCGCATTCCGCACCTGTCCTTGCGAGATTGGCTGCGAAGCATCGGATCGCAATGCCGATCGTCGAGGCCACGGTGCGTCTGCTGGAAGGCGCGCCGGCGGTGGAAGTAGTCAATGAAATCCTGGCCCGCCCTCTCAAGGCGGAAGGCTGAGGCGAATTTGAACGACGCGACAGCCCGCGACGCTTCCGACGGAGGCGATATCGCCGCCCTTGCCAAGGGCGGGCGAACCAATTTCTTCGGCTTCCTGCTGCGGCTTGCGGCGCGGGTGCCGTTCCTGTTCATTGCCGGCCGCCTCTATGGCGCCGAAGCGCTGGGAGTCTTCGCTTCTGCGCTGGTGGTCATTGAAATCGTGACCCAGTTCGCGGCGATGGGGCAGAAGCGCGGCCTCGCCCAACAACTTTCCAAAGAGGAAATGCCTCCAGCCCATGTCATCGCCGACGGGATGCTGCTCAGCCTGCTCACCGGATCGGTCTTGGCTTTGATCCTGATGGCGTTTCCGCAGCCAATGTTCCCCAGCGGCCAAATCAACCCCATGATCATGCTGCTGCCTCTGGCGATCATCCCCTTCTGCCTGACCGACATTGCGCTCGCGGCACTCGCCTATCGCTACGATATCGGTTCGACGGTCAAGGCCCGCTCGATAGTCGAGCCATGGGCCCTCGCCATTGCCGCCCTCGCGCTGTTTTACGTCGTGCCCGAAGGCGGGCTGGCGCTGGCCTATATCGTCTCGATCGTCCTCACCGCTATTGCCGCTTTCATCCCGTTGCTGCGTGAATATGGCCTGCCCTATGGCTGGCGCCCCCATCTCGGGCGGACAGCAAGGCTGGCCTGGGGAAATTTGCCGCTGGCCATTGCCGACATGATCGAGTGGGGCACACGCAAAATCGACATCGTCATACTCGGTCTCTTCGCCAGCCCGAGCACGGTTGGAGTCTATTATGTGGCGCAGCAGGTCGCCACTCTGCCCCAGAAGCTCAAGACCAGTTTCGAACCGATCCTGGGACCGGTGATCACGCGCGCGCTGAAGAATCACGACTATCAGGCCATTGCCCGCCAGGTCTGCCAGGTCGGTTTCTGGATCGTTGCGGCACAGGCGGGAATAGCGCTGGCTCTCGGCATACCGGGAGAGGCTGTGATGGGCCTTGTGGGGCCCAACTTCGTCGGCGGTACCGCGGCGCTGGCATTTCTCCTGGCCGCGGAAGTGTTCGCGGCGCTGGCGGTCGTATCCGAGGCGGCCCTCGTCTATATGGCGCGGGTCCGCAATCTCGTGGTTTCGATTGGCACGATCACCTTTCAGGCGGTGCTGACCGTGGGGGCCATGCTGCTGGTGGATCACTACGGCTACAGCGATCTTTATCGCGGTGCGGGCGCAGCTGCTGCGCTGCTCGTAGCGCTGGCGACGGCATCGCTGATAAAGAGCTTCATGCTCTCGCGTATCCTCAAGGAGTCGGTCAACAACTTCCGCTGGGCGCTGATTTATGCGGCCGCGCCTGCCGTAGTGGTAGGATGGATTGCCACCCGGTACCTGCCGGAATGGGCCGAATTGCTGTTCGGTGTTCCCGCAATTCTGGGCATATATGGCTGGGTGATATGGCGGCGAGGTTTCGGCCCCGACGATCGAGTACTTTTCCGCCGCAAGATCGAGCCGGCCGGAGGCAGCGAGTGATCCGAACGGAGAAGATCGCCATCGCCGCGGGCGCGTTGGTCGTCACGATCGTCGCACTGGCCGCATCGGCCGTTTTCGACCGTCCGACGACCGGATTTCCGCAAGGACGCAGCAAGCCCGCCCGATCCGGCCAGTCGGCGAATTGATTTTTCGGTAATTGCGACCCAGCCCATCCCGCCCACTCCGGTCGATGCGCCAGGACCCCGCTAAAGCGGCACGATTTCCGCCAGGGTTGAGTTTCGCTGACCCGGGCATAGAAGGGCAGGCGAAGCCAATCATGAGGTAACAATGCCGATCCTTATCCTGTCCCTTCGCGCTTATGTCGCCGGGCTGGCGATTGGGTGGAGCCTTTGGGGACGGCAGAGAAGTGATTTGGAGAAAGGTCTCGAATGAACGAGCTCTTCGCCCAGTTCTGGTGGGTGTTTGTCATTGCGCTGCTGGTGGGAATTATCGTGAGCTGGTGGCTGTTTGCCGCCAACCGCAAAACGACCATTGCTCGAGAGCCCGCAGCAGACGATGCTGCCAAAGGCGCAAAGCGCAACCAGGCGCTGATCGACTCCGCACCCGCCGCCAGTCCTGCGCCGCCCGTTCCAGCACCGGAAGGGCTGGCCGGGATCGGAACAGTGGTCGGCCATGAAGCCGCTCATACGCCTTCACCGGCGCCGGCGGGAGGAGGCGACGACCTCACACGACTCAAGGGAGTTGGACCAAAACTTGCGGCGCGGCTTCATGAGCTCGGTATTACGCAATTGTCGCAGATCGCCGCCTGGGGAGAGGCAGATATCGACCAGTTCGACAGCCATCTTGGCGACTTCGCGGGGCGAATCCGTCGCGACAACTGGGTCGAGCAGGCGAATTTGCTGGCAAGCGGCAACGAGGCCGCGTTCAAGGAGAAGTTCGGGGCGATGTGAAGATTGCGACCTTCGTTTC
The DNA here is from genome assembly GCA_964422665.1 of uncultured Sphingomonadaceae bacterium. GTDB lineage: Bacteria > Pseudomonadota > Alphaproteobacteria > Sphingomonadales > Sphingomonadaceae > DASWIR01. The sequence goes on along the minus strand of CAYRCH010000046.1, from coordinate 4,507 downwards.
AACGCATTTCTTGGAACTGCGGGCACGGTTCTTTGTTGATTTGTCGACAAGCACCAGATTCACACTGTGTATTCGCCACGCGATATTGAAGATTCGTTATGAAGAACAATGATATGAAACCGCCAAAGATCCTCGTCGTAGAAGATGAATTTATCGTCGCATACGATCTTTGCGAGACGGTAAAGGACGAGGGATTCTCGCCGATGGGCCCGTTCGGCTCCATCCGGATGGCCGAAAAAGCGATCGAGGAAGAATTGCCGGATTGCGCCTTGCTCGACGTGCAGTTGGTCGAAGGCGAAGTATTTGAGCTGGCCGACCGACTTATCAGCCATGGCGTGCCGGTCATCTTCCATTCCGGACACGCCCGGGCCAGCGACTTGAGCGAGCGTTATCCCGGCACGCTGGCACTCGAAAAACCCTGTCCCCCCTCGGAACTGATAGTCGCATTGCGGCACGGGGTGGAACGCGCGCGTCCTTCGGCCTGACCGGATCGCCTTTCGCGCAATTTTCGTTCATCTGCAGCAGGTCTTCGGAAGACTTGTTTCATCGCCCCCAAGGCTGCTTGTCTATCTCCCCTTATCGCCGCTAGCAGCGGAAAGGAGGAGATGAGCCATGGTGCCGTTCGACTGGGCAGACCCGTTCAATCTGGGCTCACAGCTTACAGAGGAAGAGCGGATGATCCGCGACTCCGCGCGCAGCTTCGCTCAGGGTGAACTGCAACCTCGGGTGATCGAAGCCTTTGCCGAAGAGGCAGACGCTCCCGAACTCTTCCCGCTGATGGGACGGGCGGGCCTGCTCGGCGTCACGGTCCCGGAAGAATTGGGCGGGGCCGGTGCCGGCTATGTCGCTTACGGTCTGGTCGCGCGAGAGATCGAACGCGTGGACAGCGGCTATCGCTCCATGGCCAGCGTCCAGTCATCGCTGGTGATGTATCCGATTCATGCATACGGCTCGGACGAGCAACGCAGGAAGTACCTTCCAGGGCTGGCATCGGGGCAACTCATCGGCTGCTTTGGCCTGACCGAGCCGGATGCGGGATCCGATCCCGGATCGATGCGGACAGTCGCGAAGAAGGACGGAGACGGCTACAAGCTCTCGGGTTCCAAAACCTGGATCAGCAATTCTCCCTTTGCTGACGTGTTCGTTGTCTGGGCGAAAAGCGAGGCACATGGCGGCGCGATCCGGGGCTTCGTGCTCGACAAAGGGATGGCAGGGCTCTCCGCACCCAAGATCGGGGGCAAGCTGTCCCTGCGCGCCAGCACCACCGGCATGATCGAAATGGATGAAGTCGCGGTGCCGTGTGATGCGCTCCTGCCCAACATCGAAGGGCTCAAAGGGCCGTTGGGCTGCCTCAACCGTGCCCGCTACGGCATTTCGTGGGGCAGCATGGGGGCGGCCGAATTCTGCTATTCTGCGGCCCGGCAATACGGGCTGGACCGCAAGCAGTTCGCGCGCCCGCTCGCTGGCAACCAGCTCTATCAGAAAAAGCTCGCCGATATGGCGGCGGAGATTTCGCTCGGCCTCCAGGCAAGCCTTCGCGTCGGGCGGCTGATGGAAGAAGGCAATTTCGCCCCCGAGATGATCAGCATCGTCAAGCGCAACAATGTCGGCAAGGCGCTCGACATCGCAAGGATGGCGCGCGACATGCACGGCGGCAACGGCATCTCGGAGGAGTATCAGGTCATCCGGCACATGCTGAACCTCGAGACGGTCAACACCTATGAGGGCACGCACGATGTGCATGCGCTGATCATCGGGCGAGCGATCACCGGCATCGCCGCCTTTTAGGACGCACAGTCTCCGATTTGGGCTAGGCTCCCCGGACAAAACGAGTCGGGGAGAGACCATGAATTACAGAGCATTGTTCGCAGCCGCCATGCTGGCGGGGCCGACGGCTGCTGTCGCGCAGGACGCGGGACCGACGCTGGAGCAGCGCGTCGAGCGGATGGAAGCGGAATCCGAAATACGCCGGGTGCTGATCGAATATGGCACCTATCTCGATGGGCGCGACTACGCGTCTTACGCGGGACTGTTTGCTAGCGACGGTGTGTGGGTCGGCGGGTTTGGCAGCTTCACCGGGCCCGAAGCGATCGAGGCAATGCTGCTCGAAAACCTTGGACCGGCGGAACCCGGCTATATCAACAAGGCTAGTTTTCATATGATGACGAATCCGGTCGTAAAGGTGGATGGCGACCGGGCCGAGGTCAGTTCGCGCTATCTGTTCTGGACGCGGAGCGACAGCAACCGCCCCTCGCCCGCGCTCGCAGGACGCTATGTCGATGAGTTCGTTCGGCAGGGCGGCCAGTGGAAGATCGCCAAGCGCACCACCTACGGGGTAATCCCCTATCGCGATCCGGCTGACCCGGCCGCGTCTTCACCGCCGCCCGTGCCGGTCGAAAGCGCCGAGGCGCGGCTGCGCAAGCTGGAAGACCAGATCGCCATCCAGCGGATCATCGTCGAATATGCCGCGCGGCTCGATGGGCGCGACTTCGCCGGCTATGCCGACCTCTTCGCGGCCGAAGGCGTGTGGCAGAACGGCGCCACCATCCGCCGCGGACGCGAAGAGATCGAAGGCCTGCTGGTGGGCCTGTTCGGCGAGCCGCCCGAAGGCTTCACCAATATGGAAAGCTACCACCTGGTCTCGAACCCGCAGGTCGATGTCGAGGGCGACCGCGCAACGGCCCGTTCGCGCCACCTCCTCATCATGCGCGACGAGGAAGGCAACCCGCGTCCGGCCCTCACCGGGATCTACGAGGACGAATTCGTCCGCGAAGACGGCGAATGGAAAATCCTGAAAAGGGTCGACAATCCGATCATCCCCACCGCGGAGGAATGGCGCCGCCAGATGATGGAGCGCAATTCCTCCTAGGGGATCAGAGGCGGATCAGGCGCTCCGGTTGCGGCGGCGGTTGTTGCCGCGCCGCTGGCCGTTGCCGCCACCGGGCTGCCCCTCGCGGCGCTGGCCGCCGCCTTCGCTGCCCGTGCGATGAGCGCGGACCTGCGGACGCGGACCGCCGACATTGGGACGGCGCGGTTTGCGGTCGCCGCGAGGCGCACGCTCGTCCCGCTCGGCACGCGCCGGAGGCGGAGCGTTGCGCTCGCGCACCCTGGTTTCCTCGACTTCCGTGCGCAGGTTCTCCGGCAGGGGAACCTGGGTCAGCGTGACCTTGGTCAGGCGCTGGATGTCGCGCAGATAGTCCCGCTCGTCCTGCGCGCAGAAGGCCACCGCCACGCCCGCGGCGCCGGCACGCGCGGTGCGGCCGATCCGGTGGACATATTGCTCGGCCACATTGGGCAGTTCGAAATTGAACACGTGGCTGACGCCCGGAATATCGATCCCGCGCGCGGCGATATCGGTCGCCACCAGCACGCGGACCTTGCCCTGCTTGAACTCGCCCAGGGCGCGTTCGCGCTGCGGCTGGCTCTTGTTGCCGTGAATCGCGTTGGCGCGGATATTCGCCTGGCCGAGCTTGCGTACGATCCGGTCCGCCCCGTGCTTGGTGCGGGAGAATACGAGCACACGGTCCATCTCGCCCGATTCCAGTCCCTTGCGCAGTGCCATGTTGAGCAGCGCCTGCTTCTCGGCCTGGCCGATGAAGCAGACAAATTGCTCGACCCGCTCGGCCGTGGTCGCGGCAGGCGCGACCGAAACCTGCGCCGGATCGCGCAGATACTGATCGGCCAGCTGCTTGATCGTCTTGGGCATGGTGGCCGAAAACAGCAGCGTCTGGCGCTGCGAAGGCAGCAGGGCCACGATCTTGCGCAGCGCATGGATGAAGCCGAGGTCGAGCATCTGGTCGGCCTCGTCGAGCACCAGGATCTCGACCGCGTCGAGTTGCAGGGCCCTCTGGTCGATCAGGTCGACGAGGCGGCCCGGCGTGGCGACGAGGATATCGGTTCCGCGCGCCATCTTCTGACGGTCCTTGCCGACCGAAGTGCCGCCGACGATGCTGGCAACGCTGAGGCCCGACAATGCGCCATAATCACGCGCGCTGGCGGCAATCTGCCCGGCCAGTTCGCGCGTCGGCGCAAGGATCAGCATCCGGCAGCTCTTCTTGGGCGCGCCGCGATCCGACGCCGCAAGGCGGTCGATCGAGGGCAGCATGAAAGCCGCGGTCTTGCCGGTGCCGGTCTGCGCGATGCCGAGCAGGTCCCGGCCTTCGAGCACAAGCGGAATAGCCTGCGCCTGGATCGGCGTGGGTGTGTTGTAGTTCTTCATGCCAAGCGCCTGAAGAATGGGCTGCGACAGCCCGAGTTGTTCGAATGTCATGTTAATTATCAAACTCGCAAAAACATGCGGCAGCGCACGGACGGAATCCGTGACGCGTGCAGCGGGTGGTGGAGCCGGAAGTCCGGCCCCATGAACGACCCGCGTGAAAAGGGAAGCTCTGTGAAAAAACGTCCGAAGCGCGGCCGGGGCCCGAGGGCCAGTTCACGCTGCCTGGCGCTTCGATGCCGGGCATGTGGCCGCTGCAGTGCACAATGTCAAAGAAATTCGCGCAACTTC
>CAYRCH010000045.1:0-15250 GCA_964422665.1 uncultured Sphingomonadaceae bacterium | reverse complement strand
CGCATCGAGATGATCGTGCCGCACTGCGACAGCACGCCTTCGGCAAGGTCCGACGGGCGCTGCGTGATCAGGCCCAGCGAAATGCCGTATTTACGGCCTTCCTTGGCGATGCGGGACAGGATGCGGCCGACCGAAGAGCCATCGGCATTCTTCTCGTTCGGCACGTAGCGGTGCGCCTCTTCGCAGACCAGCAGGATCGGCCGGGTCTTTTCCTCCCGTCCCCAGATGGCGAAGTCGAACACCAGCCGCGAAAGCACCGCCACCACGGTGCTGGTAATGTCGGACGGGACGCCGGAGACGTCGATGATAGCGATCGGCTTGCCCGAGGACGGCATGCGAAAGATCTTCGAGATGAAGTCCGCCATCGTGTCGCCCACGAGCATGCCCGAGAACAGGAACTGGTAGCGCGGATCGGCCTTCAGTTCCTCGATCTTGGTCTTGATACGCATGAAGGGCGCAGTGGACGTCGCCTTGTCCAGCTTGCCCATCTGGTCCTGGATGATGTTGGTCAGGTCCGAGAGCAAATAGGGAATGGGCGAGTCCACGGTGATCTTGCCGAAGCTTTCCGCCAGCCGGCTGCGACTGCGCGCGGCGAGGAGGCACTTGGCGAGAATGTCGGCATCCTCCTGCCGGTCATTGCCCGTGCTGGTCAGGAAGACTTCGCAATGCTCTTCGAAGTTCATCAGCCAGTAGGGCATCTGGAGATTGGTGACGTCGAAGATCATGCCGGTAGTGCGGAACGCGGCAGAATATTCGCCGTGCGGGTCGATCATCACGATATGACCCTCCGGCGCCGCCTCGCAAATCCGGTGGAGGATGAGCGAGGCACTGGTCGATTTGCCGGTACCGGTCGAACCCAGCAGCGCGAAGTGCTTGCCGAGCATGGCATCGACATAGATACCGGCGCGAATGTCGCTGGTCGGATAGACGGTGCCGACCTGGATCGCGGAGCGGCCGTCTGACGCATAGATCTGCCTAAGGTCCGCGGTGGTCGCCGGGTAAATCATCGCGCCCGGGATCGGATAGCGCGTAACACCGCGGCGGAAGCTGTGGATCTTGCCCGTCAGCTTTTCCTCATCGCCTTCCCCGAGGAAGTCGATATTCGCCACGATGCCGCCCTCGCGGCGGTCCTGCCTCTGGTTGCGGACGCTGGCCAGCAGCCAGCCATCCTTCGTCCTGATCTTGATCTGCGATCCGACCTGGCCCGACAGGGCGATCGAAGGGTCCTTGTCCTCCGAGCATTCGTTGAGGCGCTGGAGATCGAGCGCCACCTGCGAACCCGAACCGGCAATTTCGAGAACGATGCCGATCGGCTTCGTCGCATTGTCGCTTGGCGCGGCATCCTGCGGTACCTCGTCCGGTGCCGCGGCGGCGGCAGGCGCGCGAACGCTTGCCTCCGCATGGCGCGCAGGCTGGGCGGCCACCGGCTGCGGCGGCGGCGCGCTTGGCCGCATCGCGGGCGCGGCCGCCGTATCGGCAACGACCGTGCCCGCGGGCCGCGCTTCCGGCTGCGCTTGCGCTGGCTGTGCGGGGAAATCGGGCCGGCGCAGCGGGCGTCGCTCCGTCGAAGACTGGAACTCCTGGCCGGGCTGGCGAAGAATGCTGCTGCGTCGCTGACCTTCGGCTTCGGATCGGGCCCGGGCCGCGTCGAAATCGTCGTGCATGTTGTCGCCCATATCGCTCATGGCGAGTATCCGTCCCCGAAAATGGATAATTTCAGGTATCGCCTAGCCGCGACGGGGTTAAAATCGCGTCAACCTCGGGCGTGACGCGTAAGTATTCCGCGCTCAGATCAGGGCGAACAGCCGGCCGGCTGCCCAACCCATCGCGATCGACATCACGACCGCGAGCAAACCGTAGAAGAATGACTGTTGCTCCGCGAACAGGGCAATGAAGCGCTCGAAGCCCAATTTGCGGACTTCGATTTCCGCCGTTGCCGAGGCGATCACTCTTCCGTCGCGGATGGCGAAGGTTTCGGCGGTGTAGAACCCGGTGCGGACATTCGACGGCATCGAAATCCGCGCCTGGTACAACACTTCTTCGCTGATCGAGACCCCCTCGCCATTCTCGTGATAAAGTCCCTGGCGTTGCATCAGGTCGACCAACCCGCTGGAAAACCGCGCCTGCTCCTCTGGATCGATAGATCCGCTGGGCGAAAGCTGCAGCGAGTCGAGACCAAGCTCGTAAATGGCGGCAGTGCGCTCGTCGACGATCTCGCCTATCGGACGCGAACTGGCGACCGAATAGAAAGAAGGAACAGAGCGGAAATCGCTGCTCTCTGCATTGATCCACATGCCGAGGATCCGCTGCTTCTCGCGCATTCGGATCGGCCCCGTCGGCCCTTTCACGACTATCGCAATATCGTATTCGCCTGCCGAGCGCGCGCCGCTGGGATCGAGAATGGCTCCGAAAAGCAACAGCGTTGTGCCGGTGAAGCCCTGCCGCACGCGCACTTCATGCTGCGACACTTCCGGCACGAGGATCGGGTCGCGCTGGCCGGACAGAGCGAGCAGAAGCAGCAGGGCAGCGGCGATGCGCGATCCTCGGCTCATAGAGGCACCAGCGTGTAGATTTCATCGGGACGCCAACCCAGCCCCAGCGCCATGCGGAACGCTACCAGAAGCACGAGCGCCGCCAGACCGAGACGCAAATATTCGGGCTTGGCTTTCTGCGCGAACTGGGTGCCGAGCTGCGCCCCGGTCACCGAACCGACCAGGAGCAGCGCGGCCAGCACAAGGTCGACCGCCTTGGTCGTGAGGGCGTGCATCATGGTGGCGGCCATGGTGACGAACAGGATCTGGAACAGCGACGTTCCCACCACCACCTTCGCGCTCATCCCGAGCAGATAGAGCATGGCAGGCACGAGAATGAACCCGCCGCCGACACCCATCAGCATTGTCAGGATACCGACCACTATGCCGAGCGCCAGCGGTGCCAGCGGCGAAATATAGAGCCCCGAGCGGTAGAAGCGCATCCGCAGTGGCAGGCTCGCGACCAGCGGGTGATGGCGGCGTTTCGCCACACGCGGCCGTTCGCCGGTCTTGTTCGCCTGAAGAGTTACCAGCGCCTCGCGCCCCATCAGCGCGCCTATTGTGCCGAGCAGCACGACATAGAGGACGTTGATCACCGTATCGATCTGACCGAGGGATTGCAGAAGGCGAAAGAGCCCCGCCCCCAAACCAGCACCAAGCACCCCGCCTGCGACCATGACCAGTCCCATCCGGTAGTCCACGCTTCCCCGTCGGTGATATGCGAGAACGCCGGAGACGCTGGCTCCCGTCACCTGCGAGGCGGCCGACGCGGCAGCGACCGTGGGCGGAACGCCATAGAAAATGAGCAGCGGCGTGGTGAGGAATCCGCCGCCGACCCCGAAAATGCCCGACAGGATACCAGTGGCGGCACCAAGCAGGACGATAAACAGCCCATTGACCGCGAGGTTGGCGATGGGGAGATACACGTCCATGGGAATGGCCTACCCCACAGAAGACCGTCTTTGAAGCTGCGTTCCCCTAGAATCCGGCGGAAAGCGTGAGCGCCGCTCCCGAACCCGGCGCGGCATCGCCGGCGATCCTGAACCGGTAATCGAGTGAGAGCCGCGAATTGAACTTGCCGTCGTTGAATTGAAGGGAAAGGGCCGGGCCGATATCGATCCGTTCCGCTCCCTTCTGGGCGCCGCCCCAGGCACCGCCTCCGCCACGCAGCGCAAAGCGCCCCATACGGATGAATTCGCGGTCTATCCGCAGCTGGCCATCGATAAAGGGTGTCGCATATTTTCCCCCGACATAGCCCCCTTGGAAATAGGTTTCTGCTTGCATTCCCAGTGGCAGCGATTGCGGCGGGAAGTGCGTCACCGCGTACACAGCAGGGCGGAATTCTTCTCCCGACGACGTACGATAGAACCGCGCTTCCCCGGAAACGGAAACCGGCACGTCCGGAAACGGGCGCGCCGACAAGCCGGCTGCAATTTCGGAATCCTGCAGACCTGCGAGAGCGCGGGATGCGCGCAGATAGGCGCGCGGCTGGAACCGGCTGGCCGGAGCGAGATCGTAGCGGGCTACAAACCCCGATTGGCTCCCGCCATATGATCCCCCGATCCCGGTCGGTACCGATGCGCTGTCCTGACGAAGGTAAATCCAGCTGTCGACCGACAGCCTTCGGCTTTTCGCGATACGCCCGGCAATCCCGGTCAGCGGGGTCATGGCCAAACCAGAGCCACCAAGCGCCTGCTGCCCCGCCGCTTCGTCTTGCTTATGCGAGCTCTCAGTGCCCGCTGGGGGAAGAGAAAAACCGGTTCCCTCAACCGCTGGCGGCATATCGTATCCCGCGATCGGCCGCGGTCCGCCCGACACGCCTGCCGTGGCCGGATGGTAAGTCGCCCGGGCAAAATCGCTGCCGTAATAATCCATTCCGTCCAAAGGCGCGCCAGCACTGCGATGTCTAGGTCTGCGACGCAGCCGCGCCACGGGCAAAGCCCGAGGCAGCTCCGCGGCATAGGGACCGAACCGGTGCCCCCACCAGCCAATGCCGACCAAATCCTGCTTCCCCGGCATCAGTGTTGCAGGATGCTCCGCTTCCGGCTGCAGGCTGGCAAGGGCGACCGAGTCCTCAACATAATAAGGAGTGGGCAGCGGTTCCCAGGTGACCATTCGTGCACCGCCCCATGCGGCGATGATCACGCCGAACAACAATAGAGGTTGCCCCCGGAACGCTGCCCCAGTGCTCATCGGCCTGCTCCTCCGACCTGAATTTCCCGTTCGCTTCCTGGAAGTTCGGGGTGAGCGCTGTGGCGTGTTTTGTCCCAGGCCGGCAGTTCCCCTGCCAGCGAACGGGCATAGGCGAACAGCGCTCGCCGGCCGGCCATGATCGCGATCACATTGGCGACCGGAATGCGCAGGATCGCGCGGCAAGCTTCGATCCAGCCATATTCCCGCGCGGTGAAAATCGCCCGGATCGCTGCGCGCCACGCGAAGAACGCCAGGTTGATCGCGAGCAGCGTTTTGAGCGCTGGCGTAAGCGTCCAGGGCCGCGGATACCCTGCCCATTCTGCAACGTAGAGTATCCCGGCGACAATCAGGAGGAGATATCCGCAGCCAAGCACCAGCGCGCTGAACGGTCCGCGGCGGTCACGCAGGCGCATCCAGAGTTCGGGAAGCCGGGCGGACCAACCGAGACGATCCCAGCCCTGGAAAGCGATGCCATAGATCCAGCGAGTCTTCTGGCGCACCGCCGCTCCGAGCGTGTGAGGGAAGCATGCGCGCGTCGCGACCAGACGTCCGTCATCGCCCCGCGCACGCAGGAATTTCGAGCGGCGACCGAGGACGCGGACCCGCAGCCCGAGCTCGTAATCCTCGGTCAGGCATTCGGGGGAGAAGGGCTCCGCCGGGCTGCCATAGCGTACCGCCAGTTCTTCAAGAAGGTCGCGGGAGAACGCGCAACCGACCCCAGCGGCGGGTATCCCGGCCGCCAGATGGTGACGCACCACCATCGCTTTTCCATGGGCCTCGGCAAACTCGTCGCAGTAGTGGCCGGAAACCCATCGCGAACGGCGCTGGACCAGCGGGAGGACAGGCAGCTGAACGAACTCTGCATCGTTCATGGCTCTGTCCAGCAAGGAAAGCGCCGCCGGATCGACCAGGTCTTCCGCGTCGTGAAGCAGCACCATGCGGGCACGGAAACCGTGCCGCGCCTCATCATGCGCAAGAGCTGCGTATATCCGGTTGAGACAATCCGCTTTCGTACTGGGGCCGTTGCGATCATGCAGAACCATTCGTGCTCGCGGATCGCCACCGATCCCGTTTATTACGGCTTCTACCGTTTGCGGATCGTTGCGGTAGCATCCGACATAGATCCGAAGGTCCCGATGCGGCCAGGCGGCCAGCATGTGCCGGAGGGTGCCGCCGATCACTTCCTCTTCCTGCCAGGCAGGGATGAAGACGACCGCCGGCCCTGCCAGTGGTGCAGTCGAACCCGGTTTGCGCTCCACAATCGGGGTTTTCGCCCGCCCTGTCAGCTTCAACCACAGCCATGCAATATCGACAGCAAGTTCATCTGCGGCGCCGACAAGAAAGAAGATGCCGGCAAAAAGCAGTAGCTCATGCTCAAGCACGGCAAGCCACTCAAGCGCCCAATAGCCTGAAATCAATGCCCGTCCCCACGGCGGGCCTGCAGCCCGGCCACCCCCTGGCCGGGATCGAGACGCCCCCCTATCCTCGAGCACGCTATCGCCAGCGATAACAATAGGCAATCATCGATAGGTCCGATCACGAGGGGTTGATTGTGCTAGCCACTTGGCCAATTGAAACCCGGATGACGACGCCACGTTTCAGCCTAACCCCGGTGATCCGGCCCTTCAAAGCCCTCTTCGTCAGCGATGCCAGGGAAGGCCTGCTGCTGATATTCGTGGCTATCGCGGCCCTTGCAGTGGCGAATTCGGCCCTCGGCGATACCTATTACAACCTGTTTCACGGCGTCCTTCCATGGACTCCGATCCCGAAGCTCAACAACCTGCACCTTTGGATCAACGATGGGCTGATGGCGATCTTCTTCTTCGTCGTCGGGCTGGAGGTGAAGCGTGAGCTGATCGCAGGCAATCTGGCCGATCCGGCGCAGCGGCGGCTGCCGGTGCTGGCGGCAGCGGCAGGCATGGCAGCGCCGGCCGCAGTCTACCTGTTGTTCGTGGCCGGCGAAGACCCGAATCTCGTACGCGGCTGGGCCATTCCCGCCGCCACCGACATTGCCTTTGCAATGGGGGTGATCGGCTTGCTCGGCAGCCGGGTTCCGACGTCGCTGCGGGTATTCCTGCTCACCGTTGCGATTGTCGACGATATCGGCGCGGTCACGATCATCGCGGTTTTCTATACCGCCGAGATCAAGATGACCTGGCTGCTCGCATCGCTCGGGGTGTTCGCCGTGATGCTGGCCATGAACCGCCTCCGGGTCGACCGGATCTGGGCCTTTGCGCTGGTGGCGGCGCTGCTGTGGTTCTGCGTCCTCAATTCGGGCATTCACGCCACCATAGCTGGGGTCGTCGCCGCGCTCACCGTGCCCATGCGCCGGCGCGACGGAAACAGCCTGCTGGAAGATCTCGAGCACGGACTGGTCGGATGGAACGCGTTCCTGATCGTCCCGCTGTTCGGCTTCGCCAATGCCGGGGTCGACGTATCCGGCCTTGGGCTTGAAGGCATTTTGGCGCCGCTCCCGCTTGCGGTGGGCGCGGGCCTGTTCCTCGGCAAGCAGATCGGCATTGTCGGGCTCATCGCGATTGCGGACAGACTCGGTATAGCCAGCCGGCCAGCCAATGCGAGCTGGGGTGAGATATGGGGGGTTTCGCTGCTATGCGGGATCGGCTTCACCATGTCGCTGTTCATCAGCGAACTGGCGTTCCCGGGTTACCGGCTGCTGATCGACGAGGCGAAGATCGGCATCCTGATCGGTTCGTTCTGCTCGGCAGTGCTCGGCTACACGATCCTGCGGATGACGACAAAGCACCCCGAAGAGGCAGGCGGCAAGGTGATCTGACCGGGCCTAGGGGCTCTACCAACTGCCGGTATTCTCCATGCTGGCCCAGGGCTCGGCCGGCTCGAGATGGCCGTCCTGCAGCAATTCGATCGAGATTCCGTCGGGTGTCTTCACGAACGCCATGTGCCCGTCGCGCGGAGGGCGGTTGATCGTGACCCCGTGATCCATCAGGCGCTGGCAGGTCTCGTAGATATTCTCGACCCGGTAGGCGAGGTGCCCGAAATTGCGCCCTCCGGAATAGTCTTCCGCGGCGCTGCCATCCTCCGGCGGCCAGTTGTAGGTCAGCTCCACTTCGGCGACCCCTTCCTGTCCCGGCGCTGCCAGGAAGATCAGCGTGAAGCGGCCCTTTTCACTCTCCATCCGCCGAACTTCCTCGAGCCCGAGCAGCTTGAAAAAGCCGACGGTCGCCTCCGGATCCTTCACCCGGATCATGCTGTGGAGATATTTGACCATTTGCAATTGCTCCATTCATCGAAATTCAAGCACGGTTCATCGTCGGAACCGCAAATGTCCATTCAGCCAGTGGGGACGAAAGGGACCTTTCCATGAGCGATACCAGCAGCGACTACGAAACTGAAGTGTCGGCGTCTCGCCGGATGTCCCGTCCCCAGGTCCTGCTCGCGGCATCCGGCATTCTTGCCGCGGGCCTTGTCGTGGGCGGCTACCTCCTCGGCGACGGCCTGACCCGTGCGCGCCACGCCGATCGATCGGTCACGGTACGCGGGCTGGCCGAGCGCGAGGTCACCGCCGACCTGGCGACCTGGACCATCGCATATTCGGCCAATGCCGCCGACCTGCAGAGCGCGCAAACCGACATAGACGGCGACACCGCCGCGATCCGTTCATTCTTTTCCGATCTGGGCTTCCCCGAGGACGCGCTCCAGCCGACCGGCGTCAACGTGTCGCAATTTACCAATAACGGCTATCCTACCTTCACCGTGCGCCAGCGCATGACGCTCCGCAGCAACGATATCGACCGGGCACAGCAGGCGGTACGGCGCCAGTTCGAGCTGGTGCGGCAGGGCGTGGCGCTGGAGGAAGGATCGGGCATGGCCTATTCCTTCACCCGGCTCAACGACATCAAGCCCGAAATGGTGGCCGAAGCGACCAAGGATGCGCGCGCCGCGGCAGAGCAGTTTGCGAAAGACAGCGGCGCCGATGTGGGCGCGATCAAGCAGGCCACGCAGGGTTATTTCTCGATCGAGGCGCGCGACGGCGATTCCGGCGGATGGGGCGTGTCGGACACGCCGTACAAGAAGGTCCGGGTAGTCACGACGGTCGACTTTTATCTGCACTGACGGGAAGCCACGACTCACCGAAATCCGGCCTCATGCAAAGCGGGCCCGGACCGGAAAACCGGCCCGGGCCCGTTATGCCAAGCAGTCCGTCGCTTAGAAGCTGACGCTGAGCGTGCCGACGATGGCATCGTCCGTCAAATCGTCGATGCTGGTCGCATCAGTTCCGATCCAGGCAACGCCAAGGCTCAGATTCTCGTTGAAAGCGAACGACGCTCCGATCGAATAGTCGAAACCGGTGTCATCCGTGCCCGTGGCGAGGGCTTCGGGAGCGAGAACCCCGCTGGTGTAGCCGAGATGACCAGAGAGGGTCAGCGGCGTACCAGGAATGCCGGACTCGAGGTCGAGATAAATGTAGAGATTATCGTCTCCGCCGAGCGAATCCTGCTCGGGCGCATAAGCAGCGCCCAGCGTGGCCGAGACCGGACCAAGAGAAGTCCCGAGCGAAGTATACAACTCCAAATAGTCGGTGTCGAAATCGCTATACCCACCAAAGGTTGGGTAACCACTCGGCCCAAGCGCGCCAACCAGCGCGTCACGGTTCGTCGCGTTCGGATAAAGATAGTACAGCGCGCCGATATCGAAGGTCAGGCCATCGGTAATATCGCCGCTCCAGCCGGCATAGACATCGATTTCGACCGCGCCATAGTCGCCGACATCATACAGGCCGACAGTGCCAGCGCCGTCATCGAGCTCTGTCATATTGTCGAAGCTGGCGAGACTGGAGCCCCAAGTACCAATGTAGAAACCGCTATCGTGAGCAACATCGATGCCGCCCTGAACGGCGAAATCGCCATCGGACAGCGAAACACCACGGAATCGATAGTCGGTCACGATTGCGGCGTTACCGGAAACGGTGATTCCCGATCCCGCATCCTGCGCCATTGCGGGCGCGGCAGCGAAGGCGGAAGTAGCAAGAATGCTGGCAGCCAGGAGGCTGCGGACGGACGTAAGCATGGCAATTTTCCTCAATTGCTTCGGTGAAGTGCCTCGTCCCACCTGCGTGTCCGACGGCGGCCTCGTTGATATCCGGCCTGCCTTTGCGAACTTGACTGTGGTGCCTGTCGATGCTGCATTGCACAAGAGTCGAGTAGGCAATGCGGCAACAAAGTTGCACCGGTGTGGCCTTTCGGCACCAATTAATGCACGTAACGTAGGAAAAGTGCTGCGGGGGTACTCGCCAATCTCCTGCCGACCACCCATGTTGGCCACCCGATATGCTCGAAACCTTGCGCACCATGTTCAAACAGCCACCGGAAGAGGCGCTACCCGCGGTCCCCACGGGGCAGCGCATCTATGCGATTGGCGACATTCACGGACGGCTGGATCTGTTCGAGGCCCTGATCGTGGCGATCGAGACACAGGAAGCCACGCTGCGCCGGGCGCGCACCAGCATCGTATTGCTCGGGGACCTGGTGGATCGCGGGCCTGACAGCGCTATGGTGGTCGAAACCGCGCGGCAGTGGAGCAAGCGCCGGGTGATCCACATATTGTGCGGCAATCACGAGGAAATGTTCCTGCGCTCTTTCGCCGACAAGAAGGTGCTGCGGCATTTCCTCAGCTTCGGCGGCGCAGAGACGCTGATATCCTACGGCGTGGGCCGAAAGTTCATGAAGAAGGCCAAGCTGGCCGAAATCCAGGAGCGAATGCTGGAGATGGTGCCGCAGGAACATCTCGACTTCATCGCCGGCTTCAAGGACCGGGTGGAGGTCGGCGACTATCTCTTCGTGCATGCCGGGATCGATCCAGCCCGTTCGCTGGACGACCAGAAGCAGCAGGACCTTCGCTGGATTCGCGAACCATTCCTGTCCCACCCGAAACCTTTCGGGGCGGTGGTGGTCCATGGCCACACCATCACCGACCAGGTGGAGGAACGCAGCAACCGCATCGGGATCGATACGGGGGCCTATAGCAGCGGAAGGTTGACCGCGCTGGTGCTGGAGGGCACCGGCCGTCACTTCATGGAAGCGCGCCACAGGGACGGCGCAATCTCCGTGGTGAATTCGAGAGGCTGAAGCATGAAAATCGCGATGGTTGGGGCAGGCTATGTCGGCCTGGTGTCAGGAGCATGTTTTGCCGATTTCGGCCATGAAGTGGTCTGTATCGACAAGGATCCGGCAAAGATCGCCAGCCTCGAACAGGGCATCATGCCGATATTCGAGCCAGGGCTCGCCGAACTCGTCGCCGCCAATGTGCGCGCCGGACGGTTGTCCTTCTCCACCGACCTTGCCAGCGCGATCGACGGCGCCAGCGCGATATTCATCGCGGTCGGCACGCCGAGCCGGCGGGGGGACGGCCATGCCGACCTGAGTTTCGTGCACGAAGTCGCTCGCGAGATCGGCGCCAACCTGAAACAACCAGCAGTGGTGGTGACCAAATCCACCGTACCCGTCGGCACTGGCGATGAGGTCGAACGGCTGCTCAGGGATTCTTCCGCTCCCGCCGGAACGGCGGTCGTGTCCAATCCGGAATTCCTGCGTGAAGGTGCCGCGATCAGCGATTTCAAGCGTCCCGACCGCATCGTTATCGGCGCGGAGGACGAGAATGCGCGTGAAGTGATGCGCGAGGTGTACCGGCCGCTGTTCCTCAACCAGGCCCCGATCCTGTTCACGTCGCGCCGCAGCGCCGAACTGATCAAATATGCCGCAAACGCCTTCCTCGCGACGAAGATCACCTTCATCAACGAAATGGCGGACCTTTGCGAGAAGGTCGGCGCCAATGTGCAGGACATCGCCCGCGGCATCGGACTGGACAACCGCATCGGACCGAAATTCCTCCACGCCGGGCCCGGCTATGGCGGCTCGTGCTTTCCCAAGGACACGCTGGCCCTGCTCAAGACGGCGGAGGATTACGACAGCCCCACTCGGATCGTGGAGGCCGTGGTCAAGGTCAATGACAGCCGCAAGCGCGCCATGGGCCGCAAGGTGATCGATGCGCTGGGCGGGCCGGAAGCGGCGCGCGGCAAGACCGTCGCCATGCTGGGTCTGACCTTCAAGCCGAATACGGACGACATGCGCGATTCCCCCGCCATCGCCATCGCGTTGGCGCTGACCGATGCCGGAGTTAAGGTTGCGGCCTACGATCCCGAAGGGATGGAGCAGGCGAAGCCGATCATGCCCGAAGTCGAGATGAAGAGCTCGGCTTACGATGCCATTGCCGGCGCCGATGCGATCGCGCTGGTGACCGAGTGGGACGCCTTCCGTGCGCTCGATCTCGCCCGCGTGAAAGAACTCGCCAATGCGCCGGTGCTGGTTGACCTGCGCAATGTCTACAATCCTGACGAGCTTCGCGCGGCCGGATTCACCTACGCCAGCGTGGGGCGGCAGTAGGTTCCGCCCCGGCGCCGGTCATTCCTGGCCGATGCTTTCCGGTGTTTCACCCGGCATCAGCACATAGCGCCAGACCACCGCACCAAGCGCCGCACCGATGAGCGGTGCGACCCAGAACAGCCAGAGCTGGCCCAGCGCCGCAGTCTCGGCGAACAGAGCCACTCCCGTGGAGCGGGCCGGGTTGACCGAGGTGTTGGTCACCGGAATCGAGATCAAATGGAT
This sequence comes from uncultured Sphingomonadaceae bacterium, assembly GCA_964422665.1. Taxonomy (GTDB): domain Bacteria; phylum Pseudomonadota; class Alphaproteobacteria; order Sphingomonadales; family Sphingomonadaceae; genus DASWIR01. The sequence goes on along the minus strand of CAYRCH010000045.1, from coordinate 2,886 downwards.
CAGCGTCAGCGCCAGGCCGATGGCGATCGGCGCAAAGCCGGCCGGCGCGGCCTTTGATGTTGCGCCCAGAATGACAATCAGGAAGCCTGCCGTCAGGATTACTTCGATCAGCAGCGCGGCCTGCATTGAGTAGCCCCCGGGCGAGAGTTCACCGAACCCGTTGGTGGCAAAGCCGCCCGGCGTCCAGCCCACCTGTCCCGAAGCAATGGCATAGATCGCCGCGCCGGCCACCGCTGCCCCGATGAGCTGCGCGATCCAGTAGGGCAGCAGTTCCTTCCATGTGGAGCGGCCGGCAATCGCCAGCCCCAAAGTAACTGCGGGATTGAAGTGCCCGCCCGATATTCCGCCCACAGCATAGGCCATGGTGAGCACCGTCAGGCCAAAGGCCAGTGCAACACCGGCAAAACCGATGCCCAGCTCCGGATAGGCTGCTGCCAGCACGGCCGAACCGCATCCTCCAAAAACGAGCCAGAACGTGCCGACAAATTCCGCTGCCAGTTTTCGTGTCATGATCCTCTCCCCATTCCACGATCGTAAGGCGCGCAGCTTACTCCCGCATGCGGCATATGCGAAAGAGCGGCGGTGGATAAGCCGGAGCTACGAAGATGCGCCAGGGAGCCTGTAAGCCGGGTTCTGTCTTGCGGGCGGTATCCCGGAGGACCAACGCCGCAAGGGCAGCCATTCATCTAGGCGGCGGATCGCTCCGCCGCTCAAGCAGCCAACCCGGGCCTCTCGGAGCGAAGCGCTCCTGCCATTGCTCCGAAGAGCTCCGGCGCGAGGCCCCTATTCGGCCTTGCTCCGGGTGGGGTTTGCCATGCGGAACCTGTTGCCAGGCCCCCGGTGCGCTCTTGCCGCACCCTTTCACCCTTGCCTGTGCCCTTTAGGGGCCATCGGCGGTATACTCTCTGTGGCACTTTCCCTGACTCCCGCCCCAGCGGGAGCCGGCGGGCGTTACCCGCCACCCTTGCTTCATGGAGCCCGGACTTTCCTCGGTGCATAAGCAACGCGGCTGCCCGGCCCCCTGGCGCAGCCTCTATCTAGTGCGCCCCTGGTCCCGATCCAAGAGCAATTGGAACAGGATGGCACGGACCTCGCCATCTATCTGCCCGTCGATCCGCCATGGCCGCCATCGGCGCTGGAAAGCCTCGACCGCCTTGTGCCCGTCGGTGATGTCGTAGCCGAAACGCTCCAGCGCGAGGTAGAACGCCCCGTCATTGTCGAACGGATCGCCGAGAGTGAGCTTTTCCGGGCGGGGCAGGCACAGGCGGTATTCGGCCAGCCTTTCCCAGGGGAACAGTTCGCCGGGATCGATCTTGCGCGCCGGAGCGACGTCGGAATGGCCGACCACATTGGCGCGCGGAATGTCATATTGCTGCACGATACGGTGAAGCAGCGGGACCAACGCCTCGAACTGCGCCTCGGAAAATTCGCGGTAGCCCAGCGCATGGCCGGGATGATCGAGCTCGATCCCGATGCTGGCCGAATTCACGTCCTTGTGCCCGCGCCAGTAGGATGCGCCGGCATGCCAGGCGCGCTTCTCCTCCGGGACCAGCCGGATCACTTCACCTTCTTCGGTGATCAGATAATGCGCGCTGACCTTGGCGTCCGGGTCGGTCATCCGCTCAAGCGCGGTCTCGACCGGCTTCATCTCGGTGTAGTGCAGCACGACCATGTTGAGCGGCAGCGCCCGCTCGTCCCAATTGGGCGAAAGCACCTCGCGATGGACCAGTTGGTTATCCATCTGCCCTCCCAATCGTTCCCCGGACCAGCCTTTAGCTGACGGGGAGCACCGCGCCCATCACCAGCGCGTCGTCCCCGAGGGCAAATTGCAGCCCGCCGCCCGTTTCCTGCGCGATCAGCTGGATCATGCGCGCCGGTGCCGTGCGCCCGCTGAGCTCGCTTTCGGCCAGCTGGCCGTCCAGCGCGCGGCCGATATCGGGATCGAAGGCGATCTTGGGCCCGGCCGCCCGGACCGCGATCTCCGTCGCCCCGTCGCGCACTTCGGCGCCGACATCGAGCGTGCCCCCGCGCGGCAACGCGTCGAGACCGATCGCGGCGAGGTTGAGCAGCACCTTGACTGCCGGCTTGGGGAGCTCGTCGGCATTGACGGCCCAGTTCAGCTGGATCCGTTCATTCCCCGCCACCAGCGCTTCGAGCAGCGAGCGCGGCTCGTCGGTCTGGACATGCTGGCCGTATCCGCCCGCCGCGCCAAAGGCGAGCCGGAAGAACTTGAGCTTGGCGGCGCTGGTCTGAGCGCTCTGTTCGAGCAGTTCGATGCATTGCTTGCGCATCTCCGGGTCTTTCTCGCCGCGTAGCAGTTCGAGCCCGTTATTGAGCGCTCCCACCGGGCTGAGCATGTCATGGCACAAGCGTGAGCAGAGAAGGGCGGCAAGGTCGGTGGAGGAGTTAGTCATTCAGCTTTCTTTTGTTTTTCCTGACGAAGTCTACAACTTCGACACAGTCTTAGATCAAATACCACCATCGCCAAAGCGCGTGCGGCGATGCGTGGAATAAGGGCGATGGCGGGACAGGCATGGAGCGCCCTTAGCGCCCGGCAAGCGTGTAGGAAAGCGGCGCGAATCCGTCGAGCCTGTCGCGCCAGAAGCCTATCTCCTCTCCGGCGACAATCGCCCATATCCGGCCATCGCCCGATGCCTGGGCGCGGTCGGTGGCGGATGGTCCGGCAGGGCCGGCGGGATGGGAATGGTAGTAGCCCAGCACCTGCGGGCCGCCGCTGCGCTCTGCCCGATGGGCGTCGACGAGAGCCTGCGGATCGATCTCGAAATATTGCTCGGGATCGGGATGGATGTTGTCGGCAGGGACGATGCGATCGATCCGTTCGCCTTGGCCCAACAGGATACCGCAGGCCTCGTGCGGGTGGGCGGC
>CAYRCH010000044.1:11982-15282 GCA_964422665.1 uncultured Sphingomonadaceae bacterium | reverse complement strand
AGCGCATAATGCAGGGTCTTGATTGCGCGGGTCTGCAGGGAGGTGAAGGCTATTGTGGGAAGTACGCCCTTCTGCGCCATCAGCATGCCTGCGGCCCTGGCCTCTTCCACGCCTTTGTCGGTCAGGTCCACATCCCACCAGCCGGTGAAGCGGTTTTCCAGGTTCCACTGGCTCTGGCCGTGGCGGACGAGGATCAGGGTGGGCAAGTTACGGCTCCTCAAAGGCACTCGGGAGCGCGCTCGCTTAGCTGTCCGGGCCCTCTTTGGAAAGGGCGCTTTCATTGCCCGAGTTTGTAGCGTTCCTGGCGCGGACCTGCGCCTTGCGGCGGCGCAGGTTCTCGCGCAGCTGGGCAGCCAGCCGCTCTTCGCGGTCCGGTTTGGTCTCGCGGGCGCTCATGCAGGCGTCCTGCCTTCTCCCACTTCGCTTGACAATAGGGCCCGTGCTGGCCAAGAGCGCGCGCCTGCCCGCAAGGCGCCGGACGAGCAAGCCGGGCCTAAATTTTTGCGGGGTCTTGCTGCTGTAGCTCAGTGGTAGAGCGCACCCTTGGTAAGGGTGAGGTCGGGAGTTCAATCCTCCCCAGCAGCACCACCGCCCGCAAGCCCTTCAATTTCCTCGGCTTGCCATTGCGGGGCGTGTTATTCATATAAGACACTATGGATAGTGAGACAGGCCTGCCAGTCGAAGCGGTGCAGCCGGAGGGCGAGGGTCCATTGACGCCGCTGCATCCAAATCACGCAAAGGCGCTGCGGGTCGGGATGCTGCTATTCTTTGTGCCTTTCCTGATAGGTTCGCTGGTCCTCGAGATCGCGCAATTGCTGCCCCCCGGTGCCATTGCCGGGCCGGTATGGCTGGTCGTCGCCTGGCTGGTCCTGGTGCTGCCCTGGCGGCGCTATCAGGCATGCGGGTACCGGATGGGCGCGGACCGGCTGCAGATCGTGCGCGGGCTGCTGTTCCGCAAGGACACTATCGTCCCGTTCGGTCGGGTACAGCATATCGATGTTGCCAAGGGCCCGGTGGAACGCTTCTTCGGCCTTGCGACGCTGACGCTGCACACTGCGGGAACGCACAATGCCTCGGTCAGCCTGCCGGGCCTCGCCGAAGCGAATGCGCTGGCGATTCGCGAGACGATCCGCGCCAAGATCCGCCGGGACGCGCTGTGACGGAGGAGGGCCCGACGACTACCTCAGCCGAGTCGGCCCCGCTTCGCACCGATCCGAAGGGATTTGTCGTTCGCGGTCTGGCAGGCACCGGGCAAGCCGCGCTGCCGATCGCGGCGGGTCTTTACGCTACCGGCACAATGGCCGCGGGCCTGCTCGCAGTGATTCCCATCGTGGCCGCAGCGATTGCGGCGATGATCGGGCTGCAATGGCTCTCCTGGTTTCGTTTCACCTATACGGTCGGGGCGGACGACATCCGGGTCGAGCAGGGCATCCTTGGCCGCGAGGCGCGTTCGGTGCCCTATGAGCGAATCCAGGACGCCAGTATCGAGCAGAAGCTGCTGCCTCGTCTGTTCGGGCTGGCCGAGGTCAAGTTCGAGACCGGCAGCGGCGGTTCGGACGAGATCGTGCTGGCCTATGTGTCGGTTGCGGAGGCCGAACGGCTCCGGAAGCTGGTGCGGGAGCGGCGCGAAGACGCGGTCTTGCTGGGTACGGCGGAGGAGCCCGATCCCGACCGGGAGGAGGAAGGCGGGCAGGTGCTGTTCGCCATGAACGAAAGGCGCGTCCTTACCTTCGGCCTGTTCGAATTCTCGCTCGTCATCTTCGCCGTCCTGCTGGGCGCCGCACAGCAATTCGACTTCCTGCTGCCATTCGACATCTGGGAGTGGGACAACTGGGCGGCGATGTTCGCCGGTCAGCGCGAATGGATCGAACATTCGGGCCGTACGGTGCAGGCGATCGCCTTGGTCGGAGGATTGCTCGGGGTGATCGCGCTCGGCATCGTGACGGGCGTGGCGCGCACTTTTGCGCGTGAATACGGGTTCTTGCTGGAGCGTACGGCCCGGGGATTCCGTCGCCGCCGGGGGCTTTTCAACCGTTCGGACGTGACGCTGCCAGTGCACCGGGTGCAGGCGGCGCGGGTCGGAACGCGCCTCATTCGCCGCTGTTTCGGCTGGCACTCGCTCAAATTCGACAGTCTTGCGCGCGATAGTGCAGGCTCCTCCAGCCATTCTGTGGCCCCTTTCGCGCAATTACAGGATATCCGGCCGCTGCTCCGCGCTGCGGGAATCGAACCACCGACCGACGACCTCGCATGGCGCAGGCCGATGCCCGATCCGTGGATCGTGGATGCGGCCGTCCTGGCCGGAATCATCCTGGCAGCGGGCGGAGGTTTTTCGCTGTTCCGGGAATCGCCGCTGCCATTCGCGCTAGCGCTGATCGCGGCGGGGCTGGTGCTGCTGGCAAGCATGCTGTCGTGGAGCCGGCACCGTCATGCCGATGCGCACGGGCAGCTTTTCGTCCGCACCGGCATTGCCGCGCCGCAGCTGGCGATCGCGCCGCAGGTGAAGCTGCAGACGGTGGAAATCGTGCAGGGCCCGATCGCGCGCCGCCGGGGCTATGCCACGATAAATTTCGGGCTCGCAGGCGGCACTCTGGCGATCGCGGGGTTGCCGTTGGCGGAGGCGAGGGCGCTGCGAAGCGAGGTTGTCGGCCGCATCGCCGAGGTGGATTTCTCCGATCTGCCCCGCTGACCGGGCGCGGTCCGTATAGCGGCGCAAAAAAGGGCCCCGGTCTCCCGGGGCCCCGCGTGAAGAAGCCGGCGGCGATCAGTACATCACGCCGTAATAGGCATAGACGTTCTCGCCGAAGCTGCGGTTATAGTCCGGCGCGGCGTCGCGCTCATAGGAAGGGGCGTCTTTCAGCCGGCTCTTGTCGATATCGACGACGTAGCCGTCACTGTCGGTATCGTAATCCAGCGTGTCCCACGGCAGCGGATGGTAGCTTTCGCCCATCCCGAGGAATCCGCCGAAGCTCATCACCGCATATTCGACGCGGCCGCTGCGCTTGCCGATCATCAGATGGTCGATGCTGCCGATCTTCTCGCCGTCGGCGGAATAGACCGACGTGCCTTCGACCTTGTCGGAACTGATCAGGAGCCGGCTCTCGTCGCGCTCCAGCGGGCGGCTGCGGTCGAATTCCCGCCGCCGATCGAGCTCCTCGCCCGAGAATTTGAGATCGTTGCCAAGTGTCTGTTCTGGTTGGGTCATGTCGCGTTCCTCTCTTTTCCCGATGGCGGACGCGATCCCTTGCGGATGCTTGTTTCATGCCGGGCCTCCGAAAGAGCTACGGGGCGGCAGGCGTC
>CAYRCH010000044.1:7731-11882 GCA_964422665.1 uncultured Sphingomonadaceae bacterium | reverse complement strand
CCGCGCCCGCGCATTTCGGGCGGGGTATAGGTGTGGCTGGCGACGACATTGTCTTCGCCGTCGCGGTGCCAGGTCAGTTCGGCATGGGCATCGATGCCGGGGATCTGCGCGCGATAGGCGCCCTGCCGGTCTCCCCCTTCTCGGACGATCTCGATCTTCTGTTCCATCTCTTGCCACTCCTGCTTGCACATGGCGGCGGCGCCCGCCATGTCGCACCTCATGCAGTTTCTGTCGGACAATGCCGCTGCCGTCCACCCGCAGGTGTGGGAGGCCATGCACGCCGCCGACGCTGCCGACACGCCATACGATACCGACCGGCTCAGCGGCGAGCTCGACGATGCGTTCAGCGCGCTGTTCGCCCGCGAGGTCGCGGCCCTGTGGGTGGCCACCGGCACCGCGGCCAACTGCCTCGCCCTTTCGGCCACGGTCCCGCCGCACGGCGCGGTCCTCTGCCATGCCGAAGCGCATATCGAGACCGATGAGGGCGGGGCGCCGGGCTTCTACCTCCACGGCGCGAAGCTGGTGCTCGCGCGGGGCGAGGGCGGCAAGCTCGACCCGGCTGGCGTGCGCGAGGCGCTGGCGGGAATTCGGGGCGACGTCCACCAGGTGCAGGCGCATGCGGTCAGCATCACCCAGGCGAGCGAATACGGCATGGTCTACCGTCCGGCGGAACTCTCCGCGCTGGACATGGAAATCGCTCCGCGCGGGCTGAAATTCCACATGGACGGGGCGCGCTTCGCCAATGCCGTCGCGCATATACTGCGCCCGCCGGCCGAAGTGGCCGGGCCGGTCGATACTTTGAGCTTCGGCTGCGTGAAGAACGGGGCAATGAATGCCGAGGCGATTCTGTTCTTCGATCCGCTGCTGGCCGATGTCGCGCGTTTCCGCCGCAAGCGGGCCGGGCACCTGCAATCCAAGGGCCGATTCCTGGCCGCGCAGATCCTCGCCATGCTTGAAGGCGATTTGTGGCTGCACAATGCAGCGGCCGCCAATGGCGCGGCGGCCGAGATCGCTTCGCGCGCGGGCGAGCGGCTGATGTATCCGGTCGAGGCCAATGAAGTGTTCTGCCGGACCAGTGCGGCGGAGCGCGAGGCGCTGAGGGCGCAGGGCTTCGGTTTTTACGACTGGGGCGCGGATGCCGCGCGCTTCGTAACCGCATGGGATACGCGGCAAGAGGATGCCCGGGCGCTCGGCCAGGCGATTGCCGCCCTGTGATCGGCTATCGCCCCCCGCATGCGCTCCTGCGGCCGGGGATTGCCATCCCGTTCCTGTTGCTCGTGCTGATCTGGGGCTCGACCTGGCTCGTGATCAAGGACCAGCTGGCGCCGGCCCCGCCGGCCTGGTCGGTCGCCTGGCGTTTCGTCATCGCCGCGGCCGGCATGTTCCTGGTGGCGAAGATCAGCGGGCAGGGCTTCCGCATGACCTTTTCGGGCCATGTGCTGGCCCTCATCATCGGACTTACCCAGTTCTCTATCAATTTCAACCTGGTCTACGAGGCCGAGATCCGCCTGACTTCGGGCATAGTGGCGGTGCTGTTCGGCCTGCTGCTGGTGCCCAATGCGATCCTCTCGCGCATCTTCCTCGGCCACGCCATCACGCTGCGCTTCGCGCTCGGCAGCCTGATCGGCATCGGCGGGATCGTGCTGCTGCTGATTCACGAGGCGCGCGCGGCCGAGATCGGCGGCACGGTGGGCATCGGCGTGATGCTGGTGGCGGTAGCGATCCTCTCGGTCTCGATCGCCAATGTCCTGCAGGCGAGCGACACGGCCAAGAGCCGCCCGCTCTATACGCTGCTGGCCTGGAGCATGCTGTGGGGCATGGTTGCGAATATCGCCTATGCCTGGGCAGTCGCCGGACTGCCGGTGATCCCCCAGACGCCGCGATACTGGGCCGGCGTGGCCTATCTCGCCCTGATCGGCTCGGTGGTCACCTTCCCGCTCTATTTCCGGCTGATCCGCGACCTTGGCGCCGGCCGCGCAGCCTATAATGGCGTGCTGGTGCCGGTGGTGGCGATGACGCTCTCGACCGTGTTCGAGAATTATCGCTGGTCGTGGCTGGCAGCCGCCGGGGCGGCGCTGGCGCTGGTCGGGATGGTGGTCGCCCTGCGCAGCCGTCAGGTCCCGCCGCCCATGCCGGAAAGCAACCCGCTCAATCCCTCGCGGTAGGTCGGGAAGCGCGGCGTCCACCCCAGCACCCGTTTGGCCTTGCCGTTCGCCACCCGGCGATTTTCGGCATAGAAGCCGCGCGCCATCGGCGAGAGGCCGGCTTCGTCCAGAGGGACAAGCGGCGGCGGCTCACACCGCAGCAGGCGGCAGGCCTCCTCGATCACCGCATTCTGGCTGGTCGGCAGGTCGTCGGCCAGATTGTAGGCGCCCGGCGCCGCGTCGAAGCCTGCAGCGACGCCAGCGGCAATGTCGTCCACATGCACGCGGCTGAAGACCTGGCCGGGCAGGTCGATCCGGTGGGTTTTGCCGCTTTCGACCCGCTCCAGCGCGCTGCGCCCCGGCCCGTAAATGCCCGGCAGGCGGAACACGCGCGCCCCGCGTTCCAGCCATGCCGCATCGCATTCGGCCCGCGCGCCGCGGCGTCCGGCGCCGGTGGGGGCGGTTTCGTCCACCCATGCCCCGCCCGTATCGCCATAGACGCCGGTGGAAGAGAGATAGCCCAGCCAGTGCGCGGGCCGCAGCAGGTCGCCATAGGCTTCGAGCACGGGATCGCCCTCGCCCTCCGGCGGAACCGAGGAAAGCACATGGCTGGCCCGGCCCAGTTCGCGCTGCACCGCGGCCCGGTCGGCAAAGTCCACATCCCCGCTGCTGCCCGTGGCGGTGACGTCCCAGCCCCGCGCGCTGGCAACGGCGGCAATGCGCTTCGCCGAATAGCCGAGGCCGAAAATGAACAGATGCGCCATGCTGTGCGTTGTAGCGTATGGACCCTGTCACGGAAGCGCCTAAAGGACCCCTCATGGATATCGCGCCCAATGCCCCGAATCAAGACGGCAACATCCAGATGGCGGACGCGCCGCCCGAGCCGAAGGAGCCGCCGCTGATCCTGCGCGAGGATTATCGCCCCTTTCCCTGGCTGGTGCCCGAAGTCGCGCTGTCGTTCGACCTCGGGATCGAGCGCACCCGGATCCGCTCCAGGCTGACGGTGCAGCGCAATGCCCGCGCAGATGCGGCGGAGATGATCCGCCTCAATGGCGACGGCATCACCCCGGTCGAAGTCCGGCTCAACGGCGAAACAATCAACAGCTGGTCGATGGATGGCGGCGACTTGATGGTCCCGCTGGTGGGCGACAGCCACCTGCTCGAAATCACGACCGAGATCGACCCTTCGGCCAATACCCAGCTGATGGGCCTCTATGCCTCGAACGGGATGCTCTGCACCCAGTGCGAGGCGGAGGGCTTCCGCCGCATCACCTTCTTTGCCGACCGGCCCGATGTTCTCTCCACCTACCGCGTGCGGATGGAGGGGCCGAGAGACCTGTTCCCGGTGCTGCTGTCGAACGGCAATCCGGCCGGTGACGGCGACAATGGCGACGGCACCCACTGGGCCGAATGGCACGACCCCTGGCCCAAGCCGAGCTATCTCTTCGCGCTGGTGGCGGGCGACCTCGTGGCCAATCGCGGCAGCTTCACCACGATGGGCGGGCGCCAGGTCGATCTCGCCATCTGGGTGCGCGAGGCGGACCTGCCGCTCACCGGCCATGCGATGGAAAGCCTGAAGAAGAGCATGCGCTGGGACGAGGAGGCATTCGGCCGCGAATACGATCTCGACTGCTTCAACATCGTCGCGGTGGGCGATTTCAACATGGGGGCGATGGAGAACAAGGGCCTCAACATCTTCAATACGCGCTACGTTCTGGCCGATGACGAGACCGCGACCGATGCCGATTATGACGGCGTCGAGGGCGTCATCGCGCATGAATATTTCCACAACTGGTCGGGCAACCGCGTCACCTGCCGCGACTGGTTCCAGCTCAGCCTCAAGGAAGGCTTCACCGTGCTGCGCGACCAGCTGTTCAGCCAGGACATGGGCAGCGCGGCAGTCAAGCGGATCGAGGATGTGCGGGTGCTGCGCTCGGCCCAGTTCCCCGAAGACAGCGGGCCGCTGGCCCATCCGATCCGGCCGGATTCCTACCGCGAGATCTCCAA
>CAYRCH010000044.1:0-7631 GCA_964422665.1 uncultured Sphingomonadaceae bacterium | reverse complement strand
ACAGCGGGCCGCTGGCCCATCCGATCCGGCCGGATTCCTACCGCGAGATCTCCAACTTCTACACTGCCACAGTCTATAATAAGGGCGCCGAAGTCATCCGCATGATGCGGACCATGGCGGGCGAGGAGCGCTTCCGCCGCGGCACCGACCTCTATTTCGAACGGCATGACGGCGAAGCCGCCACCTGCGAGGATTTCATCCGCGCGATCGAAGAGGGCGCCGGGCTCGACCTCGCCGGGTTCCGCCTGTGGTACAGCCAGGCCGGGACGCCGAAAATCACGGTCGAGCTTGAACATTCCGGGGACGAAGCGATCCTGCGGCTGGCGCAGTCGGTCCCCGATACGCCGGGCCAGGCCGGCAAGCAGCCGATGGTCGTGCCGCTGCGGCTGGCGCTCTACGATCCGCAGACCGGTGGGCATGGCGGGGAGCAGCTCGTCACGCTGGCCGGCGCGCGCGAGGAGCTGCGCTTCCCCGGCTTTGCCGCCAAGCCTTATCTCTCGATCAATCGCGGCTTCACCGCGCCGGTATCGATCGAGCGCGAGGTCGCGCCGGAAGAGCTGGTGTTCCTCGCCGCGCATGACGACGATCCCTTCGCCCGCTACGAGGCGATGCAGGAACTCGCCGCGGGTTATCTGGTGGAGGCGGCAAAGGGCCGGCTGGACGGCGCAGCCCGCACGGCCGGGCGCGAGGCGCTGGGCACGGCGTTGGAGGCGATCCTCGCCGATCCCGCGCTCGACGATCTGATGCGCGGCGAGCTGATGATCCTGCCCAACCACACCTTCATCGCCGAGCGGATCGACCGTTCAGACCCGGCCGCCATCCATGCCGAGCGGGAAGCGCTCAAGGGCTGGCTCGGCGGGCAGCTGGAGACGGAGCTGGCGGAGATGCACGAGCGGGCATCGGCCGTGCCGTTCTCCCGTTCGGCCGAGGCCAGGGGGGCGCGCAAGCTGAAGACGCAGGCGCTGGTCTATCTCGCCGCCGCCCATCCGGAACTGGCAGCACAGATGGCGGCTGCGCAATATGACGCGGCCGACAACATGACCGACCGGCAGGGCGCGCTGATGGTGCTGGCCGGGCTGGAGGATCCTGGGCGCGAGGCGAAGCTCGCGGATTTCTACGACCGCTATCGCGGCAATGCGCTGGTGATCGACAAATGGTTCACCACCCAGGCCCTGTCGCTTCATCCCGATGTCTTCAGGCAGGCACAGGCGCTGGCCGAGCATGAGGAATTCACGCTGCGCAATCCCAACCGGGTGCGGGCGCTCTACATGGCCTTCGCCGCCAATGCCCATGCTTTCCACCGCGCCGACGGCGCAGGCTATCGATGGGTGGCGGACCTGATTCTCGCGCTCGATCCCATAAACCCGCAGACCGCGGCGCGCTTCGTCTCGCCATTCGGGCGCTGGCGGCGGCTGGAAGAAGGGCGCGCGGCGCTGATGCGGGCGGAGCTGGAGCGGATCGCCGGCGCGGAAAAGCTTTCGCGCGACACCTACGAACAGGTCGCGCGCAGCCTTGCCTAAAGCTGTCGAGCCGATCCGCGCCCCGTCGCTGGGAGAGGTGCCGCACGGCTTCCTGACCCGGTGCGGCGGACATTCCGCCGGCGTCGTCGCCGGGCTCAATGTCGGCTGGGGCGCGGGCGACGATCCCGCGGCGGTGCAGGCCAATCGGCGCAGTGCGGCGGAGGCGGTCCTGCCCGGTGCGCCGCTCGTCTGCCCCTACCAGTACCACTCGGCCGAAGTGCTGCGCGTGGAAGCGCCATGGCCCGACGACGAACGCCGCCCGCGCGGCGACGCCCTGGTGACCGACCGCAAGGGCATATTGCTCGGCATCGTCACAGCGGACTGCGCGCCTGTGCTGTTTGCCGACGTTGAAGCCGGGGTGATCGGCGCCGCCCATGCCGGCTGGCGCGGCGCGCATGGCGGCGTGTGCGAGAACACCATCGAAACGATGGAGGCATTGGGCGCCCGGCGAGAGAGAATCGCCGCCGCCATCGGCCCCACCATCGCGCAGGCGAGCTACGAAGTGGGCGCGGATTTCCCCGACGCTTTCACCGAAGAGGATGCGCGTTTCTTCGCCCCGGGCCGGGACGGCCGGTTCCAGTTCGACCTGCCGGCCTATATCGCGGCGCGGCTGGCGCGGGCGGGTGTGGGAAGGGTTGAAGACCTCGCGTTCGACACTTATGCCGACGAGGCGCGCTTCTATTCCTATCGCCGCTCCACCCATCGCGGCGAGGCAAACTACGGACGGCAGATATCGCTGATCGGCATGGCAAGCTGAAGCTTTCCACCGCCGTTCACAAAAGCGCCAAAATGGCTGTTGGCAATGCTGGCATGCTCGTCTATCAGCCGCGCCAAACCGGCGCTTGAAGGGGGCAACTTCGCAGGCGTCGATTGTCGGATCATCGGCCCATGCGCACCCATCGGTGCGGGGACGGCAAGGCAAGGCTGGAATATGGCAACGAGCACGGGAACCGCGGATTCCGAGGCACTGTCGGGCAATGACGGAGTCCGCCGCCGCGATTTCATCAATATCGCCGCAGTCAGCGCGGCGGGCGTAGGCGCCGTGGGCGTCATCTATCCGCTGGTGAGCCAGATGGCTCCGTCGGCGGACGTGCTGGCCGAATCCACCACCGAACTCGACATTTCGGCGATCGAGCCCGGCCAGGCGATCAAGGCCGTGTTCCGCAAGCAGCCGATCTTCGTGCGCAACCTGACGCCGGCCGAGATCGAGGCCGCCAATGCCGTCAACGCTTCGACGCTGCGCGATCCCCAGACGCTCGCCGAACGGACCAAGGAGGGCCACCAGAACTGGCTCGTCACCATGGGCGTGTGCACCCATCTCGGCTGCGTGCCGCTGGGCGCCGCCGAGGGTGAGAACAAGGGCGAGTTCGGCGGCTATTTCTGCCCCTGCCACGGGTCGCACTACGACACTGCGGGGCGGATTCGCAAAGGCCCGGCCCCGACCAATCTCGAAGTGCCGACCTATGAATTCACCTCCGACACCAACCTCCTGATCGGCTGAGGCGAGGGAAGACGAAGATGAGCTTTGCCTGGGCGAACCAGTACCAACCCAAGACCCGTTTCACCCAATGGGTCGATGACCGCCTGCCGCTGCCGCGGCTGGTCTATAATGCGATTGGCGGCGGCTATCCGGTGCCGCGCAATCTCAACTACATGTGGAATTTCGGCGTACTCGCCGGATTCTGCCTGGTGTTGCAGATCGTCACCGGGATCGTGCTGGCGATGCATTATGCCGGCAATGCGCAGCTCGCCTTCGCCTCGACCGAGCATATCATGCGCGACGTCAACTGGGGCTGGCTGATGCGCTATGCGCATGCCAACGGCGCCAGCGCCTTCTTTGCGGTGATCTACATCCACATTTTCCGCGGCCTCTATTACGGTTCCTACAAGGCGCCGCGCGAAATGGTGTGGCTGCTCGGCGTTGTCATCTTCCTGCTGATGATGGCCACCGCTTTCATGGGCTACGTGCTGCCCTGGGGCCAGATGAGCTTCTGGGGTGCGCAGGTCATCACCGGCTTCTTCAGCGCCATCCCCGTGGTCGGCGAGCCGATCCGCGTATGGCTGCTGGGCGGTTTCGCGCCCGACAATGCCGCGCTCAACCGCTTCTTCAGCCTGCACTATTTGCTCCCCTTCGTGATCGCCGGCGCGGTGATCCTGCATATCTGGGCGCTGCACATTCCCGGGTCGTCGAACCCGACCGGCGTGGAAGTGAAGAGCGAGAGCGATACGATCCCCTTCCATCCCTATTACACGGCGAAGGACGGCTTCGGGCTGGGCGTGTTCCTGGTGATCTACTGCCTGTTCCTGTTCTTTATGCCGAACGCGCTCGGCCATCCGGACAATTACATCCCGGCCAATCCGCTTTCGACCCCGGCGCATATCGTGCCCGAATGGTATTTCCTGCCATTCTACGCGATCCTGCGGGCCTTCACGGTCGATTTCGGTCTCCCCGCCTTCAGCTTTTTCGGCCTGTTCGAATTCGGCGGCCTGACCATCGTCCCGGCCAAGCTGATGGGCGTGCTGGCCATGTTCGGTTCGATCCTGGTGTGGTTCTTCCTGCCCTGGCTCGACACGTCGCATGTCCGCTCGGGCAATTACCGCCCGATGTTCCGCAAGCTGTTCTGGTTCGGCCTGATCCCGGCAATGATCGTGCTGCTGATCTGCGGCGGCCTGCCGGCGGAAGAACCCTATGTGATGCTGAGCCAGATCGCCGCAGCCTATTACTTCCTGCACTTCCTGGTGATCCTGCCGATCGTTTCCGCCACGGAAAAGACCGATCCGCTGCCATTCTCGATCACCGAGGCGGTGCTCGGGTCCGATGACAAGGCGCGCATCAGCGACGCCGCCAAGAGCAATTGACGCCGAGCGCTGGAGAGAAAGCGATACCATGATCCGCCTTTTCGCAATCCTGATCGGCCTGTTCTTCGGGGGCATGGCCTTCCTCGGCTTCCTCAACGGGGTGTGGGTCACCGCAACCGAGGGGCTGGGCGAGGAAACCGCCGAGCACGCCTTCCATCTCGATCCGAAGCCGCTTCACCTCGCGAGCAGCGGCCCGTTCGGCCATTTCGACCGCCAGCAGGTTCAGCGCGGCTTGCAGGTCTATTCGGAAGTCTGCGCCGCCTGCCACGGGCTGGAGCATGTGGCGTTCCGCGACATGGCCAAGCTCGGCTATAGTGAAGCGGAGATCAAGGCGTTCGCCGCCAGCAAGCAGGTTCCCGGGATCGATCCCAATACCGGCGAGGCAACCTCGCGGCCGGGCTTGGCGACCGATTATTTCCCGTCGCCCTACGCCAATGACGTGGCCGCCGCCGCAGCCAATAACAACGCCATTCCGCCCGATCTTTCGCTGATCGCCAAGGCGCGGGCTGGCGGCGCGCCTTATGTCTATTCGCTGCTGACCGGGTATCAGGAGCCTTCGGCCGAGCTGCTCGAGCGCTTCCCCGATGCGGCGCCCGGGCCGGGGCTGTATCACAACCCCTATTTCGCCAATCTCAACCTGGCGATGGCGCCGCCGCTGATCCTTGACGGGCAGGTGACCTATGCCGACGGGACCGAGGCGACGATCGACCAGATGGCGCAAGACGTGTCCGCCTTCCTCGAATGGGCGGCCGAGCCGACCCAGGAAAAGCGCAAGCAGACCGGCTGGATCGTGATCCTGTTCCTGGTCTTCGCCACGGTGCTGGCATGGTTGGCGAAGCAGCAGGTCTGGGCCGGGGTCAAGCCGAAGTCCAAGGCCGAGGGTTGAGCGAAGGCGGTGAAGCGCTTTGACGGCTGACGAGCTCAAGGCGCTCATCCGCACCATTCCCGACTTCCCCAAGCCGGGCATCCAGTTTCGCGACATCACGACCTTGCTGGCCGACGGCAAGGGGCTGACCGCGGCGGTCGAACAGATTGCCCGGCGGGCGAATGCGGTGGGGGCTGGCGCCGTCGCCGGGATCGAGGCGCGCGGCTTCATCTTCGGCGCGGCGGTGGCATCGCTGCTGATGCTGGGCTTCGTGCCGGTGCGCAAGGGCGGCAAACTTCCCGTGCCGACAATCGGGGCGGATTACAGCCTCGAATATGGCGAGGCCCGCCTCGAGATCGATCCGACGCTGATCACGCCCGGAGAGCGGATCATCATCGTGGACGACTTGCTGGCGACCGGCGGGACGGCGCTGGCGGCAGCGGCGCTGCTGCGGCAGGCAGGCGCGGTGGTCGACCGGGCGCTGTTCGTTATCGAGCTGCCGGACCTTGGCGGTGCGGACCAGCTGCGCGCCAACGGTATACAGGTCGAGGCGCTGATGGCTTTCGAAGGAGATTGACGGCGCAGGCCCTGCAGTGGCAGGGGAAGCGCCGCGAAAGCGGGTATAGCATAGTGGTAATGCTCCAGCCTTCCAAGCTGGCTAGAGGGGTTCGATTCCCCTTACCCGCTCCAGCCGCCCTTCCCACGATTTCCCGGATAGCCTATAAAGCCCGCAGAAACCCTTGGGTTTCGTGAGTTTACAGTCCCAAATTTGCTCTGAAAATCTCGCTGCATCTCCTGCCGAAGGGGGCCAAAGCGGGGACCACAGGCAAATCGGACAATTCGATTGGCCCCCATCTGGGGGCCACTTGGCGGGAAAGGCCTGAAATCATGCCGCTAACGGATGTCGCGATTCGAAACGCAAAGCCGAAGGAGAGGCCCTTCAAGCTGGGTGACACGTTTGCAGGGCACCGAGCCAGGCGGCCTGCTGCGCGCAATCGACGACTACACCGGACATATGGTCACGAAGTTCGCTTTGCAGATCGCGCCTCATGTGTTCGTGCGCCCCGGCGAACTGCGGCACGCCGAATGGCACGAAATCGACCTTATCGCTGGAGTCTGGAAGATCCCTGCCGGCAAAATGAAAGCGCGCCGGGCGCATGCCGTCCCGCTTTCCAAGCAGGTTGTCCGCTATCTCACAGACCGCAGAGATGCTCAGTCACGAAGGATATGTGTTCCCGTCTGCACGCAGCTCTACGCGTCCCATGAGTGAAAACACGCTCAATGCTGCATTCCGTCGCATGGGGCAGGAGCTGAAGCCCGCGAGAATTCGTCTAAATGTCGTGGATCGTAGACAACTCACGCAGTGGGCCAAGAACGCTTAAAATTTTCAATGTGTTATTAGTAAACGAGTGGGCTACGGCTCAGTGCAAACCTGCTCAACTCGTTGGCGGGTTAGTTTCGCCCAAAATGCATTTATGATGATAAAACAATGCATTACATCCCGGGGTACGGTGTGCTCATGTTTCAAGCTGTGGTGGACGACCCAGAAATGTGGGGCAAAATGCTTGCCGGGCAACCCCGCTTTCAGGTGGATTTGCAGCCTCGCTGGCGTCTGAGACTACTTGTGGGCCGGAACGAGACTGTCGGCTTTTCGGTTCGAGAGGGGGATTGTTGCCATTAGCCACGCGCCGCCAGCAATGTCGGTTCACGACGACGTTGCGGACATTCCATTGCCGCGCAATGTAGGCTCTTGATGATCTACAAGACGACTGTGGCGCTTTTCCTGACTCTCGCTCTAAGCGGGTGTACGTCGACTTATGATCTTCACGCGGTGGTGCTCGACGGCAAATTCGCGTTTGAGCCAACGGAGACTGACATTTGGGGAGAACCCGATTGCATCTACTCCATCTCGGTCTCCGCGGTGGATGGTGCATCTGCATGGCAGGGTCTAGATGTGAGTAGGTCATCGTCATTCTCCTTGGCCGTGATTGGTCAAGACGAAAGAACGGGTGCCGACCTGCAAGCGTCCATCAAAAGCGCGGAGCGAAAGATGCAGCGGTTTAAGTATCAGGGACAGGCGCAGCGCTTCGTTTCAACCCACTCCGCGATCTACAATACCTTCGCCATCCAGCGTCATCTCACTTCCCGAAAGACCATGCGAGATTTCCGATCGGCCACTTTGGCCGAGTGGGCCGCGGAGTCGACCGTAGCGTCATGAAAACTGGTTTGCGCTTCAACTCGACCGATAGAAGTTAACCTGACAATCCCACGCCTCACTATGCTCGCGTTATCGTGAAGCGGTGTGTCGGCTGCAGCGTGGCAATGGCCGGGGCAGCGCCAATTCGCCGCCCCGGCCCTGGACTTAGAAGCGGGTGCTGATAGTCGCC
>CAYRCH010000043.1:8170-15788 GCA_964422665.1 uncultured Sphingomonadaceae bacterium | reverse complement strand
GCGTTATCGACCCGCAGCCGGTCATTGGCGATGGCGACCTTGGTCCGGTCGAGCAGGAAGCTGACCTCGCCGCGCGGGGAAAGCGGCGTCAATATCATCAGCGCGGCGACAACGCCCACGGCCGCCGGAAGCAAGGTCGCGAGCAGGCGCACGAGCCGGTCGTGCGATCCGCCCGGCTGCGCGAATTCCCTGCGCTCGCTTCGTATCTGGTCGGCTTCTTCGGTCATTCGCCCGCTTGTGCCTATTCGTGGCTGAATATGTCCTTGTCCGCCCAGCCGGCGATATCGAGCAGCGCCCGGGCCGGCAGGAAGTCGTAACATGCCTGTGCGATCTTCGTGCGTCCCTCGCGCTCGAGCCGTTCGAGCATCACCGTATGGAGACGGTGGAGATAGCGCACGTCGGCCGCAGCATATTCGCGCTGTGCCTCGTTGATATCGGGGGCGCCCCAGTCGCTGGTCTGCTGCTGCTTGGAGATATCCACGCCCAGCAATTCGCTGACCAGGTTCTTGAGGCCATGGCGATCGGTGAAGGTACGGGTGAGCTTGCTGGCGATCTTGGTGCAGAAGACGGGCGCCGCCATCACATTCAGGTAATACTGGATCGCTGCCAGATCGAAGCGGGCGAAATGATACAGCTTGAGCCGTGCCGGATCGGCGAGCACGGCCTTCAGGTTCGGCGCCTCGAAGCGGCTGTCGCGGCCGAAATGGACGAGATGCTCGTCCCCCTGCCCGTCGCTGATCTGCACCAGGCACAGCCGGTCACGCGCCGTGACGAGGCCCATCGTTTCGGTATCGACTGCCACCGGGCCTGGTGCGAGCACGCCGGGCGGGAGGTCTTCTTCGTGGAAATGCACTGCCATAGGGGATGCGCCTTAGGCCGATTGTTGAGAAGGCGAAAGCCCTGCTGGTGAGGCGCGGCGCTTGCCGATAGGAACGCGGCGTGGCGAGCGAAACGATCCCCGAAAGCTGGCGAGAAGTCCTCGAACCTGTGCTGGCGGCGCCCGAGGCGCGCCGGCTGGGCGGATGGCTGCGCGCGGAAGAGGCGAACGGGAAACGGATATTCCCGCCTCGCGGGCAGCGGCTGCGCGCGCTGGAACTGACCCCGCTCGACCAGGTGAAAGTCGTCATCCTGGGGCAGGATCCCTATCACGGGCCGGGCCAGGCGCACGGCCTGTGTTTCTCGGTGCCGGAAGGGGTCAGGGTGCCGCCTTCGCTGGTCAATATCTACAAGGAGCTGGAAAGCGACCTCGGTGTTGCGCCGCCCGGGCATGGCAATCTCGAGCACTGGGCGCGGCAGGGCGTGCTGCTGCTCAACAATTCGCTGACCGTGGAGGCCGGGCAGGCGGGGAGCCATGCCGGACGAGGCTGGGAGGCGATCACCGATGCCTGCGTCGCCGCCGTGGCCAAGCGCGCCGAGCCCACCGTCTTCATCCTGTGGGGGAGCCATGCGCGCAAGAAGGCGGCGAATGTGCCCGAGTTGCAGGGGGAAACTCCGCATCTGGTGCTCACGGCTCCGCACCCCAGTCCACTGTCTGCCCATTCGGGATTCTTCGGGTCGAAACCCTTCAGCCAGGCCAATGCTTTCCTCGAAGCGAAAGGCCGCGGCGCAATCGACTGGTGAGGCTGCCGGCCGGCCTGCGCTGCGTCAGGCCGCTTCCACGTCGCTGAATTGCAGCGATGCCAGCCGCGAATAGAGCCCGCCTGCGGCCGACAGCTCGGCATGGCTGCCCTGTTCGACAATCCGCCCGTCATCCATCACCACGATCCGGTCGACCGCGCGCACCGTGGCAAGCCGGTGCGCGATCACCAGCGTGGTCCGGTCCTCCATCAGCCTCTCGAGCGCTTCCTGCACCAATCGTTCGCTCTCCGCGTCGAGCGCGCTGGTTGCCTCGTCGAGCAGCAGGATCGGCGCATCGCGCAGCAGGGCGCGGGCGATGGCGATCCTTTGCCGCTGCCCGCCCGAGAGCCGGGCCCCGCCTTCGCCAAGGAACGTGTCGAGCCCCTGCGGCAATTCGCGCAGGAACCGCTCTGCATTGGCGGCGGCGGCGGCTTCCCAGATCTGTTCGTCGCTGGCGTCCCAGTTGCCGTAGCGGAGATTGTCGCGGGCATTGGCCGCGAACAGGATCGCATCCTGCGGCACCAGTGCGATGCGCCGGCGAATCTCGGCCGGATCGGCGCTGATCAGCGGCACGCCATCGATGCGGACCGTGCCCGCCTGCGGGTCGTAGAAGCGCTCGGCGAGCTGGAAGATGGTGGACTTGCCGGCGCCCGACGGCCCCACCAGCGCGACGGTCTCACCCGGTTCGACCGTCAGGGTAAAATCCGTCACCGCCGCGGTTTCGGGCCGCGTCGGATAATGGAAAGTCACGTTCTGGAAGGCGAGGCTGCCGCGCGGCGGCTGGGGCAGGGCCTGCGGGCGGGCGGGCACGGCGATGCTCGGCTCTTCCTGCAGCAATTCATTGAGCCGGCTGGCCGCCCCTGCGCCGCGCAGCAGGTCGGCATAGACTTCGGACAGGGCGCCGAATGCACCGGCCACGAGCACGCCGACCACCACGATGGCGGCAATCGTTCCGCCGGAAATCTGGCCCTCGGCCACGCTTCGCGCGCCATCCCACATGAGAACGGTAATCGCGCCGAACACGATGGTGATGAACAGCGCGGTCATCACCGCACGCAGCAGGATGCGCTTCTTGGCGGTATCGAACGTCGCCTCGACGGCGCGGGAGAAATTCCGTGCCTCGCGTTCCTCCTGGTTGAAGCCCTGGACGATTTTCATGGCGCCCAGCACTTCGGCGACCTTGGCGCCGACATCGGCGACGCGGTCCTGGCTGGCGCGCGCGACATTGCGGATCTTGTTGCCGAACAGCCGCATCGTCATGGCGATCGCGAAGGCCCCGCCGACAAGGTACAGCGACTGGACCGGGGCAAGGATGAACAGCAGGATGATCCCGCCCACGCCGGTGATGAAATTGCGCAGCGCGAGCGAAACGGTGGTGCCGACCACCTGCTCGATAATCGCCGTGTCGCTGGTCATCCGGCTGGAGATTTCCTTGGGGCTGTTTTCCTCGAAAAAGCCCGGCGAGAGCCGCAGGAGGTTTTCCTGCACTTTCAGCCGCAGATCGGCGACGACCCGCTCTCCCAGCCAGCTGACGAAGTAGAACCGCACCGCGCTGGCAAGGCCGAGGATGAGCACGATCATCATCAGGTAACGAAAGGAATTATCGATGGCGGCCATGTCCGCGCCCGCGCCGAACGCATCGTCGATGATCGCCTTGAAGCGATAGGGGATGGCGAGTGTGGCAGCCGAACTGGTCAGCAAGGCGAGGAAGGCGATAGTCAGCTGCCGGGGGTATTTGAACATTTCCCGCCAGATCATCCGCAGCGGGCCGAGGCTTCGGGCCGGCGGCGGCGGGGCGTCGTCAGGGCTGGCGGCGGTCAGCGCCGGAGGGGGTTCGGAATCTTGCGCCATGGCTGGCGGCTCTAGGGTCGCCGCTGCGCAGTGGCAATGGGCAGGCGCAGCCCGTCTGTCGGCATAGCCGGAAGGTGAAGCGCCAGGGTGAAAAAATTGTGCGTTGCAACAAACGCTGAAAAGGCCCACCTTGTATCGGAGGCAATCGCCGGCCAGCCAGGCTCGCCGCCCCGGATAAGGAACGGAACCCAGTGCTTTATCACGCCTATGAAATGCACCGATCGATGCTCACCACGGCCAGTGCCTGGGCCGCCGTGGGCGCAGAAGTCCTGCAGAATCCGCAGCTTCCCATGGGTTATTTCGGCATGGGCCCGATGATGGCCAGCGCGCTGGAGGTGTTTTCCCATGCCTATGCGCCGCGCGGCAAGCCGGAATGGGGCATCGAGTCGGTCGAGATTGGCGGCAAGGCCTACGAGGTGGCCAATTCGGTTGAGATGCACAAGCCGTTCTGCGCCTTGCGCCGTTTCCGCCGCGAGGGGCTGCCCCCGGATGCGCCGCGGGTGCTGTTGGTGGCGCCGATGAGCGGCCATTATGCCACTTTGTTGCGCGGGACCGTGGCCCGGCTGGTGGAAAACCAGGACGTCTGGATTACCGACTGGGCCGATGCCAAGCTGGTGCCAACCAGTGTCGGTGATTTCGATCTCGACGATTATATCGACTATCTGATCGAGTTTCTCGAACATATCGGGCCGGGCGCGCACATGGTCGCGGTCTGCCAGCCCTCCGTGCCGGCATTTGCCGCAACGGCCGTGATGGCCGCGGCCAGGAACCCCGCCCGCCCCGCGACGCTGACGATGATGGGCGGCCCGATCGATACGCGGGCCAGCCCGACCTCGGTCAACGATGTGGCGATGGACCGTCCGCTGTCCTGGTTCCGCAGCCACGTGATCGCCACGGTGCCGATGCAGTATCCGGGCGCCGGACGGAGGGTCTATCCGGGCTTCCTGCAGCTGGCGGGCTTCCTGTCGATGAATCTCGGCAACCACATCATGAGCCACTATCAGTTCTTCAACCACCTGGTCGAAGGCGACAATGACAGCGCCGACGCGCACAAGGCGTTCTACGACGAATATCTGTCCGTCTGCGACATGACGGCGGAATTCTACCTCCAGACCATCGAGGAGGTGTTCCAGAAGCATTCGCTTCCCAAGGGAGAATTCGTCCATCGCGGTAAGGCGATCCGGCCGGAAGCGATCACCGATACCGCATTGCTGGCAGTGGAAGGAGAGCGGGACGATATTTCGGGAATCGGCCAGACCAGGGCGGCGCTCGATCTCGCGCCGAAACTTCCGGATTCGATGAAGAGCTATTTCCTGGCGCCGAATTGCGGCCATTACGGCATCTTCAACGGCAAGAAATGGCGGACGAAGATCGCGCCGGTGCTGGAGGACTGGATGCGCGCCCATGCGCGCGGGGCAGGCAAGCTGCGCGCCGTTTCCAACGGCTAGCTGGCGTCTCCGGGCGGCGGGGCAGGGCCCGCTTGCACGCTACGAAACAAGGCGCGCAATATCCTGCGCGCCATGAGCAGCAGCCATATGGCCAGAACGAGCAGCGCCAGCGCGATCGCGCCCGCCACGACCGGATATTCGTAGGCGAGATAGAGCAGGCCCACCGTCACCACATCTTCCGCGGTCGATGCCGCCACATTGCTGACCGGTTCGGGACTTGTGTTGATCACCGCCCGCGCGCCTGCCTTGCCGCCATGGGCCAGAAGCGATGCCCCGCCGCCCAGGATAAACGCCAGCACCTGCGTGGCCGGATCGCCCGGATCGATCACCGCCAGCGCCAGCAGCGCCCCGCCGAGGGGCCGCACCAGCGAATGGACGGCATCCCAGATACTGTCGAGCCACATGATCTTGTCGGCGAAGAACTCGCAGAAGGCGGCCAGTCCGGCCGCTCCCATGATCCACGGATTGGCCAGCACTTGCAGGCTTTGCAAATGCTCGGGCAGGGGAATGGCGCCGTAGCGCATGGCGAGCCCGGTCGCGAGGACGGTCAGGTACAGCCGCCAGCCCGAAAGCAGCGCCACCGATCCGGCGATGCCGATGATCTCCATGATCCCCATCTGGGCGGGAGCGTCCATCGGCGGATTATCCGCTCAAACGCGGCGCCTGTCCATCGCCGTTCAGAACACCTCGAACAGGCCCGCGGCGCCCATGCCGCCGCCCACGCACATGGTCACCACCACATGTTTGGCGCCCCGGCGCTTGCCCTCGAGCAGAGCGTGTCCGACGCAGCGCGCGCCCGTCATACCGTACGGATGACCGATCGAAATGGCCCCGCCGTTCACATTGAGCAACTCGTCGGCAATCCCGAGCTTGTCGCGGCAGTACAGGACCTGCACGGCGAAGGCCTCGTTCAGTTCCCACAGCCCGATATCGTCCATTTTCAGGCCGAATTTTTCCAGCAGCTTGGGAACGGCGAAGACCGGGCCGATGCCCATTTCGTCGGGCTCGGTGCCCGCAACGGCCATTCCTACATAGCGGCCCAGGGGCTCGAGGCCGCGCTTCTCGGCAGTCCTGGCTTCCATCACCACCACGGCAGCAGCGCCATCGGAAAGCTGGCTGGCATTGCCGGCGGTGATGACTCCTCCCGGGATCACCGGTTCGAGCGAGGCCAGACCTTCGAGCGTGGTGCCGGGGCGGTTGCCTTCGTCCTTGTCGAGCGTGACCTCGTGTTTCGAAATCTCGCCGGTTTCCTTGTCCTTGACGGTCATGGTGGTGGTTGTCGCGACGATTTCGTCGGCAAAGACACCGGCTTCCTGTGCCGCCGCAGTGCGTTGCTGCGATTGGAGGGCGTATTCGTCCTGCGCCTCGCGGCTGATTCCGTAGCGCTTGGCGACTATTTCGGCCGTTTGCAGCATCGGCATGTAGGTCGCATTGTGCATGGCGACGAGTTCTGGGTCGAAGGCAACGCGGAGTTCCTTCGTCTGCACCAGGCTGATCGATTCCTGCCCGCCGGCAGCCACCACGTCCATCTGGTCCAGCGTCACCTGCTTGGATGCCGTCGCGATCGCCATCATGCCGCTGGCGCATTGCCGGTCGAGGCTCATCGCCGGCACCGTAACGGGAAGGCCGGAGCGCAGCGCCACCAGCCGGCCGATGTTCGGCGTCTGGCCGCCTTGCGGCAAGGCGCTGCCCCAGAGGACATCCTCCACCTCGCCGCCTTCGATCCCGGCCCGTTCAAGGGCGGGTTTCAGCGCCAGCGCACCAAGCGTCGGCGGCTGGGTGGCGTTGAACGCGCCCCTGTAGGCGCGCCCGATCGGTGTGCGGGCGAAGGAAGTGATGACGGCGTCACGCATGGGAAAATGTCCTCGAAGAATTTCAGAAATAGAGCTGGCTGATCCATTCGGCGACGTAGCCGGGCTTGTCCTCGCCCTCGATCTCCAGCGTGATCTCCACGGTTTGCTGCCACTGGTTGGGGCGTTTTTCCTCCATTTCCAGCAGTTTGAAATGGGCACGGACCTTCTTGCCCGATCGCACCGGCTTCAGGAAACGTACCCGGTTGCCGCCATAGTTGAGCGCCATCTTGATCCCCTCCGGCCGGGGGATGTCGGATTTCTCGGTCAGCACCGGGATCAGCGAGAGCGTAAGGAACCCATGGGCGATAGTGCCGCCGAACGGTGTCATCGCCGCCATCTGCGGGTTCACATGTATGAACTGGTGGTCGCCGGTGGCATCGGCAAATTTGTCGATCATCTCCTGGTCGACAAGCAACCATTCGGACGTGCCGATGGTCTCGCCGACCTTGGCCTTAAGCTCCTCGGGCGTCATGAATTCTCCTCTCGAATGCCCTATTCTGGCGCATTCGGGAGAGGCTGGCAACGCGAACGAAGCCGCCGCTACGACATCGCGGCTCCCGGGCTGCGGGCGGCATATGGCGAGAACCTCGCCGGTTCGCGCGCCTGGCGCGCGAGCAGATTCGTCAAAGCGATCTGCAAGGCGACGATGTAGAAGGCGAAGGGCTGGTAGGCGATGCCGACGAACATCGCGCCGACGAGGTAGACCGCCTGCGCTTGCTGGAGGGCGGTCGCCAGCTCGTACCAGCTTTTCTGCTCTTCGGTTTCCGCAGCCCTGAGGCGGCGGCGCAGCCGCTCCATCTGCCAAAGGCCGATGGCATGGAGCCATAGCCACAAGGCGAGCCCGGGCCA
>CAYRCH010000043.1:0-8070 GCA_964422665.1 uncultured Sphingomonadaceae bacterium | reverse complement strand
GAAAGCACCGTCTTGATGCCGGCCGATATCACCACCGCGCCGAGCGAAAGCGCCATGATCAGCGTGGCGGCTTCGATCCTGAGTTTGGTTCGTAGCGTAAGCGGCAGGAAGATGGCGAAGACGAGCGCCTTCCACACCCAGTCCCATTTCACCAGCGCTTCCACGGGAAAGTCGGCATGCAGGGTGGTCCATCCGCACCATAGCAGCAGTGCAAGGATCAGCCCCTGGCGGAATGTGAAACGGCTGCCTTCCTTCGAATCGAACAGCAACCAACCCGCGAAAGCAGCGATGAACGTGACGAAGGAGAGCGGGATCGCCTGGATGATACCCCAACCGATTTTCTGCGGGGCAACGATATCAACATAGAGATAGGCGAGCACCCATATGAACGGCCGGCGCAGTCCCAGCGCCAGCAACGCCCCTACAAAAGCCAGCAGCGCCAGATCGATCACTTCGCGATCCCTGACTTACGATTTTCCCTCGTGCCTTCTGCAGGATCGCTATCTTCCCTGTCGTACGCGCAATCGGAATCGAGATCGTCGCGAAACAGCAGCCGCCAGGCCGCAATCGCGATCAGCCCATGGGTAAGGGCAATGGTGAAGTAATCGATCATCGCATAGTGCCGGGATGCGCGGAAATCCGCCAACTCGTTCTTAAGCAAATGCGGTTGATGGCCCGTTAATCTTTTGCGGCGATTTTTCAGCCGCAATGACCCGCATATTGCACGTCCTTGACCATTCGCTGCCAATGCAGAGCGGATATACGTTTCGCACCCGCGCGATCATGACCGCGCAGGTGGCGGACGGGCTGGAAGTGCGCGCGATCACGGGTCTGCGCCACACGGCGCCCGGCCCGCTGGTCGAAGAGGCGGCCAACATGCTGTTCCACCGTACTCCCGGATCGCCCTCTGGCCCGCCGCTTGTGCGCGAATGGCGCGAGATCGGGGCTTTGGCGGATGCCATTGTGGCGCTGGCGGGCCGGTGGCGGCCGGATGTCCTTCATGCCCATTCACCTGCGCTGTGCGGCATGGCCGCGCTGGAGGCAGGCCGTCGGCTCGGTATCCCCGTGGTCTATGAGATCCGCGCCTTCTGGGAAGATGCGGCGGTGGAAAATCACAAGCTGCGCGCGGGCTCCCTGCGTTATCGGCTGGGTCGCATGCTGGAAAACCGGGTGGTCGCCGGCGTCGATGCGGTGATGACGATCTGCAGCGGGTTGCGTGATGACCTTGTGGCGCGCGGCGTGTCGCCTTCCAAGATCGGCGTGATGCCCAACGGGGTCGACCTTTCGCTGTTCGGCGACACACTGGAGCGGGACGAAGACCTCGCTCGCCAGCTCGGTATCGGCAGCGGTCCCGTGATCGGCTTCATTGGAAGCTTCTATGACTATGAAGGAATCGACATCCTGATCGGCGCCATGCCGCGGCTGGCCGCCCGCCACGCCGGCGCCCGCCTGCTGCTGGTCGGCGGCGGCCCGATGGAACAGGCGCTGCGGGCGCAGGCCGACGCATCGGGCGCGGCGGCGGAAATCCGCTTTACGGGACGCGTCGCACATGACGAGGTCCGGCGATATTACTCCCTATGCGACATCATGGCTTTTCCGCGCCGGGCGAGCAGGCTGACCGAGCTGGTCACGCCGCTGAAGCCGCTGGAAGCGATGGCGCAGGGCAAACTCGTTGCGGCATCCGATGTCGGGGGGCACCGCGAGCTTATCGAGCACGGCCGCACGGGAATTCTGTTCCCGCCTGATAATATCGAAGGCTGCGCCGGCGCGATTGCCGAACTGATCGCGGGCCGCGAGCGCTGGGTCAGGATGCGGAAGGCTGCGCGAACCCATGTGGTCAAGCATCATGACTGGGCGCGAAACGTGCGGAATTATCAAGCTGTTTACCAAGAAGTGCTAGGCGTCCGGCCGGAATCCAAGCTGCCCCGGGCCGCTTGAAAACATCCGATGCGCCGCCTGTCATCGCAGGCGGGGCAATGGAAAATGGACGCAGCTTCTATGACTTCCATGGATCACCGGTTTGAGGCGACAGCGCGCGGCGGCTTGCACGGCCTCGTGGTGCATCCCGCATTCCCGGCGATCGTGGGAACCTGGTTTGCCGCGCTCGGCGGCTTCGGGTGGATGATGCTGCCCGCCGTGATAGTCGACGGTGTGGCAGGCGCGCTCCAGCTTGGGGCGATCTCTGCGAACTTCGTTCCGCCCGTGGGGTTTGTCGGCCGGGCGAGCCTGGCAGTCGTGGTGGCCGCGCTGGCAGGCGGGTGCGGATGGGTTCTCGCACATCGCGTGGCGTCTCGCCGATCCGATGAATGGGGCGAGGAATGGCAGGCATTCGACATTGAGGCTCTTGCCGGTGAACCGCCGATAGATGGGGAATCCCCGGAACAGCCGGAGGAGCCTGCCCGTCCGACGCGCAAGCGGCGCTGGGGATTGACGGCCGCCGAGGACGAAGGCCCCGTGCCATGGCAGGAAACGCTCGCCAACGCCGCCCCGATGCGGGCCGATCCGCGAAGGTTCGATGTTCCACCTTCACCCACGGTAGGTGTTGATTCAGAATTGCCGGTTAGGTCGGAGCCCATGGACCGGCATCCAATCTCGGAATCAGCGGATTCGCGCGATTCGTCGCAGTGGGATTCGACGAATGATGAGGCTGCGGCCGATACGCCGGACACTCCGCTGGCTTTCGCGGCTCCATCGCTGGCAAAGCGAACAGGCGAAGGAGCCCGCTTCCTGGCAGATATCGAGAAAGCGGAGCTCGGGAGCCTGGGCACGGTCCAGCTTGCGGAAAGGCTCGCCATTTCGATCGCGCGCCGGCGCGAACGGACGGCGCTCATGGCCCGGCAGGCGGCACAGACTGTTGCGCCGCTGACTTTCGAGCCCTTGCCGGCTGCGGCGAGCGAAGAAGTTCGCGACGCAACCTATCCGACCGGGTTCGACAATGCTCCAGAGGCACTGCGCCCGATATCGTTCGATCTCGCCTCCGACGATGCGGAAGTTGACGATCTGGGGCTTTCGCTGCCTCTGGGTGAGATTCGCGATACATCGGACAGCCCCTTGGCGGTGCGCGCACCGCGCATGGCCCAGGCCGAAGGGCGTGAAGAAGGAGCGCCTGAGGACGCCGCACCGCTCCCGACGATCGATTTCGACGACGAAGATCCTGAGCAGGACGAGGCGGAAGGGGCGGAAGATGCCTATGGTTCCCTCCTTGCAACCCGGCGGGATCTCGACCTTTCGGGCAAGTTCGTCCGGATCGAGGAACCGGAATTGCCCGACGACGATCTGGCGCCGGTCGTGACATTCCCGTCCTCGTATTACCCGGCGGAGCAATCCTGGGATCCGCCCGAACAGGTCTGGGACCAGTCGGAGGCAGTCGAGGGCGAACCGCAGCCAGCGCCTTCTTTCATCGGCTTCCAATCCGTCCGGCGTTTCGATCCGCCACCGGAACCGGCGGATATGGAGGCTGTACCGCATTCGCCGCAGCCCGGCTCCATGGACGAGACCGATCGACCCCAGTCCGATCAGGTCGAAACCGGACGCAGCCTGCGCCACGCTCTGGAAGCGCTTCGCCGATCGAATCAGGCAGGCTGAACGAACTCTGCCCCTCGGCTTCCGGCGGCCTTTTGCATCTCATCGGTACATACGCCGAATGAGCTTTCAGACGCCGCCGCTCTTGCAAAAACAGCTTCCTGTCGTCATGGGGATAGTTCGCGACATTTTTGCAAGCACCTGAACCGGGTGAGTCGCGCTTCGTTGCCCATCAGCCGGGCCCGGGGCGTCGGACGCTCGGTCGGGAACGGGAAGACTGAAGTTGAACGAGTACCCACCCGCCCAAGGCCTTTACGATCCGCGCAACGAGCATGATTCGTGCGGTGTTGGTTTCATCGCCCATATCAAGGGCGAGAAAAGCCACGCGATCGTCGAGCAGGCGCTGGAAATCCTCGCCAATCTCGACCATCGCGGTGCGGTTGGTGCAGATCCGCTGCTGGGCGATGGTGCCGGGATTCTGATGCAGATTCCCGATGGGCTTTACCGCAAATGGGCGGAAGGCGAAGGGCTCACCCTGCCACCGGCGGGCGACTACGCGGTTGCCATGTGCTTCCTGCCGCAGGACGATGAGGCGCGCGAATTCATCACTCGCCAGTTCGAGAAGTTCATCGCCAAGGAAGGTCAGCAGCTCATCGGCTGGCGCGACGTGCCAGTCACCAAGGACGGGCTGGGCAAGGCCGTGCTGGCGAGCATGCCGGTAATCCGCCAATGCTTTATCGGCCGGGGTGAGAATTGCCCCGACCAGGATGCGTTCGAGCGCAAGCTGATCGTAATCCGGAAGCAAACGCAGAACCCGCTGGCAGCGCTGGCGGAAAAGCACGCCATGCCGCAGCTGACCAAGCTCTACATGCCGAGCTTTTCCAGCCGCACGGTGGTTTACAAGGGCCTGCTTCTGGCGACGCAGGTCGGCGGTTTTTATGACGACCTGCGCGATCCCGATTGCACTTCCGCGCTCGGCCTCGTGCACCAGCGCTTCAGCACCAACACATTCCCCAGCTGGCGGTTGGCGCAGCCTTTCCGTCTCATCGCCCACAATGGCGAGATCAATACGGTTCGCGGCAACGTGAACTGGATGAACGCGCGCCGCCGCACGATGGAATCGGAGCTGCTCGGCGCCGATCTCGACAAGCTCTGGCCGATCATCCCGCACGGCCAGTCGGACACCGCTTGCCTCGACAACGCGCTCGAGCTGCTGGTCATGGGCGGCTACAGCCTCGCGCACGCGATGATGATGCTGATCCCGGAGGCCTGGGCGGGCAATCCGCTGATGGATGCCGGGCGCCGCGCCTTCTACGAATACCACGCCGCGCTGATGGAGCCGTGGGACGGCCCGGCCGCGGTTGCCTTCACCGACGGGCGCCAGATCGGCGCCACGCTCGACCGCAACGGCCTCAGGCCGGCGCGCTTCACGATCACCCGCGACGACGTGGTCTGCATGGCCTCGGAGAGCGGCGTGTTGCCGTTCCGCGAAGAGGACATCGTCCGCAAGTGGAGGCTCCAGCCTGGCCGGATGCTGCTGATCGACCTCGAGCAGGGGCGCATCGTCGAAGACGAGGAGCTCAAGGCCGAGCTCGCCGGGGCCAAGCCCTACGAGAAGTGGCTTGGCCAGGCGCAGTACAAGCTCGAGGACCTCGAGGCGCTCGACGGGCACCTGCATGAGATCAACACCGACGAGGAGATGCTGCTCAGGCGGCAGCAGGCGTTCGGCTACACGCAGGAGGATATCAGCAAGTTCCTCGAGCCGATGGCGGTCAACGCCGACGATCCGATCGGATCGATGGGCACCGACACCCCGATCGCGGTGCTGAGCCGCCGCCCGCGGCTGCTGTTCGACTACTTCAAGCAGAACTTCGCCCAGGTCACCAACCCGCCGATCGATCCGATCCGCGAGGAGCTGGTGATGAGCCTGCTGTCCATGATCGGCCCGCGTCCCAACCTGCTCGGCCACGCCGCGGGCACGCACCGCCGGCTCGAGGTCTCGCAGCCGATCCTCTCGAACGAGGAACTCGCCAAGATCCGCTCGGTCGAGGAAGCGCTCGACGGCGCCTTCCGCACCGCCACCATCGACATGACCTGGGATGCCTCGACCGGTGTCGACGGGCTGGAGATGGCGATCAAGGAGATGTGCTGGGCGGCCACCGAGGCGGTGCTCGCCGACAAGAACATCCTCATCATCTCCGACCGCGCGCAGTGCGAGGAGCGGATCGACATGCCGGCGCTGCTGGCGACTGCGGCGGTGCATCATCATCTGGTCCGCCAGGGTCTGCGCATGCAGACCGGGCTCGTGGTCGAGACCGGCGAGGCGCGCGAAGTGCATCATTTCTGCGCGCTCGCGGGCTATGGTGCCGAGGCGATCAACCCGTATCTGGCGTTCGACACGCTCGAACAGATACGCAAGGACAAGTTCCCCGAGATCGCCCCCAAGCAGGTCCAGAAGAACTACATCAAGGCCGTCGGCAAGGGCATCATGAAGGTGATGTCCAAGATGGGCATCTCGACCTACCAATCCTACTGCGGGGCGCAGATCTTCGATGCCGTTGGTCTGTCGAGCGAATTCGTCGACAAGTATTTCACCGGCACGGCTACCACAATCGAAGGCGCGGGCCTGGCCGAAGTCGCAGAGGAAGCCGTGCGCCGGCATCAGGCCGCCTATGGCGACAATCCGATTTACGAGCGGATGCTCGATACGGGCGGGATCTACCAGTACCGGCTGCGGGGCGAAGAGCATGCCTGGACGCCGACCAATGTTGCGGACCTGCAGCATGCGGTGCGTGGCAATCTGCCTGAGCAATATCGCGCGTTCGCCAAGTCGATCAACGAACAGTCCGAACGGATGCTGACCATTCGCGGGCTGATGGATCTGAAGCCGGCCGAACAACCTATTCCGCTGGAGGAGGTCGAACCGGCAAGCGAGATCGTCAAGCGTTTCGCCACCGGCGCGATGAGCTTCGGCTCGATCAGCCGCGAGGCGCATACAACGCTGGCGCTGGCGATGAACCGCATAGGTGGAAAGTCGAATACGGGCGAAGGCGGCGAGGAGGCAGACCGGTTCGTGCCGCTGCCTAGCGGCGATTCCATGCGTTCGGCAATCAAGCAGGTCGCCTCGGGGCGTTTCGGCGTGACCACCGAATATCTGGTCAATGCCGACGACATCCAGATCAAGATGGCACAGGGCGCGAAGCCCGGCGAGGGCGGCCAGCTGCCCGGCCACAAGGTGGACAAGGTGATCGGCAAGGTTCGCCACTCGACCCCGGGTGTCGGCCTGATCAGCCCGCCGCCGCACCATGACATCTATTCGATCGAGGACCTGGCGCAGCTGATCCACGATTTGAAGAACGTCAATCCGGCGGCCCGGATCTCGGTGAAGCTGGTGTCCGAAGTCGGTGTGGGTACCGTCGCCGCGGGCGTTTCCAAGGCGCGGGCGGACCATGTTACCATCTCGGGTTACGAGGGAGGTACCGGCGCATCGCCGCTGACCAGCCTGACCCATGCAGGCTCTCCCTGGGAGATCGGACTTGCCGAGACGCAGCAGACTCTGCTGCTCAACAATTTGCGCACGCGGATCGCGGTGCAGGTGGATGGCGGGCTGCGGACCGGCCGCGACGTTGCCATCGGAGCGCTGCTCGGCGCCGACGAGTTCGGGTTCGCCACGGCCCCGCTGATCGCCGCGGGTTGCATCATGATGCGCAAATGCCACCTCAACACCTGCCCGGTCGGCGTGGCGACGCAGGATCCGGTGCTGCGGGCGCGCTTCACCGGCCAGCCCGAACATGTGGTCAACTATTTCTTCTTCGTGGCGGAGGAGCTGCGGGAAATCATGGCCCAGATGGGCTTCCGCACCGTGCAGGAAATGGTCGGGCGCGTAGACCGGATCGACATGCGCAAGGCGTTCCATCATTGGAAAGCGCATGGCGTCGACCTGACTCGTATCCTCAAGCAGGTTCCCCTCGACGAGGGTGAAACGCTCCATCATTCGGCGTCGCAAAATCATGGACTGGCTGCCGCGCTAGACAATGAACTGATCGAAGCGTGCCGTCCGGCGATCGACAAGGGCGAACCCGTCCAGCTCACGCGCGAAATTCGCAATGTGAACCGTACGGTCGGCGCCATGCTGTCGGGCGAAATCGCGCGGAAGCACGGCCATGCCGGGCTCAAGCCGGATACGATCCGAGTCAATTTCTCGGGAGTTGCCGGCCAGAGCTTCGGCGCCTGGCTCGCGCATGGCGTGACGCTCGACCTGACGGGCGACGCCAACGACTATGTCGGCAAGGGCCTGTCGGGTGGACGCGTCATAGTTCGTCCGCCGGAGAACCTGTCACGCGATCCGACCGAAAATATCATTGTCGGCAACACGGTGCTCTACGGCGCGATCGCCGGGGAAGCCTATTTCAACGGCGTCGCCGGGGAACGCTTTGCAGTGCGCAATTCAGGCGCGATCGCAGTGGTGGAAGGCGCGGGCGACCATTGCTGCGAATATATGACCGGCGGTGTCGTCGCGGTGCTGGGCCGGACGGGTCGCAATTTCGC
>CAYRCH010000042.1:8074-15854 GCA_964422665.1 uncultured Sphingomonadaceae bacterium | reverse complement strand
ATACCAGATCATGCGCAACGCCAGCATAGCGGTGCTGCGTGAAATCGGCGTCGAAACAGGTGGTTCGAACGTACAGTTCGCAGTCAATCCCAAGGACGGGCGGCTGATCGTCATCGAGATGAATCCGCGGGTTTCGCGCTCTTCTGCATTGGCCTCCAAGGCCACCGGCTTCCCCATCGCGCGCGTCGCGGCCAAGCTGGCGGTCGGCTACACTCTCGACGAGATCACCAACGAGATCACCGGTGCGACGCCGGCGAGTTTCGAACCGACCATCGACTACGTGGTGACGAAGATCCCGCGCTTCGCCTTCGAGAAGTTCAAGGGCGCGAAGCCTGAGCTTTCGACAGCGATGAAATCGGTCGGCGAAGTCATGGCCATTGGCCGCAACTTCAAGGAATCACTGCAGAAGGCGCTCCGGGGACTCGAAACCGGGCTCGACGGTTTCAACCGCATCGTCGAGATGGAAGGAATGGGCCGGGACGAGCTGACTTCGATCCTCTCGCAGCGGCACCCCGACCGGATACTGCGTATCGCCCAGGCCTTCCGCGAGGGAATGAGCGTAGAGGAAGTTCAGGCCATCGCCCATTTCGATCCCTGGTTCCTGCGCCATATAGAAGAGATCATCTACGAAGAGCAGATGATCGGCCAGAACGGCTTGCCCAATGATGCGGCCGGACTGCGGCGCCTCAAGGCGATGGGCTTTTCGGACAAGCGGCTCGCAACTTTGGCGGTACGGTCTGTGGGCGTTGCGGGAGGGCTCGCCGAAACGCAGGCCAAGCGGTCGGGTCTGCTGCATGACACGCTGCGCGCGATGGCGGGCGCCACAAGCGAGGACGAGGTACGGGAACTGCGCCAGAAGCTCGGCGTGCTGCCCGTGTTCAAGCGGATCGATAGCTGCGCCGCCGAGTTCGAGGCAATCACGCCCTACATGTATTCGACTTACGAGGCGCCCAGCTTCGGGGAGCCGGAAAACGAGGCCTGGCCGACCGACCGGAAGAAGGTAGTCATCCTCGGTGGCGGCCCGAACCGGATCGGGCAGGGGATCGAGTTCGATTACTGCTGCGTCCATGCCTGTTTCGCGCTGGCGGAAGCCGGCTACGAAACGATCATGATCAACTGCAACCCGGAGACGGTGAGCACCGATTACGATACATCCGATCGCCTCTATTTCGAGCCGCTGACGGCCGAGGACGTACTGGAAATCCTTCGCGTTGAGCATTCGCGCGGCGAGCTTGCCGGCGTGATCGTGCAGTTTGGCGGGCAGACGCCGCTGAAGCTGGCCGGAGCGCTGGAAGCGGCGGGCATCCCGATTCTGGGCACTTCGCCCGACGCCATCGACCTCGCAGAGGATCGTGAGCGTTTCGCCAAGCTCGTCAACGATCTAAAGCTGAAGCAGCCGGCGAACGGTATTGCTCGCAGCCGTGACGAAGCTGCCGCTGTAGCCGCTAGGATCGGTTATCCGGTGCTGTTGCGCCCGTCCTATGTGCTGGGCGGGCGGGCGATGGAGATCGTCGATAGCGAGGAGCAACTCGACAATTACATTGCCACCGCGGTCAACGTCTCGGGCGATTCACCGGTTCTAATCGACCAGTATCTGCGCGATGCTATCGAATGCGATGTCGATGCGCTGTGCGATGGCGAGGATGTGGTCGTTGCCGGTGTCATGCAGCATATCGAGGAGGCGGGTGTCCATTCGGGCGATAGCGCCTGCACCCTGCCGCCGTACAGCCTGCCGCAGGACATCGTGGACGAGATGGAACGGCAGGCCGACCTGCTAGCCAGGGGCCTGAACGTGCGGGGCCTGATGAACGTCCAATTCGCGGTCAAGGATGGCGAGGTTTACCTCATCGAAGTCAATCCGCGCGCAAGCCGGACAGTGCCTTTCGTGGCGAAGGCCATCGGCGATCCGGTGGCGAAGATCGCGGCGCGCGTCATGGCCGGAGAAAAGCTCGCCGACCTTCCCAAGATTCGCCGGGAAGTGGATTATATCGCGGTCAAGGAAGCAGTGTTTCCTTTCGCCCGCTTCCCGGGGTCCGACCCGGCCCTATCACCGGAAATGAAGTCCACCGGCGAAGTCATGGGTATTGACCGGGAATTCCCCGCCGCCTGGCTGAAGTCTCAGCTTGGCGCGGGGATGATCCCTCCGACCGAAGGCACGGTGTTCGTTTCGGTGAAGAACTCGGACAAGCCGCACATTCTGCCCGCAGTAAGGACGCTGATCGAGGAAGGGTTCCGGATTATCGCCACCGGCGGCACCGAGAAGTACCTTGCAGAGCAGGGATTGCCGGTGGAACGGGTGAACAAGGTCGCGGAAGGACAGCCGCACATCGTGGACAAGATCAGCGATGGCGAAGTGGCGCTGGTCTTCAATACCACCGAAGGCTGGCAGAGCCTGCGCGACAGTCAATCGATCCGTGCTTCCGCGATCGCAACCAAGACCTCGATTTACACCACAGTCGCCTCTGCCACGGCCACTGCGCAGGCGATTGCCTCGGTCAAGGCGTCGCAGCTTGAAGTGCGGCCACTGCAAGACTATTATAATTGAGAATACCGCCTTCCCGACATTTCCCGCCGCATGCCCCGTTCCTACTGGGACGGCACGGAAGGTTTTAGCCGGGCAGGCGCAGCGCTTGGGACAGAGTAGGTAGAACAATGGAAAAAGTGCCCATGCTCGCGGAGGGCTACGAGAAGATCACCGCGGAGCTCAACCATCTCAGGCAGGAACGGCCGCGGATCGTGGACGCCATCGAGGAAGCGCGCGCCCATGGCGACCTGTCGGAAAATGCCGAATATCATTCCGCCAAGGAGCGCCAGGGTCAGGTCGAGGCGCAGATCGCCGAGCTGGAAGACCGCGTAAGCCGCGCCCAGATTATCGATCCGAAGGCGCTTTCGGGCGACCGGATCGTGTTCGGGGCAACGGTGACTCTGCTCGACGAGAGTGACAAACCGGTGAGATACCAGATTGTGGGACAGGACGAAGCGGATGCCAAGGTAGGCCGGATTTCCTACAATTCGCCGCTCGGCAAGGCGCTTATCGGCAAGAGCAAGGGTGAAGAGGTCGAAGTAACGGTGCCTTCGGGCGAACGCTTCTACCTTGTCGAAAAAATCGAATTCATCTGACGAGGGAGGGGTGCCGCACGGCAACCTTTCCCTGCTTATCGAATTTACGAAAGTTCGGGCTCGAGCAGCCGATGCAGGTGGACGATGACGTATTTCATTTCGGCATCGTCCACGGTGCGCTGCGCCCAGGCACGCCACGCTTCTTCGGCTTCCGTGTAATTGGGATAGAAGCCCACCACGTGGATGTCCTTCAGGTCCTGGAATTCGACAGTCTGCGGGTTGGTCACGCGACCACCCATTACGAGGTGGAGAAGTTGGTTGGGCATTCGCTCCCTCTAACCAAAACAGAGCCGGCGTCCAGCCCCGGCATGGGGCCGCGGAGCGAACCCGCGGCTAGCCGACGTGGTCGCGGATCGCCCGGCTTACCCGCTTGCTTGCGCCGCGCCGCATTGCGCGAGCGCTGTCACTGGCATTTCCGGCAAGATAGCTCGCCTCTCGCCGTAGACTGCGCGCGGTCTGATTTGCGGAATCGCTCAGGTCCTCGAACCGGTCGAGGCCGGCTCGCCCAGCATGCTGGGCCGCCCCGAGTGCGCGTTCACCGTATAGAGCCGCCAGTTCGGCAGCCATCGCCGCAATCCCGGCCGCTTTGCTGCCGACCTCCCGCCCGATCCGGCGGGTCGGAGAACGCGGAAACAGCGCGCTGATCGCGATACCGAGCACCAGTCCCCCGGCAATTAGTGCAATCGGGTGCTCGCGTGCGAATTCGGTGGCCTGGTCGCGGGCCTGTGCGGCGCGATCTGAAAGGGTCGCGGTACGTTCGGCATTGCGGGATTCGCCGGCTTCGATTCTTTTCTTGATGTCTTTGCGCTTGATCTCGCTCACTGGAATGCTCCTCGCAGAATTGGTCAGTTGCCCAAAGAACCTGCGTAACCCTCGTCCGGTTCCGGATCGGCATCCAATTCATCGTCGAAAAACCGCAGGATCGGTCCTCGTGCAAACCATAATATGGCGGCGACCATCGCGGCACCTATTAGCCCGCGATTATCCGCCGCGTAGTCGACCGCATCCTCCATCATGTCGGAAGCGCCTTCGCCCAATCGGTCCGCAAGCCTTTGGGCGACGCCTCGCTCTTTCACATCCTGCCGGATGAGTTGGAGGTCGGTCAGGAAGAGCGCCCGCGCCGCGTCGCGAAGGGCGCGATCTTCCTTGAGCTGCTGGGCGAGCTTCATTCGCCCTTGCCCTGTTGATTGAGGAAGGTGCTGACGAGATGGTTCCATCGCCGGGCTGCCATGCGAATGAAGATCGCCGCCCCTAGGGCCCAGGCGCCCGTGACCACTGCAACTGCGCCCCAGGCGGTCAGATGCGGGGAGAGGGCGAAGACGAGGCCGACGGTCAGCGCTACGAGTGCCAACAAAGCCAATGCGCCGCCAATTGCCGCGTAGATTGCGGCATCCTTGGCACGATCGGTAACATAGGCCACCCGTGTTTTCTGAAACTGAATCTCGGCGTCGAGATAGGTTCGACCGTCGTCGATAATTGCTTCGAGATCATCGATAAGCGAACGCTGTGGTTCGTCGGCACTTTCGCCAGCCGGTTTTTCAGGAATAGATTCGGGATCGGTTCCGGCCATGGCGCTGGGTGAACCGTCCATGGCCGGAGAAGTCAACCGGGCGATGCTTACCGCCCGCGAAAGAGGCGAGCGATCATGAAGCCGGCGACAGCGGCCATTCCGACCGCAAGACCGGGACTCTTGCGTACGAATTCGCGCGCATCTTCGCCGATTTCATCGATCGATTTGTTGTCGAGGCTGGTCGCCGTTTCCTGCAGCTTACGCGAGGCAGAACGTGCGTAATCGCCATATTTGGCTCCCAGCTTTTCGTCGATCGTCGGAGCATTGTCCCCGACAAGCTTGCCGAACTGGCTGAGCGCATCGCTGGCGCGGGTCTTGCCCTCGACTGCCAGCTCACTCGCCTTTGTCTTGGCCTCGACGGTCCAATCCTCGCTCTTGGTGCGTGCCGAATCGCGATATACGGCACCACGTTCCTTGGCTTCCGCCGCAAGTTCAGCGGCACCAGCCTTCGCTTCTTCGAGTGCCGCATTGAAGCGCGATTTGGCTTCTGCGGTATGGCTGGAAGGAGAGTCCGACTTGGGAGAAGCAGCCTTTGAAGTCTTCCTGGTGCCCTTGGCAGTGGATGATGTAGCCATGTTCGATCCTTACCTTGCATTCGGTTCAGCGAGCGTCACGGGCAGTTTCATGCCCTCGACCCTGCAACGCAACTTGCGCGGCAATGTTCCGGAGCATAGAGCGCGCCCATGCTCTCAATATGGGAGTGTCTTAAGCCTTTACAACACCATCCGGAAAGACAGTCATGACCGCAATCATCGATATCCACGGACGCGAGATACTCGACAGCCGGGGCAATCCCACGGTCGAAGTGGACATATTGCTGGAGGATGGAAGCTTTGGTCGCGCCGCGGTCCCGTCGGGCGCATCGACTGGGGCGCACGAAGCGGTCGAACTGCGCGACGGGGACAAGGCGCGCTATCTGGGCAAGGGCGTGCTCAACGCCGTTGCCGCAGTAAACGGGGAAATTTCCGATACGCTGCTGGGCCTCGATGCCGAAGACCAGCAGGACATCGACCGGGCGATGGTGGAACTTGACGGGACGCCCAACAAGGCGCGGCTCGGCGCCAATGCCATCCTTGGAGTCAGCCTGGCGGCGGCCAAGGCGGCGGCCAATGCTCGCGGTCTTCCGCTTTATTCCTATGTCGGAGGAGTGGCCGCGCATGTCCTCCCCGTCCCGATGATGAACATCATCAATGGCGGGGAGCATGCCGACAATCCCATCGACATTCAGGAATTCATGATCATGCCGATCGGGGCGCCGAGCCTTGGCGAGGCTGTTCGCTGGGGCGCCGAAGTGTTCCACACGCTAAAGAAGAAGCTGAGCGACAGGGGACTCTCGACGGCTGTCGGCGACGAGGGCGGTTTTGCGCCTGACCTTGCCAGCACCCGGGATGCGCTGGATTTCATTATGTCGGCCATCGAGCAGGCCGGTTTCAAGCCGGGCGACGAGATCGCCCTGGCCCTGGACTGTGCATCCACCGAATTTTTCGCCGATGGCCGATATGACATGGCTGGGGAGGGCACGTCGCTCAGTCCTACTGAGATGGCCGAATACCTTGCGCAGCTCTGTTCGGACTATCCGATCCGGTCGATCGAAGACGGGATGGCGGAAGACGATCTCGATGGGTGGAAGGCACTGACCGACAAGATCGGCGCCAGGGTTCAACTAGTTGGCGACGACCTGTTCGTGACCAACCCTGGGCGGTTGGAAATGGGCATCGGACGGGGCCTTGCCAACTCGCTGCTGGTGAAGGTCAATCAGATCGGCACGCTCAGCGAAACACTCCGCTCGGTCGATATGGCGCACCGTGCCGGATACACATCGGTGATGAGCCATCGCTCTGGCGAGACGGAAGACGCCACCATCGCCGACCTGGCGGTCGCGACCAATTGCGGTCAGATCAAGACCGGTTCGCTTGCCCGTTCGGATCGCCTCGCCAAGTACAACCAGCTTATCCGGATCGAGGAAGAACTGGGCGACAGCGCGCACTATGCCGGAACTGGATGTTTCGGCTGACTTCTGGGCCTAGGCTGCAGGCCAATATTTGGTTGCGCAGCGAGACTCCCGATCTGCAATCCAGCCAACGGGTTTCTGCGGACGACTGGAGTTCCGGAAATAGTCGCACATCTTGCCGAAGGCGCTCGCGGTAAGGCGAACATTGATCCGGCGGTTATCATTGGGATCGTGTTCTCGAACAACCAGACCCTCGGTTTCCAGCACCTTTAGCCAGCGAAGAGCGGTTGTTGAAGGAACCGCGGCTCCGATGCAGGCGCTGGTGACCGATATCGTCTTACGCTCGCTGGCGGCGATGAAAAGATCGAGGAGAATGTCCCATCCGGGTTCTCCGAAGAGCATCGAATTGCCGAATATTGCGCTTCGGCGACGTCGGTCCTCATATGCCTCCCGGGCCAGCTCCGCCAGGAAACCATAGTCCGTTTCGCTGTGAGCGTTCGCCGGTTCCGGTTGTATGGCTCCATCCGTAGGGGGAATCGCTTCGAGCCGGCGCGCGACTGCAAGCAATTCGGTGGCGACGGCAAACAGCTTGCCGGCGACCTTAGAATCTGCATCTTGCTTGTCCCACACCATTGTCGCGACGTGGCTCCTGTGCATCGCGAAAATCGTTAACGAGTTAGCGCTCTCTTTCGATAGTTGTGTCGCTGAACTACTCGTAGAACAAGCACTATTTGGTAACTTGTAAAGTCAAAAATAACCATATCGAGAAATAGTTGGTCTAGGTAACGGATGCGCCAAGGTAAATCTATTGGTTACCATTCTGTATCTCTATTTCGACCTGTTTTTTGACTTCCTTCTCCAGCGGCTCCATTCGATCCATTATCTTGCGGTTCTTCGGGCTGAACAGATATTGCCATACGCCCCAGGCATTGACTCCCAGCATGATGAGGTTCTGGATCGCAAGAGGCGGCGTGCCATTGGCAATGCCCGATGCTACCCACGCCATCGAGACGAATACGAAAAGGATGAAAGCCCACCCTGTCACCCGGCGGCCGAGATCGGCGGCGATCATGCCGGCAGCGAGGATCGTCCCGATCGCGGCAAACCATTCCAGCGGTCCGTTCATGCGCTGCTGAGCG
>CAYRCH010000042.1:0-7974 GCA_964422665.1 uncultured Sphingomonadaceae bacterium | reverse complement strand
TGCTGGCGCTGGCGATCGGGGCGGTGATGCCGGGCTGCGCCATCAGCCACGCGAGAGCGACCGCGCCGTGGCTGGCGCCCATTTCGGACACCGCTGCATCCAGCGCAGGCAGGATTTTCAGGCCGCGATCGAAGAACCTCTCGATGCTCGATCCGCGATTGTGCTTCTGCAGGTCATCCCGCGAGCGATACTTGCCGGTGAGAAAGCCGGCGGCCAGGCCGAACCAC
The DNA here is from genome assembly GCA_964422665.1 of uncultured Sphingomonadaceae bacterium. Taxonomy (GTDB): domain Bacteria; phylum Pseudomonadota; class Alphaproteobacteria; order Sphingomonadales; family Sphingomonadaceae; genus DASWIR01. The sequence goes on along the minus strand of CAYRCH010000042.1, from coordinate 7,747 downwards.
GGGAAGTGAGCGATTCCCTGCTCGGCGCAAAGCTCCTGGAGATCCGGGCCGAACTCGTCGCGGCAGACGAGATTGTACTCGTTCTGCAGCACGGTGAAGCGCCGATGTCCGCCCGCGTCGGCTGCGGCATTGAGCGAGGAGAGGCGAGCCGCGTTGTAGTTCGACGCACCCAGCTCGCGGACCTTTCCGGCTTCCACCAGCGCGCCAAAACCCGCTGCCACTTCGGCCTGCGGCGTGCCCTCCTCGTCGCGATGCGCATAATACAGATCGACGTACTCGGTGCGGAGCCGTTCAAGCGACTTGTCCAGTTCTTCCGCCACCTTTGCGGGAGCGAGGTCGCCCGGCTTGCCGAACATGCCGGTCTTGGTAGCAATGCGCATTTCGGCGCGGACACCGCGCGATTCCAGCCACTTGCCGATGACCGTTTCGCTTTCCCCGCCGACATGCCCCTCGACCCACACGGAATATCCCTGCGCCGTATCGACCATCCGGCCGCCATGCTCGTAGAACCGGTCGAGAATGGCAAAGCTCGTGTCTTCGTCGGCGGTGAAGCCGAACACATTGCCGCCCAGCACGAGCGGAATCCCGGCGACGGAAGGGTGGGTGCTCATCGATACTTCTCCTGGATCGTCAGCAGCGCCATGGCGGCTTCGGCAGCGCCGGCTCCCTTGTTGAGCCGTGCGGGATCGGCACGCTCGATGGCCTGGGCTTCGTTCTCCACTGTCAGGATGCCATTCCCGACGGCGATCCCGTCCATCGTCAGCGCCATGATGCCGCGCGCGCTTTCACCCGCGACGATTTCGAAATGCCAGGTTTCCCCGCGAATGACCACGCCGAGGGCGACAAATGCGTCGTACCGGCCACTGTCAGCGGCCGCCGCAATCGCGCCGGGAATTTCGAGTGCGCCCGGCACGGTTAGCTGGTCGATCTCGTGTCCCGCCCGTTCCAGTGCGGCACGCGCACCGGCCACGAGCATGTCGTTGAGATGGTCGTAAAACCGCGCCTCCACGATGAGGAACCTCGCCATCAATTGTCTCCCGCGTCGATTGGCCGTTCTCCGATAATGGACAGCTCATAACCTTCGAGGCCGACCAGCGAATGCCTGGTATTGGTGAGCAGGATCATGTCCCGAACGCCCAGTTCGGTCAGGATCTGGGCCCCTACGCCGTAATCGCGTTGCTCGGGGGGCTCCTCGTTTTCCTCCGTTTTGGCTCCCGTGTCCCGGCCCTTGATCGCTCGCGACACATAGTCTGCCGTCGGCCGGCTGATCAGAACCACCACGCCCGCGCCTTCTTCGCCGATGATCCGCATCGCCCCTTCGAGCAGTCCGGAACGATCGCCTTCAGCGGCAAAAATGTCGTCGAACATCGACAGCGAATGCATCCGCACGAGGGAGGGGCGGGCAGGATCGATGTGTCCCTTGACCAGCGCCAGAGTCTCGCCCTTCGTTGCCTTGTTGTAAAAGCTGATCGCCCGCCAGTCGCCGCCCCACTTGCTGGTAAACCGAGTTTCGGCGCGCTTTTCGACCAGATGGTCATGCTCGCGCCGATAGGCGATCAGGTCGCGGATCGTGCCGATCTTGAGATCGTGCAGCCTCGCGAAATGTACCAGGTCCTCGAGCCGGGCCATCGATCCATCCTCGCGCATGATCTCGCAAATGACGCCCGAGGGGTTGAGGCCTGCGAGGCGTGAAATGTCGACGGCGGCCTCGGTATGACCCGCCCGGACCAACACACCGCCTTCGCGGGCTACCAGGGGAAAGACATGGCCCGGCGTGACGATGTCGTCGGGTCCCTTCGAGGCATCGATGGCCACCGATATGGTCCGCGCCCGGTCGGCCGCGGAAATCCCGGTTGTGACCCCTTCGCGAGCCTCGATCGAGGTGGTGAAGGCCGTGGTGTGCCGGGTGCGATTGTCGCGGCTCATCGGCTCGAGGCCGAGCGTGTCCACGCGCTGGCGGGTGAGGGCGAGACACACCAGGCCGCGCCCGTGGGTCGCCATGAAATTGATCGCGTCGGGGGTGGCCATCTGGGCCGGGATTATGAGGTCGCCTTCGTTTTCGCGGTCCTCGTCATCGACGAGCACGAACATCCTTCCGTTGCGCGCCTCGTTAATGATTTCCTCGATTGGGACGAGCACCGGCTTGTCGTCATTTGCCGACAGGAAGCGCTCGAGCTTGCCCAGCGTCTCGGCAGTGGGGTTCCAGTTGTCCTCGGTGCAGTCGCGAAGCGTGTTGGCATGCAGCCCGGCCGCGCGGGCAAGGCCGGCTCGGCTCATGCGCCCGCCGCCGACCATCTCGCGGACCCGGTCGATAGTACGAATATCCATAGTCGGCGCGCTATCACATTATAATGTGCATATGCAAGCGGGCGGTTCACATCGTGGTAGGGCTTGCCAGCGCGGGTTCTGGCCCGCATGCACGGCATATGGAACAGCCGGAGCTTCTCGATTCCTTCCGCAGCGCAATGCGCCACATTGCAGCCACCGTGCACGCAGTCACCACCGGGCATGAAGGAGGGCGGTTCGGTATTCTTGCGACAGCCGTCAGTTCGCTGAGCTTTCATCCGCCATCACTGCTGGTTTGCATCAACCGGCAGGCTTCGCTTCATGAGCCGATGGACTCCGCCGAGACCTTCTGTGTCAACGTGCTGGGGCTGGGCAATCGCGATGTCGCGGAAGCCTTCATGCGCGGCGGTTTGGGGGAAGAGCGATTCCAGACGGGCGATTGGATGGAAGCACATGGGGTCCCGGTACTTGCGACTGCCCAGTCGAGCATGATCTGCCGCATAGCCCATCGGCATGCGTTCGGGACCCACACGATCTTCATTGGCGAGCTGCTCGAAGTATTTCACCGCGCCAATGCCAAGCCGCTCACCTATTACGATGGGCACTACATCGATATCAGCGAAGCGCCGGAGCATTTGCCCGGCTGATATCTCGGGCTCTCATCCGAGCAGGTCCGGGCCGATCTCCGAAACTTTTCGTGCGCCGAGCATAGCCATGGTGCGCGACGTTTCCGCCTTCAGCAGCTCCAGCGCGCGGACCACCCCGTCTTCTCCGGCTGCGGCGAGCCCGTAAAGCGCCGCGCGTCCTGCCAGAACTCCGCTCGCGCCCATCGCCACGGCCTTCATCACATCGCTGCCGCGCCTGACACCGCTGTCGAGAACGATCTCCACTCGTCCGCCTACGGCCTCGACGATCGTGGGCAGGGCGTCGATGCTGGCGACGGCGCAGTCGAGCCCCCTGCCACCATGGTTGGAAACGACGATCGCATCGGCGCCCATTGCCGCGGCGCGTTCTGCATCGTCGGCGCGCAGGATGCCCTTGAGCACGAACTTGCCCGGCCAGCGCTCGCGCAGCCGGGCGACCTCGTCCCAGTCGAGATTGTCCTGCTTGAAATGAGCGCCGGGATGAGCGCTCTGCGTCACCTTGTTGCGAAGCCGGTCGGGCAAGTTGGCCTGGCTCGGAATCCCGCCATTGACGGCATAGCGAGCCATTGTTCCGAGTAGCCAGCGCGGGTGCGCCAGCACGTCGAGCGTGTTGCGCGCATTGAGCCGGAAGGGCGTGCCGAAGCCGTTTCGGTGAAGATATTCGCGGTTTGGGGGTACGGGCAGGTCAAGCGTGACCAGCAATGCCGAACAGCCGAGGCCCGCAGCCCGGTCGATGACATCATGCGACAATGCACGGTCCGCCCACATATAGAGCTGGAACCAGAGGTCGCCTCCCGCCCGCGCGATCTCCTCGATATCCATCGTGCTGGCGCTGCAGATGGTGAAAGGCACGCCGGCTCGTGCTGCGGCGCGGGCAAGCGCGAGGTCGCCCTGGTACCATAGCAGCCCGGCTGCCCCCGTGGGCGCCACCGCGAGAGGGAAGGCGGATGGGGTGCCAAGCATGCTGGTCGAAGCGTCGACCTGCTCCACATTGCGCAGCACGCGGGGCCGGAATGTGATGGTGTCGAACCCGGCACGGTTGCGGGCGAGGCCGCATTCATCCTCCACGCCGCGCTCGACATATTCCCAGATACCCAAAGGCAGACGGCGCCGCGCCTTCTCTCGCAAATCCGCGATATTGTAGCAATCAAGGGTAGCGGCGGAGCCCATAGTCCCGGCGGCGGTCAGCCGCGGCCGAGGAACGGAATCTTGTTCTGCACCACCATTCCTTCGTAGAAATTCAGGTGGTCGGGGATGTCGCACATGTGGCGGATCACATCCGCGATATCCATCGGATCGGCACTCATATCCTCCGGCAGCTTGACGGCGCCCGGCGCGATTTCGGTGGCGACGATGCCCGGATGGAAGATCGACGCGGCGATGTTGAATTCGCGTCCGTCGATCGCGAGCGAGCGCGTGAGCCCGTCGAGACCCCACTTGCTGGCAGCATAGGCGGGGCTGTCGGCGCGCGGGACCCGGGCGGAAATCGATCCGATATTGAGGATCCGGCCGCGCTTCTGTTCCTTCATGATCCGGAAGGCCGCGCGTGAGCAGAGAAACGCGGAAGTCAGGTTGGTGTCCATCACCTTGTGCCAGAGGTCGAGGCTCATCTCGTAAACCGGCGTACTGTCGGCGATGCCCGCATTGTTGATCAGCACGTCGACCGTGCCGAATTTGTCGACGGCCTGGGCAAACAGGTTCTCGACATCGCTTTCGCTGGTCACATCGGTGGTGACCGCCAGGGCCTCTCCGCCTTGCGCCTCGATCTTCTCGACCAGGCCGGCAAGGCGCTCCGCACGGCGAGCGGCGAGGACGATCTTCGCTCCGCATTTGCTGAACACCAGCGCGCATGCCTCGCCGATGCCCGAACTGGCACCCGTCACCACTACCACCCGGCCTTGCAGAATGCTCACTCTCGTCCTCCGAAATGCTTTTTCACGTATATCTGCCGATAGGCAGGGCGCCGCCCGCGGGCAAGCGCCGGACCAGTTTCAGGGATCGGTTTCGCGGTCGGGGAGGGCAAAGACGTAGATCGAGCTGTTGTCGACGGGCGGCATGACGATTTCAGGCGTCGTCGGGATGCCGAAGCTCAGCGGATTGCCATGACCCACAACCATGGCGACATATTGCTTGCCGTCGACCGAATAGGTCACCGGGGAGGCGTTCGGCACCCCTGCGACGCCCGAACGCCACAGTTCGCGGCCTGTTTCCTGGTCATAGGCCATCACTTGGCGGTCCACCGACCCGGTGAACAGCAGCCCCCCGCCGGTGGACAGCACGCCCATGTCGTAGGGCGCACGCTGACGCACTTCCCATTTCACCTTGCCTTGCCGCATATCGAGCGCCTGCAGCACGCCGTATTTGCCGTCACCGTCCCGCGGGGCGGCATATTCGATATTCACCCCCGAGGAGAGGAAACCGGGAGAGGCCGGAACCATCACCATGCAGACGTCGCGGGCCACGACGAACAGCTCTTGGGTATGCGGATTGAACGAGGTGGGCGACCAGTTGCGCCCGCCGCCGGCATGCGGGCACATGAATACAGGCTTGTCCTTTTGGGGAAGCTTGCTGGGGTCGATGATCTTCTCGCCTGTATCGGGATCGATCGCGGTGACGAAGTCCTGCAGGCCCATATCGACCGTCTTCAGGTATTTGCCGGTTTCGGCATCGAGCACGTCGAACAGGCCCTCCTTGCCGGAGGTGATGATCACCCTGCGCGCTTCGCCTTCTATTTCAAGCGTGGCGACCGTTCGATCGAACACCCAGTCGAGGTCCCACTGGTCGTTCTTCATGTGCTGGAAGAACCACTTGAGTTCGCCGGTGCGCGGCACGATCGCTAGCGTCGCGTCCGTGTATAGCGCATCGTTTCGTTCGCCTTCCCGGCGTACCAGCAGGGGGCCTGTGTCATATGTTTGCGCTGTGCCCCATAGCGCCAGTCTGGACTCGGGATCGTAGCTGCCCGAAGTCCAAACCGATCCGCCGCGCCGCTCTTCCGCAGGCAACCCGTTCCAGCTGTCATCGGGTGTGCCGGGCTGGGCTATCGTCTGGAAGGTCCACAAATGCTCACCGCTTTCGACGTCGAGCGCGACGATCAGCCCACCTCCCGGTTCTTGCGTGGTGAGACCTTGCATCACCACGCCCTCGGCCACCAGCGGGCCTCCCGGATTACGAAATCCAGCTTTGTCGGTGATCGGCTTGTCCCAGATGGGCCGACCGCTCTTCGCGTCCAGCGCGATCAGGTGGAGGTCCGATGTCGCCGCGTAGATCCGGTTTCCCCACAGTGCCATGGTCTTCTTGGAAGTCAGCGCCGTATTTGCCGGAAGGTGCCGGCGATAGCGCCACAGCAAGGACCCCGTCTTGGCATCGAGCGCGAGAATTTCGTCGCCAAAGCCATACGTGTAGAGCACGCCGGCATGAACCAGCGGCTCGTGCATATTGGCGCCTGCGGGCAAGGGCTGGGCCCAGGCGATGCGCAGCTGCGCAACATTCGAGGTATTGATCTCGGCCAGCGGCGAATAGCCGAGCCCCCGATGGCTGCGCCGCCATGTGGGCCAATCTTCCGGCGGCGGCTCTGCGAGCATTTCTGCGCTAACCGGGGAGAGGGCTGCCAGGCGGTCGGGTTCGCTGGGCCAGGGAGGCGTCGGGGTGAAATCGGAAACGCCGCCGATGCCCAGCTCATCGACGAGACGCCCGACCTGCATCGCCGGCACGAACAGCCCTTCAAGGTCGGAATTGCTCGCAGCGAGGGATTGCTCGGGCGGCGCGCCGTTGGCAGCCAGCATGTGTGCGACGATCGCCACGTAGGCTTCTTTATCTAGCAGTCCAGATCCGCCCGGCGGCATGGAGCTGGCTACATACGCCAGCAAATCGGCCGCCTGCGATCCCCCCCAATTGTTGAGAAAGGCATTGCCAGCGAGTGCCGGGCCGAGGTTTGTCCCCTGCATCTGGGCGCCATGGCACGCTGCGCAGTTCTGTGCGTATGCGCGCTGACCTGCGGTTATCTGTTCGGGCGCGGTTGATACAGGTCCGGGCTGGGCTGCCCCGAGCGATGCCGCCAGCATCGCAACTCCCGCTATTGCCGCCGCAAGCCACGCAGACGTGCGCATCCTTCCCTCCCTGCATTCTTTTGAAGAATGAATGCAGACGAAAGCGTCGAATGTCTATCGAAAGAGGGGGTGGTGGACGCACTAGGGCTCGAACCTAGGACCCGCTGATTAAGAGTCAGCTGCTCTACCAACTGAGCTATGCGTCCACACCGGCCTGGGCCGCTGCCGCCGAATCGACGGCGAGGCGCCCATATAGCGACTCAAATCGCGGAGTGAAGGGCCTGCGCGCCTATTCCTATCGAATGCCGGCTAACGCCGACGGCGGCGGCGCGATTGCCGGTCGACCATCATGATCATTCCTACGCATATCATGTTGGTCATCATGGAAGATCCGCCATGGCTCATGAAGGGAAGGGGAATGCCGACCACGGGTGCCAGTCCCATCACCATCAGCAGGTTGACTGCAACGTAAAAGAAGATCGTGGCTGTCATGCCCGCTGCGAGCAAGCGCATGAACCGGTCGGGCGCTGTATTGGCCACGGCGATCCCCCAGCGGAGGACCACGCCGAAAATCAGCAGCACCAGCAACCCGCCCATCAGGCCCCACTCCTCGGCCATCGTCGCAAAAACGAAGTCTGTGTGCGGCTCGGGCAAATATTGCAGGTGGCTCTGCGATCCTTCGCCGAACCCCTTGCCTGCAATGCCGCCGGAGCCGATCGCAATCTGCGACTGCATGATGTGATATCCTGAGCCCAGGGGGTCGCTTTCCGG
>CAYRCH010000041.1:6847-15855 GCA_964422665.1 uncultured Sphingomonadaceae bacterium | reverse complement strand
AGCGGCAGCTCCTTGGCGATCCGTTCGAGCGCCGCCTCGATATAGCCGCCCTCGCGCTCGCAGCCGATCCATTCCCGGCCGAGCCGCTTGGCAACGGCGCCGGTGGTGCCCGTGCCAAAGAAGGGGTCGAGCACCACATCGCCCTTCTCGGTCGTGGCGAGCAGCACGCGGTAGAGCAGGCTTTCGGGCTTCTGCGTCGGATGAACCTTGGTCCCGCCCTTCTTGAGCCGTTCCTGCCCGCTGCAGATCGGCAGTACCCAGTCGCTGCGCATCTGCAGCTCGTCATTGAGCGTTTTCATGGCGCGATAGTTGAACTGGTAGCGCGATTTCTCGCCCATGCTGGCCCAGATCAGCGTCTCATGCGCATTGGTGAAGCGGGTGCCGCGGAAATTGGGCATCGGGTTCGATTTGCGCCAGACGATGTCGTTGAGGATCCAGAAGCCCAGATCCTGCAGGATCGCCCCGACGCGGAAGATGTTGTGATAGCTGCCGATCACCCACAGCGCCCCGTCGGGCTTCAGGATACGCCGCGCCTCGGAAAGCCATTCGCGCGTGAAGGCATCATAGGCGGCGAAGCTGTCGAACCGGTCCCAATCGTCGGTCACGGCATCGACATGGCTGCCGTCGGGACGGTTGAGATCGCCCCCGAGCTGCAAATTATACGGCGGGTCGGCAAAGATCAGGTCGATGCTGGTATCGGGCAGCGAACGCATCGCTTCCACGCAGTCGCCAGCCAGAATCCGGCCGAGCGGCAGCTCCGCACGCGCCTTCGTGGCGGCAATCTGGCGCATTTCAGTCTTGGTGAGAACCTGACCCATCCCGTTTCCTTCCCCGAACTTATCCACAGGGTGAGTCCTCAGGACTCCTAGGTCAAGCAATGATTTAGCGGAGCCGGCTGCGACGCCATCTCAGGCATGGGGAGAACAGAATGAGTCCCCCACCAGATGTTGAGTCCCGATCCGGCCGCGGACTCGAAATGCAGTGGTGTGGCCCACCGGACTCAGCAGGGATCCAAAAACAGTTCCTGCTGCGCGACAGGGGCAAAGCTGCGGCGATGGAGCGGGCACGGGCCATGGGTACGCAGCGCCGTGAGATGCTCGGGTGAGCCGTAACCCTTGTTCCGCTCCCAGCCATAGTGCGGATGCTCGCGCGCCGCCTCGCACATCAACCGGTCGCGCCAGGTCTTGGCGAGGATCGAGGCGGCCGAGATTGCGGGCTCGATCGCATCCCCGCCCACGATCGGGGTGGCCGGCCAGCGCCACTTCTCGCACCGCCCGGCCGGCGTGAGATTGCCGTCCACCAGCACGTTATGCGGCGCAGCGCCAAGCGCCTCTTCAAGGCGCAGCACCGCCTCGCTCATGGCCAGCATCGTTGCGGCGAAAATGTTGATCCGGTCGATCACCTCGGGGGCCACGACGCCGATACCAAAGGCGCAGCGCGCCCGGATCCGGCCTTCCAGCTCTTCCCGCCGCTTCTCGCCCAGCTTCTTGGAATCGTCGAGCCCTGAAGGTCGGGGCTTGCACAGCACCACCGCTGCCGCCACAACCGGACCAGCCAGCGGTCCGCGCCCTGCCTCGTCCACACCGGCGACCAGCCCGCGCGAGCCGAGCATGGAAACAAAGTCAATTCGAGGGGTTCCCGAGAGCATGAAACGCACGATCCTGATGGCCGCCATATCCCCCGTCGCCCTCGCTTTCGCAAGTTGCGGATCGGCGCAGACCGGGGATAATGCACCTGCTCCCTCGGCTGGGAACGGCAATCTCGTTTCCGTGGCACAGAGCACGGCGCAGGGCAGCGAGGTCTTTGCCATTACCGATCATGGCACGCTGAAAGAGCCCTGGGCGATCGCGGTGGAACCGGGCACCGGCAATCTCTTCATCACCGAAAAGGGCGGCACGGCGAAGTTCTTCCAGCGTTCCTCGGGCCGGCTCGGAACGATCGAAAGCGGCCTGCCCGAAGTCGCCTATGGCGGCCAGGGCGGGCTTGGCGATTTCGTCTTCGCGCCCGATTATGAAACCAGCCGCACCGTCTATGTCAGCTGGGCCGATGCCGGCGAAGGCGATACGCGGCGGGCGGCCGTGGGCCGCGGTACGCTGGTCTGCGACCAGGCCGATTCCTGCCGCATCGATGGCTTCACCAAGATCTGGCAGCAATCGCTCGACATCGCTTCGCCCGGCCATTTCTCGCACAAGATCGCCTTTTCGCCGGACGGGCAGCATATGTTCGTCGCCAGCGGAGACCGGATGCAGGGCGATCCGGCGCAGGATCTCTCCAACACTCTCGGCGCAGTGGTCCGGCTCAATCTCGACGGCAGTGCGGCGGCGGGCAATCCTTTTGCCGACCAGGGCAGCCCGACGGACCAGATCTGGTCCTATGGCCAACGCAATATCTACGGCCTGGAGTTCGACAGCCAAGGCCGCCTCTGGGGGCTTGAACACGGACCGCGCGGCGGCGACGAGCTCAACCTGGTGGAACCGGGCAACAATTATGGCTGGCCCGTGCGTTCCAATGGCGACAATTACAATGGCGACCCGATCGAAGATCACACAGCAGATGACGGCTTCGTCAAGCCGGCGATCAGCTGGAACCCGGTGATCGCACCGGGCGGAATGATTTTCTATTCGGGCAAGCTCTGGCCGGAATGGAAGGGTCAGCTGCTGGTCGCCAATCTCGGCACCATGTCGATGAGCCGGATTGCGATCGAAAGCGACACCGCCGCCAGCGAGCTCGTCCGTTACAGCATGGGCGGGCGCCTGCGCGACATAGCCGAAACCGAGGACGGGGCGATCTGGGTGATCGGCGACGGCCCCAACGGCAAGCTGATGGAACTGCGCCCCAAGGGCTGACCGCACGCCAAATTCGTTGCACATAGGGCCGCCCACCCCTATCGGCGCGCGGCCCATGAATGACGCAACCGCAACCCTGATTCCGCTGGCGCAGGTCGACCCGGCTCTGATCGAGCAATTGCTCGACCGCGCCTTCGGCGAAGACCGGCATGGCCGCACGGCCTACAAGCTCCGCGCGGGCACGGAATGGCTGCCCGCTCTGAGCTTTGCCGCCCTCGATGAAGACGAAATGCTCGCCGGAACCATCCAGCTGTGGCCGGTGGCGCTGACCGATGCGGACGGCCGCGCTCATCCCATGCTCATGGTCGGACCGGTGGCTGTGCTCCCCGAATTGCAGGGCCAGGGTTATGGCCGGGCGCTGATGGCGGCGTATATCGGCGCGCTCGATCCGACTGCCCCGCTACCGCAGGTCCTGATCGGCGACGAACCTTATTACGGCCGCTGGGGCTTCACCGCAGAGCACACCGCCGGCTGGTGTCTCCCGGGCCCATATGATCCCGCGCGGTTGCTGGTGCGCTGCGACAATCCCGCGATCCTGCCGGCCGAGGGGATGCTGGGTCCCTGGAAGGACTGATTTCATCGACAAGGCGACCGCAAAACGCGGTGGAGGGCCCAGGACACATTTGCTGTCTCGGGATTCCCTCAACTATCAAGGTGCCATTTGTGACAAAGGCTACACAGGGATCGCTGCGATGAATCGGTACGGCATTCTCGGACTAGCAGCAACTGGCGCCGCGACCGCTATGGCTATTGCGCTTCCCGCGCCGTCCCAGGCACAGTCCGACATTCCCGAATGCTCGGCCCGAACGCTTCCTGCGGCGGAGAAGGCGGCTATGGAAGCCGAATATGCGCGCCGTACCGAAAAGGATGGAAAGGCCAGCGCAGACGCATGGCTGATGCGGGAGGCGCGGGCATTCATTACCCGCCTTTCCGATCAGGGGATTTGCAGGTTGCCCGGCACGAATAACCCCGAGGTTGCCGCCAGCTCCCCTCCATCTGCGAAAAAGACTGTACGGGGGAAGGACGGCAAGCCGTGCTCGCGCACCCGCGTCGAACACCGGAATGTCGCAAGCGTTAATGGCGGGCCGATGCAGATGATCATGGTGACGGTCTGCGACGACTGACCTTTCCGGCACCCACCGCTCAGGGGTGACGCGGACTGCGCAATCTGGCACTTCGCAATCGTGCCGTACGAACCCCCACCCGATCTCAGAGGACTGTCGCTGGCCGAGGTCGCTCGCGCAGTGGAAGAGCGGCGCCTGCCGCCGGTGCATCGGTGGACGCCTTCCGAAACAGCGGACAGCCACATGCGGATCGCGGCGGACGGGCGCTGGTTCCACGAGGGGCGCCCGATCTCACGCCCGGCCATGGTTCGCGCCTTCGCCTCGCTACTGGTGAGGGACGAGAGCGGGCAGCACTGGCTGGTCACTCCCGAATGCCGCCAGTCGATCGAAGTGGAGGATGCGGCTTTCGTGGCGGTGGACATGCAGGCGGCCGAGGGCGCCCTCACCTTCCGCCTCAACACCGACGAGTTCGTGATCGCCGGACCCGACAACCCCCTCCGCGCAGCCGGGGATGACAAAACCCCGGCGCTCTATCTTGCGGTCCGCAACGGCTGCGAGGCGCGGCTGAACCGCTCGACCTATGAGCAGCTCGCCCAACACGCGCTAGCTGCCGGCGAGAGCTGGACCGTCACCAGCCTTGGCGCGCATTTCAGCCTGATGCCCCAATGAGCGACCTGTTCGACCGCTTGCGGCGCGTGTTCGACGAAGGCCATGCCGCTGCGCCGCCCGAATTGCGCTACGACAGCCGCTTCGCCGTCCCGGAGCGGATCCGCCCGGCGGCGGTACTGATCGGCGTGACCGACCGGCCGGAGCCCGGCGTGATCCTCACTCACCGCCCCCTCGAAATGCGCGACCATGCCGGCCAGGTGGCCTTTCCCGGCGGCAAGATCGATCCTGGCGAGGATGCCATCGCCGCCGCGCTGCGCGAGGCGCATGAGGAACTGGCTATCCATCCGCAGCATGTGCGAGTGATTGGCGCGACCGACCGTTTCGTGACGGGCACCGGCTTCGAAATCACCCCGGTGCTGGGCTTTCTGCCCCCCAACCTGTCGATCGCCCCCAATCCCATGGAGGTCTCGGACTGGTTCGAGGCGCCCCTGCGCCATGTGTTCGACCCGGCCAACCACATCGAGAAGGAGGCGATATTCGCGAGCGGGATGCGGCGCTATATCGAGATCGACTGGAACGGGCACCGCATCTGGGGGATCACTGCGGCGATCATCGCCAATCTCTCGCGGCGGCTGGCATGGGAGGATCTGGTCGATGGCTAGGCTTCCGGCAGCGGAATGGACGCAGAGGAAAAGCCTCGCCGCACTGGTGGCTGCGCTTGGCAGGGACAACATCCGGTGGGTAGGCGGTGCGGTGCGCGACACGCTCGCCGGAAGGCCGGTGGCAGATGTCGATGCGGCCACTCCCTTGCGCCCGGAAGAGGTCATCCGCAGGCTTGGCGATGCGGGAATCCGCACCGTCCCCACCGGGATCGACCATGGCACGGTCACCGCCCTGTTCGACGACGGCAATGTCGAGATCACCACTTTGCGGCGCGATGTCTCCACCGATGGCCGCCGGGCGACGATCGCCTTTGCGGATGACTGGCGCGAGGATGCGGCGCGGCGCGATTTCACCATCAACGCGCTTTATGCGGAGCCCGACACGCTGGAGCTTCACGACTATTTCGGCGGGCTGGACGATCTGGAAGCGGGCCGGGTGCGCTTCATCGGCGACGCCCGCGCGCGGATCGCCGAGGACCATTTGCGCATCCTGCGCTACTATCGCTTCCAGGCGCGTTACGGCGCGATGCTCGATGGCGAAGCCGAGCAGGCGTGCGCCGATCTCGCGCCGACGATGAAGGGGCTCAGCCGGGAGCGTGTGGGGTGGGAACTGCAATTGCTGCTCTCCCTGCCCGATCCAGCGCCCACGATAGAGCGCATGCACGCGCGGGGCATACTCGGCGAGGTGCTGCCCGAATGCGGGCAAAACGAAATTGCAGCCCTGGCGCGGCTGGTCGGGGAAGAACAGAAACAGGGCGCCGCTTCCGATCCGATCCGCCGCCTCGCGGCATTGATACCGGCCGATCCCACCCTCGCCGCGCAGGTCGCGGCGCGGCTCCGCCTGTCGAACGGACAGAAGAAGCGGCTGGTCACCGCGGCCGGGCGAGAAGGAGCCCACGGCGAAGCGCGCATGCTCGCCTATCGGCTGGGCCGCGAACAGGCAATCGACCGGTTGCTGCTCGCGGGGGCGAAGATCGACCCGCTGAAAGGATGGGAGATTCCCGAACTTCCGCTCAAGGGCGGCGAAATCGTCGCTCGCGGCGTCAATGCCGGGCCGGAGGTCGCGCGTATCCTGCAGGCGGTCGAGACACGCTGGGTCGCCGAAGGCTTCCCTTCCCGCGTCCGGGTGGAGGAAATGTTGGCCGAAGAACTGGCCGGAGCCTGACCGTCCGCTTCAGGCTCCCTTCAGTCCAACCCCGATATATAACCGTCTGTCCATAGCGGGTTGCCTTGTTGCAACCGTGCCCCTTACCCCGAGTCGTCGCCTCCGGCAGGAGGCGCTGAATACATGGCTTTCAGAGGGGGCCGTGGCAGTGGCACAATCGGCATCTGCATGATGCTTTTCGCCAATTTGCCTGCCGGACCGTAATTCGCGTTTTGCGCGTTGGACCGATACTAGACGAATGAAAGACGGAGTATTTTCAATGAGATTTACACATTTTGCCGCTGCCGCGGCGCTTGCCTTTGCCGCCGTACCGATGGCCGCCAGCGCTCAGAATGCGCAGGTCGTGGTCGGGGCGGATGTAATGGGTCCGGATGGCGCGGTCGTCGGCCAGATCGAATCCGTCGGCGCCGAAGCAGTGGTCGTCAAGACCGACAAGCACAGCGTTCCGCTGCCGCCCAACGCCTTCGGGGAAGGCGACGCCAATCCCACCATCACACTCACACGCGAGCAGCTGAACGCCGCGATGGACGAGCAGCTGGCAGCCGTGCAGGCCCAGACCGAAGCCCTGCTCGTAGAAGGCACGCCTGTGACCGACACCGAGGGCGCGAATATCGGCGCGATCGCTTCGGTCGAGGGAGACAATGTCGCAGTCGAGGGCGACCTCGGCGCATTCACACTGCCCAAGACGGCATTCGTCTCACGGGGCAACGTCCTGATCGCCGGCGTCACCGCCGCGCAGATCGAGGCGCAGCTTGGCGGAGCGGCGGCCGAAGCCGAACAGCCGGGCGGCTAACAGGGTTCCGCCCAGTTCCGGAAGGCCGGGCATCCGCGAGGATGTCCGGCCTTTTGTTTTCGAGAGACCAGAAGCGTCGTCGCGAGTGCATTCGTCGCTTTAGATGACGCCGTGAGCCTTCATCGCCTCTGCGACGCGAATGAAGCCAGCGACATTCGCCCCCAGCACGTAATCGCCGGGCCGACCATATTCCGCCGCCGTTCTGGCACAGCGGTCATGAATGTCGCGCATTATGGCAGCCAGGCGTTCTTCCGTCTGTTCGAAGGTCCAGCTATCGCGCGAAGCGTTCTGTTGCATTTCGAGTGCCGAAGTCGCGACACCGCCAGCATTCGCCGCTTTGCCCGGGGCGAACAGCACCTCTGCCTCCATGAAAAGCCGCACCGCTTCCGGCGTGCATGGCATGTTCGCGCCTTCACCGACCGCCGTGACGCCATTGGCGATCAGGACCTTGGCATCCTTGCCGGTCAATTCGTTTTGGGTCGCCGAGGGCATGGCAACGTCGCACGAGACATCCCAAATCGATCCGTTCTCAATGTAATGAGCGCCCGTCTTGAGATCGGCATATTCTGAAATTCGCCCGCGCCGGACCTCTTTGATTTCTTTCACGAGGTTCAGATCCAGACCTGCCTCATCGACGACATATCCGCCGGAATCCGAGCATGCGATGACCTTGCCACCGAATTCCTGGATCTTCTCGATGGTGTAAATCGCAACATTGCCCGAGCCGGAAACGACAACCCGGCTTCCTTCGAAACCGCTTGATCGCGTGGCAAGCATGCGCTCGACGAAATAGACTGCGCCGTAGCCGGTTGCTTCCGTGCGCGCGCGCGAACCGCCATACACCAGCCCCTTGCCCGTCAGGACCCCGGCTTCGTAACGGTTAGTCAGTCGCTTGTACTGTCCGAAGAGATAGCCCACTTCCCGCGATCCCACGCCAATATCGCCGGCAGGAACATCGGTATATTCGCCGAGATGCCGATAGAGTTCGGTCATGAACGATTGGCAGAACCGCATGACTTCTCCGTCGGAGCGGCCCCGCGGATTGAAATCCGAGCCACCCTTGCCGCCGCCGATCGGCAGTCCAGTGAGAGCATTCTTGAAGATCTGCTCGAAACCCAGGAACTTCACGATCCCGACATTGACCGAAGGGTGGAAGCGCAGGCCGCCCTTATACGGCCCCAGCGCCGAGTTGAACTGGACGCGGAATCCGCGATTGATGCGGACCATGTTCTCGTCGTCCACCCAGGGTACGCGGAAGATGATCTGGCGCTCCGGCTCGCAGATGCGCTCGATCAGGGCATTGTCCGCATATTCGGGATGCTTGGCGATTACCCGGCCCAAGCTCTCCAGCACCTCGTGGACCGCCTGCAGGAATTCGGTTTCGCCGGCATTTCGCCGGAGCACGTCATCGAGGATGGGTTGCAATTTTTCGTGGATCATCTCTTGTCTCGAATTATTGGAGCAGGCGAGCTGCTTTCCGGAAGGCATCGTCGCGTGAACCGGTGCGGGTCCTTTGATCGAATGGAGCCGACTTGCAAACCCTCTCAGTGGGCTCGTGCGCTCAATACTTCAATCCGGCCTTGGGATCGCTCGGCGCCTGCTTCAGAACCTGTTGTCCTTCGGGAAGCCGCGCGGCGGCAGGCGGCCGGCGGCGCCGCGCGCGACCTTCCATTCGCGCACGTCCTCTTCCGTCCTCGTGCGCCCGCTCTCGCCGCCCATCTGCCATGACAGGCCCTCGTCGAGCTTGAGCGTGGTCGCGTCGCTGAGGCCCCCGTCGCGGTAGCGCTGCAAAGTCACGCCCTGCCCGCGCGCCAGCACCGGCAGTTCCTCCAGGCTGAAGATCACGAGCTTGCGATTGTCGCCCACCAC
>CAYRCH010000041.1:0-6747 GCA_964422665.1 uncultured Sphingomonadaceae bacterium | reverse complement strand
GCACCGGCAGTTCCTCCAGGCTGAAGATCACGAGCTTGCGATTGTCGCCCACCACGGCGATGTGATCGTGCGCGGCGGCGATCTCGCGCACCACGCGCAGCTTGGCATCGCCCTTGAGGTTGACCACCTGCCGCCCCTTGCGCGTCTCGGCAAGCAGCTCGTCCATCTCGGCGGCGAAGCCCTTGCCGGTGGTCGCGGCCAGCAGCAGCTGCCCCTTCGGCCTGTGCACCACCAGCCCGGCGATCCCGGCATCGGCGTCGATATCGACCATGCCCTTCACCGGTTCGCCGAAACCGCGCGCACCGGGCAGCTTGTCCGCGCCCAGCGTGTAGAACCGGCCATTGTCCGCGGCGAGCAGCAGCTTGTCCGTGGTCTGGCAATGGACCGCGAAAGCCGGCCCGTCGCCTTCCTTGAACTTCCATTCCTGGTCCAGCGGCAGGTGTCCGCGCGCCGCGCGGATCCAGCCCCGCTGGGAGAGGATCACCGTGACCGGCTCCTTCTCGATCATGGCGTCGGGATTGAATTCCACCGTCGGCGCCGCCTCCGCGATGGTGGTCCGGCGCGCGCCGAGCGCGGTGTCCTCGGCATAATCCTTGCGCAGGGCCGCAAGGTCGCGCTTCAGCCGCGTACGCTGCCGCGCCGGGCTGGCGAGCAGCTTCTCGAGCTCGTCCTGCTCGGCCAGCAAATCGTCCTTTTCCTGCCTGAGCTGCATCTCCTCGAGCTTGCGCAAGCTCCGCAGGCGCATGTTGAGGATTGCTTCGGCCTGGCGGTCGGTGAGGCCGAATTCCGCCATCATCACCGGCTTGGGCTCGTCCTCGGTGCGGATGATCTCGATCACCCGGTCGAGATTGAGGAAGGCAATGATATAACCTTCGACCAGTTCCAGCCGGTCGGCGATCTTGCCCAGCCGGTGCTGGGTGCGCCGCTGGAGGATGTCGATCTGGCTCGCCACCCAGTGCGTCAGCAGTTCCTTCAGCCCCATCACCATCGGCGTGCGCGTGGCGTCGAGCACGTTGAGGTTGAGCGAGAAGCGGGTCTCGAGGTCGGTCAGCTTGTAGAGCGATTCCTTGAGCAGCTCGGGGTCGACATTGCGACTCTTGGGAACCAGCACGATGCGGATCTGCTCGTCGCTCTCGTCGCGCACATCCTCGAGGATGGGCAGCTTGCGGTCGGCGATCAGCTGGGCGATCTGCTCGATCAGCTTGCCCTTGGCCACCTGGTAGGGGACTTCGGAAATCACCAGCTGATACTGCCCGCCGCCCAGCCGCTCTATCCCGGCGTCGCGGTCGGCCTCGTCCTTCGCCTCGGCGGCATGGAAGCGCCCGCGCACGCGGAAGCTGCCGCGCCCGCTCTCGTAAGCGGCGGAGATCGCCGCCGCGCTGTCCACCACCAGCCCGCCGGTGGCGAAATCGGGTCCCTGGAACAGCTCCATCAGCCGCGCATGCTCGACATGCGGATTATCGATCAGCTCCAGCGCGGCGTCGATCACCTCGGCGGCATTGTGGCTGGGGATGCTGGTCGCCATGCCGACCGCAATCCCGCTGGCGCCATTGGCCAGCAGGTTGGGGAACAGACCGGGGAAGAGCGAGGGCTCCTCCTCCTCATTGTTGTAGGTCGGGACGAAATCGACCGTGCCTTCGTCCAGCCCTTCCATCAGCTGCATCGCCGTCTTGGTCAGGCGGCATTCGGTGTAGCGTTCGGCGGCGGCGTTATCGCCGTCGATATTGCCGAAGTTCCCCTGCCCCTCGACCAGCGGGTAGCGCAGCGCGAATGGCTGGGCGAGGCGGACCAGCGCATCGTAGAGGGCAAGGTTTCCGTGCGGGTGGAACTTGCCCATCACGTCGCCGACCACGCGGCTGCTCTTTTTGAACGCGCTGTCGGGCGCAAGTCGCAATTGCCGCATGCCCCACAGGATCCGGCGGTGAACCGGCTTCAGTCCGTCGCGCAGATCCGGCAGCGAGCGCGCCGTGATCGTGGACATGGCATAGACCAGGTACCGCTCCTCCAGCGCGCTGTCGAACGGGGCGTCGACGATCGCGTCGAACGGGTCTTTTTCGGCATCGATAATGGCAACCATGCGGCTCGCCCTAGCAGCGCCACGGCTCTCCGCACAGCGCGGAACGGACAGCTTTCCCCATCGATTGACGAGGTGAAAGCAATTCAAAAGGAGGCATCATGTCCAAACGTATCCTGATCATCGCAACCGACGGCTTCGAACAGTCGGAACTGATGGAGCCGCGCAAGCGGCTGGACGAGGCCGGTTTCGACACTGTCGTCGCCAGCATTGAGGATGGAGACATCCAGGGCTGGGACGGAGGTGACTGGGGCGACAGCGTGCAAGTCGACCTGACCGTCGATGAAGTCGAAGTCGACGATTACGACGCGCTGCTGCTGCCGGGCGGACAGATCAATCCGGACAAGCTGCGGATGGAGGACGGCGTCCTCGATATTCTCCGCGGCTTCGCTGAATCGCAAAAGCCGATCGCCGCGATCTGCCACGCGCCCTGGCTGCTGGTCGAAGCGGGGCTGGCAAAGGGGCGGACACTCACCGGGTGGCCCTCTATCCGCACCGATCTCACCAATGCCGGGGCCAATGTGGTCGACGAGGAAGTGGCCGTGGACGGCAATTTCATCACCAGCCGCAATCCGGACGACATCCCGGCCTTCTCGGACACGCTGATCCGCGCGCTCGAACGCGAGAAGACGCCGGAAAACGTCTGAACCAGCCCGCCGGATTTCGGCATTGACGGCCTCGCCGCGCTGAACGCGGCGGGGCCGTTCGCATTTTGCCGCTTGCCAGCGATTATGTGACATTATAACAATGCGGCATCATTGTGGCGAAAAGGAGGCGCAAATGCGGCAATATCGATGGAAACGTGGCACGGCAGGCCTGATGGCCGGCGCCGCAATGCTGATGCTGGCTGGCTGTAGCGAGGCGAATGAGCAGGGCACGTCAGAACAGGCCCTGGCGGTCGATACGACCTCGCCGATGATGGTCTCGACTCCGGAAGAAGACGAAGCGTCCGCCGAGATCGCCGGGCGCCCCGCGCTTCCGGCCAACCTTCCCCGGATCGCTTATAATTTCGGCTATTCTTTCCGGCTCCCGTCAGCCGAGATCTCGTCATTGATGCGCCGCCATGCGGACCGGTGCGAGAGCCAGGGACCAGCGGTCTGCTACATTGTCGGGATGGGGCTGCGCGGCAATGCCGACCGCGAGGATCTGCAAGGCACCCTCCAGCTCGCGGTGGCCTCCTCCCAGGCTCGCGCATTTGGCGCAGCGCTGGAGGCCGAGGCGGAAGATGCGGGCGCAGAGCAAGTTTCTGCCAGCATCGCCAGTGAAGAGCTTTCCAAACAGATGGTCGATACCGAGGCGCGCATCCGCGCGCGCTCCGAACTGCGCGACCGCCTGATGGAAGTACTGCAAACGCGCCGGGGCACGGTGCAGGAACTGGTCGAGGCAGAGCGAAGCGTTGCCCAGGTAAATGAAGAGATCGACCAGGCCCGCAGCTGGCTGGAACAGATGCGCGGCCGCGTCGCCTTCAGAAGTGTCACTGTGAGCTACGAATCCGATATTGCCCCGGCCAGCGATTTCTGGGCGCCGGTCCGTTCCGCGCTCGGTTCTCTCGGCTCCATCATGGGCACGCTGGTCGCGCTGCTGATCTTTGCAGCCGCCGTCGGAATGCCGCTCGCCGCAGGCCTGTTCGGCATCCATCGCCTGCGCCGCAGGTTCGGCTGGGGGATTAGCCCGGCGGAAAGCTGAGCAGCCACATATCGTGGGCGCAGGGCTCGCTCCCGCCGTTAGCTCTCGCTAAAGGCCCGCGAGCCCTTGCGACCCCGCCTCGCCGATGCGCGCATCGATATGCAGCTCGGCCTGGACCGTGCTGCGAAACCGCCCGACGCGCCCGCCGCGGTACCAGACCTCGTATCGGCGCCCGCCGAACAGGCCTGCCTTTTTGACGATGATCAGATGCTGGCGATAGGGGCGCCATTCGGCGCTTTCCATCGACATCACGCAACTCGTTCCGGCTGGACCACGTCGATGATCTTCAGCCGGCGATGCGCGCCCTGCCGGTTGGGCCAGTCGATCGTGCTGCCGCGGCTAAGCCCGATCAGCCCCGCCCCGATCGGCGTGAGCACGGACACGCGGCCGGCGGCCATGTCCGCATCCCTGGGATAGACCAGTTCCACCCGGTGCTCCTCGCCGGTTTCCTCGTCGAGGAACACGACGCGCGCGCCCATGGTGACGACGTCCGCAGGCATGTTGGCGGGATCGCAGGTGTCTGCGCGGGACAGTTCCTCCAGCAGCAGCGATGCCGCCATGCCGGATTTGAAACGCGCCGCCCAGGCCAGGCCGAACAGCGCATCGGCTTCTTCCTCGATAAGGATAATTGGCGGCCTCACGGGGCTCGCGATTTCGGTATGCATTGCTCGAATCCTTGGAAAACGGGTCCGCACAAGCGGACCGTTCAGTTCGTTTTCTTGAGAGTCCCCGAGCCCCGCCGAAGTTTAAGCGAATGCGGGCCCGGGGCTAAATGCCTGCGAGCAATTGGCCGCCATAGTGTCGGAATCGGGCGAATGCAGTACGCATGAAAGGAAGATGGCCTGTGGCGGCAGGAAGTCAAGCCACGCCGTCACCCGGCCGCGTTTCCGGTATCAACCGATGGTCCAGGAATCCGCCTGCTTGCGGGTGATCCTGCCGAGCAGTTTTCCGTCCTGCCACAGGGCTGCCGGGCGCACGGCCTGCTCGCGCTGCAGGATGCTGAAAGCTTCGTGGGGATCCTCGCCCTCGAACTCGATAATTCGGGGTTCGGGCTGGCCGTCACGTTCAAATTGCAGGGTAAATCTGGGCATTTTGCGACTCCATTCAACTGCCCCGGCGCGCAGGTATGCTCCCGGGATTGCGGCTGGACGAAGAAGCGGATCGGCCGCGCATGTTGCCGAAACTACGAAAAGCCGATTGAAGAACGCGGCCGGCTAACACCCTGATAGCATGGCCTGGACCACCCGTCGAATCTGCACGGGCGGATTCGCAGATATCCGCCAAGCCCCGGCGCAAATCGGACGGGACGATTTGGGCTGTCCTACACGCAATCATGTGTATAGATATATTCCCCTTTTGTTCCGAAGGGGTGATTCATGGATTTCGATTTCGCTGTATCTACCGGCCTGTGCGCCCGCAGCGGCAGGGATTTGCTCGGCGCGCGTGGCGGCCCTTTTCCAGCCATGGAGTTTTTCTCCAGGACAGTGTCAGATGTGTCCACCTTGTGTAAACTTCGCAGCGCGAGACGCCGTTAGAATAGCTGCGCGTCGAATGCTTCCGCGGGGATCCGGACCTCGAGGCCTTCCAGCGAATCGTCGAGCAGTATCTGGCACGAAAGCCGGCTGGTTGGTTCCGCACCCGCCGCAAGATCGAGCATGTCCTCCTCGTCCTCGCTCGCTTCGGGGAGGCGCGCGAACCATTCCCGCGCCACGATCACATGGCAGGTGGAACAGGCCATCTGGCCCTCGCAAGTGCCCTCCAGCGGCATGCCCGCACCCTGCGCGACTTCGAGCAGGGAAATGCCCGCGGCCCCTTCCGCTTCCACAATTCCTCCATCCCGGTCGATGAAGCGCACCTTGACCATCAGATTCCCTGTTCGCTGGCCGCGGCGGCAATCGTCTCCGCGGCTTGTTCCAACTGTTCCTGCGTCGTGTAGCGCCCGAAGCCAAGGCGGATCGAGCTTTTCGCCTCGGCCTCCGACAGGCCGATCGCGCGCAGCACGTGGCTGGGCCGGCCGGAGCCGCTGGCACACGCCGAGCCGGCCGAAAACATCACCTCGCGCACATCGCTCATCAGCCGGGCGACGTCGAGGCCCTGTTTGCGGATATTGAAATTGCCCTTCCAGCGCGCCTCGGCGCTGCCATTGAGCTCCCACCCGCGAAACAGCTCGCGCGCGCAGCTCCACAGGGCGGCGACATGCGCGGCATCCTCCGCCATCCGCTCGGCCGCCAGCGCCGCCGCCGCGCCGAAACCGGCGCACAAGGCCGGGCTGAGCGTCCCCGAGCGCAGCCCCTGCTCCTGCCCGCCCCCAAAGATCAGCGGATCGAGGTCGATCCCGTCCCGGATCCACAGCGCGCCTATGCCCTTGGGCCCGTGGATCTTGTGCGCCGAGATGGCGATGAAATCCGCGCCTTCGGGGATCGCGATCCGCCCGTATCCCTGCACCGCGTCGCAAAGTACCAGCGCGCCTTGCGGATGGGCCAGCGCAGCAATGTCGGCCAGTGGGTTGATCGCACCGATCTCGTTATTGACCAGCATCGCCGCCACCAGCCCGGTGTCGCGATTGATCGCGGCGCCGAGCGCGTCGAGATCGGCCTGCCCGCCCTTGCCGACGGGAAGGACTTCGAAATGACGCCCCCCCTCGCGCACCGGCCGCGCGCAGTCGAGCACCGCCGCATGTTCCGCGGCGAAAGTCAGCACGTCCCCGCCGGTGCCGCGCACAACAGTGTTGAGCGCCTCGGTTGCGCTGCTGGTGAACACGACCTTCCCGCCGGGCGGCAGCAGCGCCGCAACCTGCTCGCGCGCCACCCCCACCGCCGCCGCGGCCTGCCGCCCCATCCGGTGCGCGCTGTGCGGATTGCCGAAGCCGGTACTCTCCGGCCCGCCGAGCCATGGCAGCATCGCCTCGCGCGCTTCGGGCGCAAGCGGGGTAGTCGCCTGGTAGTCGAGATAGATCATGCCGCGCGCTCCGCGGCTTCTCGCGCCAT
>CAYRCH010000040.1:8316-16092 GCA_964422665.1 uncultured Sphingomonadaceae bacterium | reverse complement strand
CTCGCGCTCTGGCTGGACCGGCCAAGGGGGTGGTTTTCGAGGTGCCCCGCTCGCCCCTGAAGGCGCCGCGGAAGGTGGGGTGATGGGGGAAACGCCCCTTTTACCGTCACCCTGAACTCGTTTCAGAGCCTGCCCCGGACCTGATCCGGGGGTCCATTTCTCCACCGGCACTGTCCGAGCCAGGAGGCACCATGGATGCTGAAACGAGTTCAGCATGACGAAGGGGGAAAGAACGGGATCCGCCCTAATAAATCAGCAGTTCCGCCACATCCTCACGCCACTTCGCCTCGTCCCCCGCCGCGCGCGCCTCGAGGTCGCCCGCTTCGGCGCCCGCATCGTCCACCCAGTCGCGCAGGGCCGGGCCGCCATTGATCACGTCGATCGCCAGCCGGTCGAGTTCGTACTCATAGGGGAAATCGCGCCAGATTTCGTAATCGGGGTAGAGCGCGCGGATCGCCTTGAAGGCCAGCGCCTGCAGCCGCCAGGGCCGGAACGCTTCGTGCCAGTAGAAGGAACCTTCCGCATGGATCATCAGCGCGTTGCACAGCCGGCCCTTGTGTTTGTGGAAAGTCGGCTCGAACCAGCATTCGCGCAGCGCGCAGCCTGCCAGCCATTCGGGCGCGATCTCGTGCATCTTCGCCAGAACCCTGCCCGCCTCCACATCGGGCGCGCCGAACAGCACTTCGAGCGGGCGGGTGGTCCCCCTGCCCTCGCTCAGATTGGTGCCTTCGAGCATCACCGTGCCGGCATAGGCGCGGGCCATGTTGAGGCTGGCGGCATTGGGGCTGGGATTGATCCAGATCCGGCTTTCCGGCCAGCCATGGCCGGGCCCGGCCTCGGGCAGCCAGTCGTGCATCTCGATCACGCGGTAATCCACGTCGAGGCCGAAATGGCGGATGAACCAGCGGCCCATCTCGCCCATGGTCAGCCCGTGACGCATCGGCATCGGGGCGGCGCCGACGAAGCTTTCCTGCCCCGGCACCAGCAGCGTGCCTTCGACTGGGCGCCCCGCCGGATTGGGCCGGTCGAGCACCCAGACCGACTTGCTCTGCTTCGCCGCCTCTTCCAGCAGGTAGAGCAGCGTGGTCACGAATGTGTAGATCCGGCAGCCGAGGTCCTGCAGGTCGAACAGGAACACGTCGGCTGCGCTCATCATCTGGCCGGTCGGGCGGCGGACCTCGCCGTAGAGGCTGAACACCGGGATGCCGTATTGCGGATCGGTCTCGTCCGCGGTCTCGACCATATTGTCCTGCTTGTCGCCCTTCAGCCCGTGCTGCGGGCCGAAGGCGGCGGTGACGTTGATCCCCGCGGCGACCAGCGCGTCGAGCGAATGGGTGAGGTCCGCCGTCACCGAGGCGGGATGCGCGACCAGCGCGACACGCTTTCCCTCCAGCGGCCGGCGCAGCTCAGGGTCGGTCAGCAGGCGGTCTATGCCGAATTTCATTTTTTCGCCGCTTGCCCAAGCGCCAGCGCAAAGCAAGCCGGATCGTGAAAATCGGGCCCGCCCTTGTCCCTGTGCGCCAGCGCCCAGTAAGAGAGCACCTCGCCCTCCTCCTCGATCACGGCGCTTATGCCCGCGCGCTCCATCCCGGCGAGCTCGGCGCCGGCCAGGAACACGGTCATGACCGTGAGCCCGCTGCCTTCCTGGCAGTCGATCTCCGGCCACTGGATCGGTTCGTATTCCTTCATCCCGCTGCGCCGCGAATCGAATTCATAGGCCGCCCAGCGCCCCGATGGGGAGAAGTTGAATTCCCGGTAGCTGCCGCCCTTCCGCATCAGGAACAGTTCGAAACAGGTCGTCTTCCAAAGCTCGTCCGCCCGCCCCCGGCCGGAGAAGGACGGCACCATCAAATCGCTGTCACCCGAGACTTTCCACCGCAGCATCAGCCGCCCGTCCGGCACCGAGCCGAGCAAAATACCGATACTGTTGACCGACACCGGAGGGCTTTCCGGATGGGCAAGCAAGGGATGCGTTTCCAACGAGCGACCTCCGTGCTAGGCGGCGCGCCGCCCTTAGAGACATGACATGACACAGAAATTCAAATCCGATCTGCTGCGCCTACTCGAAGAGCGCGGCCATATCCACCAGATCACCGATGCCGATGCGCTGGACGCGCTGGCGGGCCGGGAAATTATCACGGCCTATGTCGGATTCGACCCGACCGCGGCCTCGCTCCATGTCGGGAATCTCGCCTCGATCATGCTGCTGCGCCGCGTGCAGCAGGCCGGCCATCGCCCGATCGTGATCATGGGCGGAGGGACGGCCAAGGTCGGCGACCCCTCGGGCAAGGACGACATGCGCAAGATGCTGACCGACGAGGTGCTGGCGTCCAACATCGCCTCGATCCAGAGCAGCTTCGAAAAGATCCTGCGCTTCGACGACAGCGCGACCGGCGCGCTCCTCATCAACAATGACGAATGGCTGAGCAAGCTCGGCTATATCGAGCTGCTGCGCGATGTCGGGCGGCACTTCACCATCAATCGGATGCTGACCTTCGATTCGGTCAAGCTCCGTCTCGATCGCGAGCAGCCGCTGACCTTCCTCGAATTCAACTACATGATCCTGCAGGCATACGATTACGCGAAGCTGGCGCGCGATTATGGCTGCCGTTTGCAGCTCGGCGGCAGCGACCAGTGGGGCAATATCGTCAACGGCATCGAGCTGGCGCGGCGGATGGACGGGACCGAGCTCTACGGCGTCACCGCGCCCCTGATCACCCGGGCCGACGGTTCCAAGATGGGCAAGTCGGTCACCGGGGCGATCTGGCTCAACGAGGACATGCTGCCCGCCTGGGATTTCTGGCAGTACTGGCGCAATGTGGACGACCGCGACGTGGGGCGTTTCCTGCGCCTCTTCACCGACCTGCCGCTGGACGAGGTCGCCCGGCTCGAAGCGCTGCAGGGCAGCGAGATCAATGCCGCCAAGGTGGTTCTCGCCAACGAGGTCACCACAATGGTGCGCGGCGCCGATGCGGCGCAGGCGGCGGAGGCGACTGCCTCGGAGACCTTTGCCGGCGGTGGCATGGGCGAAGACCTGCCGGTCCTTGCCGTGGGCCCGGAAGGCGTGCGCCTCGGCGCAGCCTGCACCGCGATCGGCTTCACCGCTTCCAACGGCGAGGCCAAGCGCAAGATTGCCGAAGGCGCGGTGCGTCTCGACGACGAGGTCGTGTCCGATCCCGCGATGCTGATCCAGCTCCCCGCCGGGCGCGAGAGCAAGCTTAGCCTGGGCAAGAAAAAGCACGGAATTCTGCGGGGGTAGGCGGTATAATTCCCGCACTTCCCTTTACCCTTTGTCCAGCATTTCCTGCGAAACCATCCCCATGGATTTTTTCAAGGGGACAGAACCTTGTCTGTGGGCGCACAATTGACCATCAACGACCAGCGCCGCGCTGCGCGGCATCCGGTCGATTATCCGGTAATCGCCGAGCATCTCGAGCGGGGCGATCTGCAGCTGCATATCGCCAATGTTTCCGCGCATGGTTTCATGATCGACAATGCTCCCGAACTGACCAAGGGCGAGCGCGTGATCGTGCGCCTGCCGCAGATCGGGCGAATCGAGGCCTATTGCATCTGGACCGCGGGCGATCGCGCCGGCTTCCAGTTCGAACGGATCATCCGCCTCGACGACTTCATGGCGATGATCGACACGCTCCAGCCCAATCCGCGGCTTCGCCGCCCTCGCTGAGCCTGTCGCAGCGCAGAAGCACGGTTTCGCGGCCGGATAATTCACATTTCTTGGCAGGCTCGCGCCGGCCTGCCATTGGGCCTGAGTGCCGGAACCCACATCTTCCCTGCAAATACCGGAGTATCGCCGGTACCTGACTGCCCGCCTGCTGGCGGTGATGGCGACCATCTCGATGGTCGTGCTGATCGGATACCAGGTCTACGACGTCGCCCGCGCCGATTACGGGATGGACCGGCCAGAGGCCGCACTCCAGCTCGGCCTACTCGGCCTCGCGCAATTCGTGCCGCTGCTGATCCTCACTCCCGTGGCAGGCATTGCCGCCGACCGGTTCGACCGGCGCTGGGTGGTGCTGTTCGCCAATGCGATCGACGCGCTGGTTGCGCTATCGCTGGCATTGCTGACCGCGAACGACGCGCTGAACCTGCCGATCCTGTTCACGCTGGGCGCGCTGCACGGCGCGGCCCGGGTATTCAACGGACCGGCGCTCAGCGCGATTGCCCCGAACCTGGTGCCGCCGCGCCTGCTGCCGCAGGCTATTGCGCAATCCTCGATCGCCTGGCAGTCGGGCACCGTGGTCGGCCCCGCGCTTGGCGGCTTCCTGTTCGCCTATGACGCTCCGCTGCCCTATTTCGTTTCGGCCGCGACCCTGCTCGTCTCCGGCGCGCTGATCTCCTCGGTCCGCCCGGTCCGTGCGGTGCATGAAGGTCCGCCGCTCAAGCCCCTGCGGCAGATGATCGACGGGTTCCGCTTCGTGCGCGGGCACCGGTTCCTGTTCGGCTGCATCACGCTCGATCTGTTCGCCGTGCTGATGGGCGGCGCGACTGCGATGCTGCCCGTATTCGCCCGCGACATCCTGCAGGCCGGGCCCGAAGGCCTCGGCCTGATGCGCGGGGCCACGGCGGCCGGCGCCGCCCTTGTCGGTGTATACCTGTCGTTCCGCCCATTCTCGACCGAGGTGGGGCTGAAGATGCTGCTCGGAGTTGCCGCCTTCGGCGCCTTCACTGTCGGCTTCGCGCTGTCCCGCAATCTCTTCCTCTCGCTGGTCATGCTCGCCGGGCTCGGCGCGGCGGACATGATTTCGGTATTCGTGCGCAACACGCTGATCCAGCTCAACACGCCCGACAATATGCGCGGCCGGGTCAGCGCGATTTCGGGCCTCGCCATCTCCGCCTCGAACGAATTGGGTGAGATGCGCGCCGGTGCGGCCGCCGCCCTGATCGGCGCGACGGGAGCGGTTGCGCTTGGCGGCGTCGGTGCCATAGTAGTTACAGCACTCTGGGCCTGGCTGTTTCCCGAACTGCGCCAGGCGAGAACATTCACTTCGCAGTTTCTCGACAAGGAGAGGTCACCATGAAGGCCGACAGCGTCCTAGCCACCATCGGCAACACTCCGCACATTCGCCTGTCGCGGATGTTCCCGGATCACGAGGTCTGGATAAAGAGCGAGCGCGCCAATCCCGGCGGATCGATCAAGGACCGCATCGCGCTCGCCATGGTCGAGGCGGCCGAGAAGGACGGGCGACTGAAGCCCGGCGGCACGATCGTGGAGCCGACCAGCGGCAACACCGGCATTGGCCTTGCCATGGTCGCCGCGGTCAAGGGCTACAAACTGATCCTGGTCATGCCGGAAAGCATGTCGATCGAGCGGCGGCGGCTGATGCTGGCCTATGGCGCCAGCTTCGACCTGACTCCCAAGGAACTGGGCATGAAGGGTGCGCTGGCCCGGGCCACGGAACTGCTCGGGGAAATCGACGGCTCCTGGATGCCGCAACAATTCGAAAATTCGGCCAACATCACTGTCCACGCCGAAACCACGGCGCGAGAAATCGCGAACGATTTTGCCGACGCGCCGATCGATCTCTTGATCACGGGTGTTGGTACCGGAGGCCATCTGACAGCCTGCGCCGAGCAGCTAAAAAAGCAATGGCCTGGAATGAAAGCCTTTGCCGTGGAGCCCACCTTGTCGCCGGTCATTTCCGGTGGCCAGCCCGGCCCGCATCCGATCCAGGGCATCGGGGCTGGCTTCATCCCGGCCAATCTGCACACCCAGTCGATCGACGGGGCGATTCAGGTCGACCCCGCCGATGCCAAGGAAATGGCGCGCCGCTGCGCCCGTGAGGAAGGGCTTCTGGTCGGGATTTCCAGCGGGGCCACCCTGGCTGCGATTGCGCAGAAGATCGGCGAGCTCGACACCGGCAGCCGGATCCTGGGCTTCAACTACGATACTGGCGAGCGCTATCTCTCCGTGCCGGACTTCCTGCCCGAGCAATGACCGGCCTCGACCGCCGGACTTTCGTTTCCGCAGGCGGTGCAGCGCTGCTTGCTGGATGCGTGAAAGCGCCCGGGCCGCTGGCAAGAGCCGGTGCGGTCTCGCAAGCGGTCCCGCCGCTGCTTGTCGGCGATGACCGGCTGATGCGGATTACCGTCTGCCTGCGCCCGTTCCGTCCCCAAGGCCCTCGCCTCGAAGCGGAGCGGATCGGGGAGAAGCTGGTCGTCCACAATTACGGCCATGGCGGGTCGGGCTGGTCGCTGTCATGGGGCTGCGCCGAGACGACGCGCGATCTTGCGCTCGCCTCCGAGCATAGCAGTTTCGCGGTCATCGGTGCCGGCGTCATCGGTCTTACGACCGCTCTGCGCTTGATAGAGACCGGCGCCAACGTGACGATTTACGCCGCCGAATTCCCGGCCGAGACCCGCTCCGCCAGGGCCACCGGCGTCTGGTCGCCCAGTAGCCGGATCGCGCATGCCGATGCCACCGATGCCGGGTTCGCCGACCGGTGGGAGAGCTGGGCAAGGAAGGCCCACGAGGTGCACCAGAGCCTTGTCGGCACGCTCGGCGATCCGGTAGAGTACGTGCCCGAGTACCAGCTTTCGGACCCGGCTCCCGATCCCGCTCGCCAGCCTGTTCCGTCCGAATATCAGTGGCTCCATCTCGGGCGAAGACTGCGCGACCTGTCGCCGGGATTTCGGCGCCTCGGCCCCGACGAACATTCCTTCCCCCGCAAGAATGTGTCCAGCGGCCAGTCGATGATCTTCAACGTCGCCGCCTATTCGGACCGGCTTGCGCGATTGTTCATGCTGCGCGGCGGCAAGATGGTGCGCCGCTCCTTCCCCGACCGCAGCGCGGTGCTGGCGCTGGACGAACCGGTGATCCTGAACTGCATGGGCTATGGCGCGAAAGATATCTGGAACGATGCCGGCCTCGTGCCCGTGCGCGGCCAGATCAACTGGTTCATTCCGCAAGCCGAGGCGCGCTATGCCTTGTACCATCGCGGCGCCTTTGCGGTATCGCGGCGGGACGGAGTCGTCGTTCAGTATCTCGGCGATAATGACGACTGGGGTTACGGCGTCGAAAGCGAGCTGACCAACAGGGAAGAACTTGGCCTGGCCCAGGCAGCGAT
Organism: uncultured Sphingomonadaceae bacterium; assembly: GCA_964422665.1. GTDB lineage: Bacteria > Pseudomonadota > Alphaproteobacteria > Sphingomonadales > Sphingomonadaceae > DASWIR01. Next base: position 9,007 of record CAYRCH010000040.1, on the reverse strand, counting down.
AGCGCAAGCGTTTGCGGATACGGCGCAGTCATGAAGGGACTCGAGCCTCTTTCCTATCGGGACGGCGACGTCGAGCTGACCGGTCATATCGCGCGCCCGGCAGGTGCCCCTCGCGCAGCAATCCTCGTCTGGCCGACGATCGCCAACATCACGCCCGCCGTCGCCGACAAGGCAGCCGCGCTGGCCGAGGCCGGATATCTTGCTTTCGTGGCGGACTTCTATGGCCGGACTGCGAAAGCGCCCGGCGAGTGGCGAGAATTCGCAATGGAGCTCCGCGCCGCTCCGACCGACTATCGCCGTCGCCTCAAAGCGGGGCTCAGGGCATTGGTCTCGCTGCCCGAAACCGAGAGATTGCCCTTGGCCACAATCGGTTTTTGCATGGGCGGCCAAGCGGCGCTGGAAATGGCGCGCGACGGAGCTCCGCTCGACTGCGTCGTGAGCTTCCACGGCCTTCTGGGCACCGAAATGCCGGCTGCGCCCGGGGCGATCACTGCGCGGCTGCTAGTCTGCCACGGCGACGCCGACCCGATGGTACCGCGTCAGCAGGTTCTGAAATTCTGGGAGGAAATGGACCGTGCCGGGGCAAACTGGCATTTCCATTCCTATTCTGGCGTGAAGCACGGTTTTACCAATCCCTATCCCGTTCCGCCCGGCAATAATGCCGTGGCTTATGACGAGAGCGCGGATCGGC
>CAYRCH010000040.1:4228-8216 GCA_964422665.1 uncultured Sphingomonadaceae bacterium | reverse complement strand
TATCCCGTTCCGCCCGGCAATAATGCCGTGGCTTATGACGAGAGCGCGGATCGGCAAAGCTGGGCCGCCATGCACGCTATGTTCGACGAGCTGTTTGGGAGCTGACGAGCGAGCTAGTCGCCCGGCAGCTCCCAGATAGAACAAGCGCGGCTATTCGGCAGGGGCGGCCGGATCTGACGGACCCTCGCCGTCCTTATCCTTCGGGTCGGGCTGGCCGTCGCCGTCCTGGTCTCGGCTGTCGGGCTTGCCATCGCCGTCCTTGTCCCACGCGTCTGCCTGGCCGTCGCCATTCGTGTCCCATGCGTCTGCGACGCCGTCGCCGTCAGTATCCACATTTGGCGGCGGCCCCTCGTCCTGGGCAAAAGCTGGCGCAGCTACGGCGCCGAGCGCGAGCGCGATAGCCAGACCTGTTCCCGTGGTTGCTTTGCTGATGAGTGACATTGGTAGTTCCTTCTCTCGACTACCCCCCGTCGCTCACCATGTTGGCACTGAAGTCCGGACACGCCACTTCCCTGCGATGATACGAACGAACTTTGGCGACCGGTTGCGAAGGTCACTCGTTTCATCTTGCATTTCAATCGTTTCATGGCGGCAGCACTCGCACGGACCGAACGAATCCCGGCCCGGCTAGGCAGCCGTTTCGAACTGTTCCGGCGTCAGCGCCATCATTGCATCCGAGCCCGCTTCGATCTTGCGCCGCAGCGCACCGGCATCGGGTGTGAAACGCTCCGCAAAATAGCGCGCCGTGACCAGCTTGGTTTCATAAAATGCCTTATCCTGCGCCCCCGCGGCGAGCCTTGCCTGCGAGACCTTCGCCATCCGCAGCCACATCAAGGTCAGGCACACGATGCCCATGATGTGCATGTAGTGATGCGCCCCGGCGCCGAGGTGGTTGGGATTGGCCATGGCGTTCTGCATGAACCACATGGTGGCGGCCTTCTGTTCCCCCACGGCCCTTTCCAGTCGCTCCGCAATCGGGCCGAGCGCTTCATCTTCCTTGGCCGAGGACACGTCCTCATCCACCATCGCGAAGAACGCCTGGATCGCCCGTCCGCCATTGGCGGCCAGCTTGCGCCCACACAGATCCATCGCCTGGATGCCGTTGGTGCCTTCGTAGATCATGGCGATGCGGGAATCGCGCACGAACTGCTCCATGCCCCATTCCTGAATGTACCCGTGGCCGCCGAACACTTGCTGCATGGCATTGGCCATGTCGTAGCCGCGATCGGTGCCGTATCCCTTGATGACCGGTGTGAGCAGACCGATGAGGTCATCCGCCTCCTGCCGCTCCTGCTCGGTCTGGGCGGCATGGCTGAGGTCGACCAGCAGCGCGCCCCACATGATCAGGGCGCGCATCCCTTCGTTGAAGCCTTTCGCATCCATCAGCATGCGGCGGACATCGGGATGGACGATTATCGGATCTGCCGGGGCGGACGGATCGGGACGATCCTTCAGCGCCCGACCCTGCTTGCGCTCCTTCGCGTATTCGACCGCGTTCTGATAGGCGACTTCGGACTGGGCCAGCCCCTGCACGCCCACTCCGAGGCGCGCGGCGTTCATCATGATGAACATGGCGGCGAGACCCTTGTTCTCCTCACCCACCAGCCATCCCTGCGCCTCGTCATAGTTCATGACGCAGGTGGCGTTGCCGTGAATGCCCATCTTGTGTTCGATCGACCCGCAGGACACGCCGTTGCGATCCCCAATGGAACCGTCATCCGTCACCATGAACTTCGGCACGAGGAACAGGGAAATGCCCTTCGATCCAGCGGGCGCGTCCGGGGTCTTGGCCAGTACCAGGTGGATGATGTTCTCGGTCAGATCGTGCTCGCCGGCCGAGATGAAAATCTTGGTCCCGCTTATGGAATAGGAGCCGTCATCGCGGGGCACGGCCTTGGTGCGAATGAGACCCAGATCGGTGCCGCAATGCGGCTCTGTCAGGTTCATCGTGCCAAGCCATTCGCCCGCGATCATCTTGGGCAGGTATTTTTCCTTCTGCTCCTGCGAACCCGTCGCCATGATCGCGGCGACCGCACCGTTCGTGAGGCCGGGATACATGGCAAAGGAATGGTTGGCAGTGGCTAGATATTCCTCGAGCACGAAACCCAAGACGTGCGGCAGGCCCTGGCCGCCGAATTCGGCGGGGAGCGACAACGTGCCCCATCCGGATTCGCGATACTGCCTGTAAAGTTCCTTGAAACCCGAAGGAGTCGTCACGCTGCCGTCGTCGTGGCGGACGCAGCCTTCCCGGTCTCCAACCTGATTGAGCGGCTGCACGACTTCCGAACAGAACTTGCCGACTTCCTCCACGATCGCGTCGACCGTATCCGGCGTCGCTGCCTCGAAGCCCGGCAAATTGCCATAGCTTTCAAGATCGAGCAGTTCGTTGATGACGAACCGGGTATCGCGCGTCGGGGCCTTGTAGACGGGCATCGGATCCTATCCTTTTCTGCGTTTCTTGCTTTGAAGCTCTTCGAGGTTGAGCTCTTCGAGTTGGGTCACGAATTCGGTGAGCTCGCGTATCGAGGAATCGATATCCTCGCGTTGCTGCGTGAGCTTTTGGATTTTCTCCCGGCATCGCTGCATGGTAACGCGGCGCTGTTCGACACGACCATCGTCGAGATCGTAGAGATCGATCAGCTCACGGATTTCCGTCAGGCTAAAGCCGACATTCTTGGCGCGCATGATCCACGCGAGCCGTGCGCGGTCACGCTTTGAATATATCCGTGCCAGTCCGTCGCGCGTTGGTGCGATCAGACCTTCCTCTTCGTAGAAGCGCAATGCACGGGCGGTGCATCCGAATTCGCGCGTGAGGTCTCCGATCGAATATTGTTCGCGCGGACTTGCATCCGGGCGCTCTATATGCGCCCCCTCGTGGGGCTTGCGGCTGACCGATGAGGACGTCATTCACCGCCCTTTTTATATACCCTTTACGTAAGCGTCAAATGCGAACCCTATCCATCGACGCCGTGGAGACCATCATTTTCCAAACGCCGATAGAAGCAGGAAGTTTCCCCGGTATGACATGCCGGGCCTGCTGCCACCACGCGCAGCACGATCGCATCCTGGTCGCAGTCGACGAGTATTTCCTCCACCTTGAGGGTGTTGCCGGACGTTTCGCCCTTCATCCAGAGTGCATTCCGACTGCGGGAATGAAAATGGGCCAGTCCGGTTTCCCTGGTCCGGGCGAGCGCATGCGCGTCCATGTGCGCGAGCATCAGCGGAGCGCCGCTTGACGAATCAACCACCATTGCGGTGATCAAGCCGGAAGCGTCAAATTTGGGATTGAACGGATCGGGTGACGTTTCAACATCACCTGTTTTTGTGCTCGAAATGGGTTGAATCCTTTTCTGATCTCATATCCCGCTCCCGCAGCAGGGCGCTTTTGTTGCATCAAGACAACAGGGGCGGGACAAATTCCCGGCATTGCCGCGAATGGCCTTCCGTACCAATCCCATCAATGGGAATAAAGGGCGCGGTTCCAACGTGAGCCGGCCACTTTTGACCACCGGCATCTATGATGCGCCAAGGGCAGGAGGGGGTTGCGGAGAACTCAGGCGATGGGTGATCCGTGTATATGAGGGATTGGACCGATCATCGTCCGGGGGGGACGGTAACAGTGCTTCGGCACCGGTCCTTTCAAATTTCGTCACGTTAGTGCCCGGGGTCATTCCCGGGCACTACTGTTTTCGGCTGACCGTTCCGTTACGCGTCCAGTTCGCGCGTGACCCGGGCGAAGCAGCCGATGACTACCCGCCTTGCCCCCGCCCGCTTGAGTGCCCTCACGCAAGCCTTGCTTGTGGCGCCAGTCGTCAGCACGTCGTCAACCAGGATCACATCCCTTCCGCGCAATTGCGCCGCGCGCATCGGATTGACTGTGATCGCGCCCGCCAGCGTCCGTGCTCGGGCCTTGCGTCCGAGCCCGCCGAGCGTGGGCGTCGGCTTGCTGCGCGTGAGACCGTCCACCAGCAGTTGGTGCCCCCGGATT
>CAYRCH010000040.1:0-4128 GCA_964422665.1 uncultured Sphingomonadaceae bacterium | reverse complement strand
TCATGGTCGGGCGGTTGCGCCATGCAGGCGGGGCAGCTCGCCCCCTCCGCCACTTGCCAGGCCGCGCTGAATGGTTGCTGGCAGAGCTCGCAGGCCGGTGTTCCGGGAATCGACAGCCCGCCCCAGCAATCGGCGCACAGGCCTGACTGCGCAGCCACACTGCCGCCGCACAGCTGGCAGCGCGGCGGGAACACCAGGTCGACCATCGGTGCGAGGGCTTCGGACAGCTTCATTGGGCGATGCTGCAATTTCGCAGGGCTGCAGGCAAGCGGTTGAATTCACCTGCAGGATCGCGGAAGGCAGCGCACGTGAACACGCCCGCCCCGCCCCGCATCTTCGACCGCAAGCGCCGGATTGCCGTGCGCCGCCGGATCGCCGCGCGCCAGCAGCGCGAGGGAGCGGCGCGGTTCGTGATCGACGACATGATCCTCGACGTGCTCGAGCGGCTCGCCTTCGTGCGGCAGGAGCCGGGCGAGGCGCTGGTGATCGGCGACTGGACCGGCGCGCTGGCGCCTGAGCTCGTTGCGAAGGGCCACGAGGTGATGTGGCGCGATATCGACGAGCTCGATGAGGAGCAGCCCTTCCCCAGCTCCGGCTTCGACCTCATCGTCAGCCTCGGCACGCTCGACACGGCCAACGACCTTCCCGGCGCACTGATTCACCTGCGCAGCGCACTCGCGCCCGGCGGGCGAGTGATCGCCCAGTTCCTCGGCGCCGGAAGCCTTCTCAACCTGCGCGCCGCGATGCTGGCGGCGGACGGGGAGCGTCCGGCGGCGCGGACGCATCCCATGGTCGATGTCCGCTCGGCCGCGCAGCTATTGCAGCGCGCCGGATGGAGCGAGCCGGTGGTCGACTGCCGGACGCTCAAGGCCTCCTACCGCTCGCTCGACCGTCTGGTTTCCGACCTGCGCGACCAGAGCCTCGGATCGGCCCTCGCCTCGCCCGCGCCGCCGCTTACCCGGGCAGGGCTTCACCGTGCCCGCGAGGCCTTTCTCGGGGCCGCCGGTCCCGACGGGCGGGTCACCGAGAGCTTCGAGATCCTCACCCTCAGCGGGCGCCGGTCACTCGCCGGAACGTAGCGCCGCCTGCGCCGCGGCAAGCCTTGCGATCGGCACGCGGAAGGGCGAGGCGCTGACATAATCGAGCCCGACTTCCTCGCAGAAGGCAATGCTGGCCGGGTCGCCGCCATGCTCGCCGCAGATGCCGAGCTTGATGTCGCCGCGCGTCTCTCGCCCGCGTTCGGCCGCGAGGCGCACCAGCTGCCCCACCCCGTCGATGTCGAGGCTGACGAAGGGGTCGCGCGGGAAGATGCCCTTTTCGACATAGGTGGCGAGGAACCGGCCCGCATCGTCCCTCGAAACGCCGAGAGTAGTCTGCGTCAAATCATTGGTTCCAAAGGAGAAGAACTTGGCCTCCTCGGCAATGTCTCCAGCCATCAGCGCCGCCCGCGGCAGCTCGATCATGGTGCCGACCAGATAGTCGAGCCTGCGGCCCTGCTCGGCAAAGACCTCTTCCGCCACCCGGTCCACCAGCGACTTCAGGATCGCCAGTTCGGCCTTCGTGCCGACCAAGGGGATCATCACTTCGGGCACCACCGGGTCGCCGCCCCGCGCACTCACTTCGCAGGCCGCCTCGAAGATCGCGCGGGCCTGCATCTCGTAGATCTCGGGGTAGGTGATCCCGAGCCGGCAGCCGCGATGGCCGAGCATCGGGTTGAATTCGTGCAGCTCGTCCGCGCGGCGCTTCAAATGGTCGACCCCGTACCCCGTCGCCTCGGCCAGCTCGGCAAATTCCGCATCGCCCTGCGGCAGGAATTCGTGCAGCGGCGGGTCGAGCAGGCGGATCGTGCATGGCAGGCCTTCCATGCAGGTGAATATCTCGGCGAAATCCCCGCGCTGCTCGGGCAGCAGCTGGGCCAGCGCCTTGCGCCGCCCGGCCTCGTTCTCGGCCAGGATCATCTGGCGCACCGCGCTGATCCGCGCGGCGTCGAAGAACATGTGCTCGGTGCGGCACAGGCCGATGCCCTCCGTTCCGAACTGCCGCGCCATGCGGCAATCGGCGGGCGTCTCTGCATTGGTGCGCACTTTCATGCGGCGGTGCTTGTCCGCCCATTCCATCAGCGTGCCGAAATCGCCCGACAGTTCGGGTTCGATAGTCGGCACTTCGCCCGCCATCACTTCGCCGCTGGCGCCGTCGATGGTGATGAGATCACCTTCCTTGAGTTCGCTATTGCCGATCCGCAGCGTGCGGGCGGCGGCATCGATCGAAATCGCCGAAGCACCCGACACGCAGGGCCGGCCCATGCCCCGCGCCACCACCGCCGCGTGGCTGGTCATCCCGCCGCGCGCGGTCAGGATTCCGGCCGCGGCGTGCATGCCGTGAATGTCCTCCGGACTGGTTTCGACGCGGACCAGGATCACCTTCTCGCCCCGTCCGGCCCATTGCTCGGCGGTGTCGGCATCGACCACCACCTTGCCGCTGGCGGCGCCGGGCGAAGCCGGCAGGCCGGTGGCGAGCACGTCGCGCTCAGCCTCGGGGTCGAGCGTGGGGTGAAGCAGCTGGTCGAGCGCCATCGGATCGACCCGCAGGATCGCGGTCTTCTCGTCGATCAGCCCTTCGCCGACCATCTCCACCGCCATCTTGAGCGCCGCCTTGGCGGTGCGCTTCCCGCTGCGCGTCTGCAGCATCCACAGCCGCCCGCGTTCCACGGTGAATTCGATGTCCTGCATGTCGCGGTAATGCGCCTCCAGCAGGTCGAACACGCGAGCCAGCTCGCCATAGGCTTCGGGCATGGCCTCTTCCATGCTCAGCGGCTTGGCGCCTGCCCGCTCGCGCGCGGCTTTGGTCAGATATTGCGGAGTGCGGATGCCGGCCACGACATCCTCGCCCTGCGCATTGACCAGCCATTCGCCGTAATAGGCGCGCTCGCCCGTCGAAGGATCGCGGGTGAAGGCGACGCCCGTGGCCGATGTGTCGCCCATATTGCCGAACACCATCGCCTGGACGTTGACGGCGGTGCCCCAGTCGCCGGGAATGTCGTTGAGCCGGCGATAGACCTTGGCCCGGTCGGAATCCCAGCTATCGAAGACAGCGCGGATGGCGCCCCAGAGTTGGTGAAATACATCCTGCGGGAAGGGTTCGCCCAGCTCGCGCGCGACGATGGATTTGTATTCGCCGACCAGCCTCTGCCAGTCTTCGAACTCCATCTCCGTGTCGTTGTAAAAGCCCTTCTCTTCCTTCGCGATTTCCAGCGCTTCCTCGAACAGCGAATGATCGAGGCCGAGCACGACGTCGGAATACATCTGGATGAAACGGCGATAGGAATCCCAGGCGAAACGCGGATCGCCCGACACGGCGGCCAGCCCTTCCACCGTCTCGTCATTGAGGCCGAGATTGAGCACCGTGTCCATCATGCCCGGCATGGAAACGCGCGCGCCGGAACGAACCGAGACGAGCAGCGGATCGGCGGCATCGCCGAATTTCTTGCCGACCGACTTTTCGATATGGGCCAGCGCCCCGGCCACTTCGTCGCGCAGCGACTGGGAGAAATCCGCCCCGTGCTGCAGATAGGCGATGCATTCCTCGGTGGTGATGGTGAAGCCAGGCGGCACCGGCAGGCCGATCGACGCCATTTCCGCGAGATTCGCGCCCTTGCCGCCGACAATCGTCTTGTCGCGGCTGCGCGGATCGTCGCTGCTGCTGTTGCCGCCGAAAATATACACCGAGTTCGTCATTTGGTCTGCCAATTTGGTTTCAGGATGAGGGGCGTTAAGTTGACACAATGTCGACACATCTGACACTGTCCTGGGAGAAAACTCCCTACCCCTCGATACGGGAGAAATCAGCCACTTTGTGCACTGCAGCACGGAAGCGTGCAAGCAGGTCGAGCCGGGCGGCGCGCTTGGCTGGATCGGTATCGTTCACGGTCACCTCGTCGAAAAACCGGTCGATCGGCGCACGCAGGCTGGCCAGCGCCGCCATCGCCCCGGCGAAATCCTCCGCAGCAACGGCCGCATCGGCCTGCGGCTCGGCCGAGTCGAGCGCATCGATCAAGTGCTTTTCCGCATTTTCGGGCGTGTAGGACAGCTCTTTCTTGTGCCGCTCGGCCATCTTGGCGGCGATCACGTC
>CAYRCH010000039.1:6687-16111 GCA_964422665.1 uncultured Sphingomonadaceae bacterium | reverse complement strand
GCAACGATATCCGAAGTCAGCGTTATCAGGGTTTCGTTCATATCGGTCTGGATGTTTTCCATGGTGGGATGCGACTCTCGATGGCGTTTTATGAGGGGTGCGCCGCACCGGCGCGTCGATCGGTTGATCGTGCAACATCATAAAGCATGCTGCAAGGAAACAAAGTAAATTTCTTAAACCTTGTTTTCAACCGGGACACTATAACTTCCGGCCATAAGTGATCGCATCCCGCCGGACGCCATCCTTGCCGAGGTAGTAAAGTTTGCGTCTCCCGATTGGATTGAAACCGTGGCGCAGATACAGGCTCTCTGCCGGGTTTCCTTCGCGCATTTCCAGAAATACGTGAGCCACTCCATTCTCGCGCGCCGAGGACAAAAATTTTTCGATGAGCTGCGAGCCAAGCGTCCTCCGACGAGCCTCGGGACGTACGGCAATAAGCAGCAGCTCCTCTTCGTCGGCCGCGCGGCGGGACAGGGCAAATCCGGCCGCGTCTTCGTCTGGTGGTGGTTCCTCGCCGGATGCTCCGATAACCAATGCCTGGATATTGGGTATCGCAAGCGAGTCTGATATCTGACGGCGAGTCCATGCCTCCCCGAATTCAGGCGCGAAGGCTGCATCCATTACGCCCATAATTTGATCGAGCAGAGGTTCCGTGGACGATGCCATTACCGCGCCGCCGGCAACTTCGCATCGGGACCCCGTCCGTAAATGGGCGAGAGATTTTGCGACAGGAGCGATCCCGGCACATTGCCCACCTGGCGGGCGTCGGGCAGGATATCGAGAGAGATTGCGCTGGTGCCGGTTAGCGAAACCATGGCCGATGCCTTGCTGCCGGCGAGTACCGGCTGGAGCGGGCGGTCCCGAACAATGTCGGGCGGGAGCGAAGCGAGTTGCCCGAGCGGTAACCCGTCCGCTCCGAAATCCTGCACGAACCATTCTCCGTGCCCTCCCGCCATGCAGACGGTCACCGGACCCGGATGGTGGGCCCGCGCCATCGCGGCGACAAGAGCCAATGTCGGATAGCCGAGCACCGCCGAGTTCCATGCCAGTCCCAATGCCCGGGCGGCCGCGATGCCGATCCTTACACCGGTGAAACTTCCTGGTCCCAGGGACACCAGAATACGATCGGAGCGACCCTTGGCCGGCAGGTCGGCGATCAACGGGACAAGCCGCTCGGCATGCCCCCTCCCGATCAGGTCATGGTGGGCAGCCACCAGCGTGTCCCCCTCGAAGAGGGCGACGGAGCAAGCCTCGGTGGCGCAATCGATCGCGAGGGTCCGCATGGTTCGGCAGACCCGGTATCAGAGAATCTGGTTGAAAGTCTCGAATTCCGGCCGCGGACTGCGAGGAAAAATACTCTGGCGGTCGCCATAGCCGATCGAGCAGATGAAATTGCTCTTCCACTTCGGTTGGCTGGCGAAGAAATCCGCGTCGACCGCCTCATTGTTAAAACCGGACATGGGTCCGCAATCGAGCCCGATCGCGCGAGCCGCCAGTATCATGTATGCGCCCTGGAGGGTCGAGTTGCGGAAGGCGGATTGCCGGCGCGCGGCTTCGTCGCCGGCGAACCAGCTCCGGGCATCGGTATGCGGAAACAGCCAGGGCAATTGCTCGTGAAAGTCGATGTCCATGGCAAGGATTGCGCAAACGGGCGCGGAAACGATCTTGGCGCGGTTCTTCTCGCCCGCATGGCCTGCCAGCCGCGCCTTCGCTTCTGCCGATTTGCACCACACGATCCGCGCCGGAAGCTGGTTGGCCGAAGTCGGCCCCATCTTCATCAGGTCCCAGAGTGTATGAAGCTGGTCGTCGGTTACCGGCTTGTCCAGCCAGCCATTATAGCTTCGCGCCTCGCGAAATAGCTGGTCGAGCGCGGAATCGGAAAGCGGCGGGGCCATGAAACCTCCCTTGGCCGGATTGGAAATAGGTGCGGTCAGGCCGTCCGAACTTCAACGACCTCGGGGACATAATGTTTCAACAGGCCTTCGATCCCGTGCTTGAGCGTGGCTGTCGAACTGGGGCATCCGGAGCAGGCGCCCTGCATGGCGAGGTAGACCACGCCTTCGCGAAAGCCCCGGTACCGGATGTCGCCGCCATCGCCGGCCACAGCCGGGCGAACCCGGGTTTCGAGCAGCTCCTTGATCTGCGCGACAACATCGGCATCGGCGGGATCGTCTCCCATTTCGTCATCCGCTTCCTCCGCGGGGACCGAAATTCCCGCGGCAGAGCCTCCGACAAAGAGTGGAGCTTCGCTCACGAAATGATCCAGCAGGATTGCAGCCACTTGCGAGCGGAGCGAGGCCCATTCCGCTCCCGGTGCCGCGCTGACCGACACGAAATCGCTGCCAAAGAAGACATTTGTCACTTCGCCGGTTGCGAAAATCGCATCGGCGAGCGGCGATGCTTCGGCTTCCTCCGGGGACGTGAATTCGCGCGTGCCGCCTTGCATGACAGGCTGGCCGGGCAGGAATTTGAGCGTTGCGGGGTTGGGCGTGGTTTCGGTTTCGATGAACATGCCAGTGATGTAGGGTGCCGCGCGACTGCGGGCAAGTTCACTCCTCCTTCATCCTCGGCGATGATATGACCTCGACCATGCAAATCCCAATCGGCGCGTTTCGCCGCCCGTCCCGAATTTTCCTGCTTGTGTCGCTATTGCTGGTGGCGATCGCTTCGCAACCGGCATTGGCCCAGCAAGCCGCTCCGCCGAGTCTGCAGCCCGACGATCCGTGGCTTTATCGCGGAACCGATATCCCTCAGGATCGCCAGTGGCTGTTCGGTGAGCTCGACAATGGCATGCGTTATGCGGTCCGCAAGAACGGGGTGCCGCCGGGTCAGGTGTCGATCCGGATCCGGATCGATGCGGGCTCGCTCCACGAACAGGATAGCGAACGCGGTTTCGCGCATCTCGTGGAACACCTGACGTTTCGGGAATCCAAATATCTCGAACCGGGCGAGGCAATTTCGCGCTGGCAGAGGCTTGGGGCGACCTTCGGCAGCGATACCAATGCGGAAACGACCCCCACGCACACAGTTTACAAGCTCGACCTTCCCAATGTGGACGACGCGAAGCTGGACGAGACGTTTCGCCTTTTGTCCGGAATGATCCGCGAGCCTGCACTTTCCAGAGCCAATCTGGTAGCTGACGTACCGATTGTCCTTGCCGAATGGCGCGATGGGGCAGGGGTGGCGCGGCGCATCGGCGATGCCACGCGCAGCCTATATTTCGAGGGCCAGCGCCTCGAAAACCGGTCTCCGATCGGTACGGAAGAGAGCTTGCTTGCCGCGACCCCAGAGGCTGTACAGGCGTTTCATCGTCGCTGGTATCGCCCGGACAATGCGGAAATCATCGCTGCGGGGGATGTCGACCCCGTGCAACTTGCCTGGCTTATCGAGACCTATTTCGGCGACTGGAAAGCGGAAGGGCGGATAACGCCCGATCCGGATTTCGGTGCGCCAGCGGCGCCACCGGGCGGGGAGGGGCCGGCCCCTCTCGGTACGGTGAAAGTGATGGTCGAACCGGATTTGCCGCGTAGCCTGTCGATCGCGATTCTCCGCCCTTGGGAGGAGGTAACCGACAATCTCGAATATAATCGCGGGCTTCTCATCAGTGCATTGGCCCAGTCGATCATCAACCGTCGCCTTGAAAGCCAGGCTCGCCGCGGTGGGCACTTCCTCGTCGCCGGCGTTCAGCACGATGATATTTCGCGGTCCACGGACGCGACATTCGTGACATTGACTCCGATCGACGAAGATTGGCGCACGTCCCTGCTCGAAGTGCGCCAGGTGCTTCAGGATGCACTTGCCCATCCACCTTCGGAAGAGGAGATCGAGCGCGAGATCGCTGAATTCGACGTCGTATTCTCCAATCTGGCCGAGCAGGAATCGATCCAGGCCTCGCGAACGCTTGCGGACAACCTGGTCCAGGCGCTCGACATTCGCGAGACGGTGGCCGCGCCTGAAACCATACTCGCGGTTTTCCGTGCCATGCGCGCCCGCTTCACACCTGAAGCAGTCTTCGAGCACACGAAGAAGCTTTTCGAGGGCACGGTCACGCGCGCCATCTACATGACTCCCTCTATCGGGGAGGCCGACGAGGCCGCTTTGCGCAGTGCTCTTGAGGAAACGGTCGTCTCAAATGGGCGCGCCGAAGGGGCGGCTCCGATTTCGTTCGACGATTTGCCGCCTATCGGAGAGCCTGCTGCGCCCGTTTCGAATACGCAGCTCGGCTTGCTCGACATAGCTCAACTGCAGTTCGCGAACGGCGTGCGGGCGCAAGTGTGGCAGACGACCAATGAGCCGGGCCGGGCGACCGTGCAGGTCCGCTTCGGCCACGGCTATCAGGATATTGCGACGGAAGACGCGCCCTATGTTTCGTTGGGACAGATGGCGCTGGTTTCTTCCGGTCTTGGGACGCTTGGCGAGGAGGAGCTCGATCGGTTGGCGACAGGCCGCAAGCTCGGGTTCGAATTCCGGATCGAGGACGGGGCGTTTGTCCTCAGAGGTGAAACTCGTGCCGCAGATGTCGCGGACCAGCTGTATCTTTTCGCCGCAAAGCTGGCGATGCCGCGCTGGGACGAAGCGCCCTTCCGCAGGGCAGTCGCTGCCGGGCGGATCGCCTATGACAGCTATGGCACCAGCCCTTCGGGCGTGCTTGAGCGCGATCTCGACTGGCTGTTGGCTAACCAGGACCCGCGCTTCGCCAAGCCCGATCCGGCCGCCCTGGAGAATGTCTCGCCCGGCCGATTCCGCGAAGTCTGGGGGCCGTTGCTTTCCCATGGGCCGGTAGAAGTGATGGTTTACGGAGACATCGACTATGCCGGGACGGTCGAGGCACTGACGAGAACCTTCGGTGCTCTTGAACCTCGAACAGAAGTGCCGGTTGAACGGTTGAATGTCGTTCCCGAATTTCCCGCGTCCCGGAAGGATCCTGTCGTGCGTACGCATCGCGGCGATCCGACGCAGGCCGCCGCAGTTGTCGCCTGGCCGACTGGCGGCGGCGTCGAGGGTATGGGCGAGGGGCGCCAGCTGGAAGTGCTGGGGCAGCTATTCGGTAACCGGTTGCTTGAAGCCATGCGCGAGCGTGACGGCTCCAGCTATGCCCCCCATGTCTCGGCAAGCTGGCCCGACGACGTGGCGACCGGCGGCAATCTCATGGCGCTCGCCCAGCTCCCTCCTGCACAGGTGCCGGCATTTTACGCGGAGGTTGACCGGATCGCCGCGGATCTTGCGGCCAATGGCCCCACGCCCGACGAGCTGCAGCGAGTTGTCGAACCGCTGCGCAATCTCATCGGCAGGGCGCTGACGGGCCATGGTTTCTGGATGAGCCAGCTCGAGGGTGCGAGTTTCGAGCCGCGCAAGGTTACGGCGCTGCGCGGCTTGATGCGCGATTACACCGATATCACTCCGGAGCGCGTGCAAGAGTTGGCACGGAAGTATCTTCTTGCCGACAAGGCCTGGCGTCTTTCGGTGGTGCCCGAAGGCGGGCAAGGCGGAAGGTAACCGCTGCAACCTTTGCAAAGCGTACCGGGAAGGCCTAAATAGTGCCTTTCCCGGAAATTCTGGAAGTTTGTAACGTGACTAAGAATTGGACTCCTGACGGCTGGCGCAATTTTGAGGCAAGGCACTTGCCCGAATATGCCGACGCTGCTGCTCTTACCGCAGCGGAGGAAGTGATTGCGCAGTTTCCGCCGCTGGTGTTCGCCGGGGAAGCGCGGGCTCTGAAAGATCGGCTGGCGGAAGTGGCTGCGGGCCGGGCATTCCTGCTGCAAGGCGGCGATTGTGCGGAAAGTTTCGCCGAATTCCATCCCAACAATATTCGCGACACGTTTCGCGTATTGCTGCAGATGGCAGTGGTCCTGACTTTTGCCAGCAAGCTCCCGGTGGTGAAAGTCGGCCGAATGGCCGGCCAGTTCGCCAAGCCGCGCAGTTCCGCTACCGAAACGCAAGGCGACGTGACCCTGCCGAGCTATTTCGGCGATAATGTCAATAGCATCGAGTTTTCACCGGAATCGCGTCGGAACGACCCGCAGCGCATGATCCGTGCCTACAGCCAGGCGGCGGCCACGCTTAACCTGCTGCGCGCGTTCGCCGGTGGCGGTTATGCGAATCTCCGCCAGGTTCATCAATGGACTCTCGAGTTCATGGGCCGCAGCCCATGGGCGGAAAAATTCGCGGAAACGGCGGATCGGATCGGCGAGGCGCTGGACTTCATGGAGGCCTGCGGCGTCGATCCCGAAAGCGTGCCGCAGCTCAAGAGCACCGAATTCTACACGAGCCACGAGGCGTTGCTCCTCCCTTATGAGCAGGCGCTCACCCGGCAGGATTCCCTGACCGGGCAGTGGTACGACACAAGTGCCCACTTCCTCTGGATCGGTGACCGCACCCGGTTCCAGGGCAGCGCGCACGTGGAATTCCTGCGCGGTGTGGGCAATCCGATTGGGATGAAATGCGGCCCCAGCCTGGAACCGGACGCATTGCTGGAGATGCTGGATACGCTGAATCCCGCGCGTGAAGCGGGCCGCATCACGCTGATCAGCAGGTTTGGGCACGACAAGGTCGAAAGCGGGCTCCCACCGCTCGTCCGGGCAGTGAAGCGCGAGGGCCATCCGGTGGTCTGGAGCTGCGACCCGATGCATGGCAACGTGGTCAAGTCGGAAAGCGGGTTCAAGACCCGCCCGTTCGACCGGATCCTGCGAGAGGTGCGCGGCTTTTTCGACGTGCACCGGGCGGAAGGGACGCATGCGGGCGGCATCCACATCGAAATGACCGGGCAGGACGTCACCGAATGCGTCGGAGGCGCCGTGGCGATCACCGACGAGGGTCTGGCCGATCGGTATCACACGCATTGCGACCCGCGCCTCAACGCGGCGCAGTCACTGGAACTGGCGTTCCTGCTGGCGGAAATGCTCAACCTCGAAATGCGCGAGCGTCACGCTGCAGCGGCCTGACCTGAGCAGTAGGAATGCGTAGGCATATAGTGCGAGGAGCTTAACGCCTCTCGGCTAGTGCGGGTATATGCGCGCGCAGGGGCGACCATCTTCTCGTTGGGCGGCTGCCCTGAAGGCGGCATGCGTCGGCTTGGCTTGGGCCGTCTGTGCCATCTCCGCCCTGTTTCTTCGGGAAAACTATGGAGCACAGCTCCTGCTCTGGCCGGGGACCGCAATAGCGGTCGCGGCCTTGCTCGTTTCTCCGCGGCGGGATTGGCCGCTCTTGTTGGGCTCTCTGGCTCTGGCAAGCGCCGCCTGTAGCGCCTGGTGGGGTATGAGTCCTGGCCAGATCTTGACGCTGGCCGCAGCCAGTGTGGCCGAGCCGCTCATAATTGCCGGTCTCATGCGAGTGGTGCGGCCTGAGAAATCCGGCCGGGGCCTCATGCTTCGCGACCTCGTCATGCTGTTCGCAGCATCGCTGGCAGGCGCCGCTGCGGGCGCCGCTATTGCCTATCCTGCTTGGCCCGAGCCCATTCTCGCCGAATCCATCTGGCGTATTCTGGCGGTCACGCTGGGCGTACTTGTCTGCATGCCTCTGGTGGCCCTGTTGAAAAACCTCGTAAGTGGGGCGTGGGGCGGAGCCGGTCCGATGGCAATGTCCCGTGATGACCTTGTCGGAGCAGCGATTTCTTTCGCTGCGATGCTGCCCATCTCGGCGTTGGTCCTCCATGTGACTACGCTGTCACTCTCCTCCCTCATTGTTGTCGCGATTGTGGTCCTGGTGGTGCGATACGGCCATATTGCAGCGGCGGCGGGAGTATTGGCCTTCGCAGTGGCGGCCACGATCGAAAGTGTCGGCGGTCATTCTCCCGCCCCCTTCCTTACCTTCACGCCGAACCAAGCTGGCCTCGTGCTGCAGGCATTCATGCTGCTGTTGCTGGGCACAGCGCTGCCGCTGGCATCGATGTTGATTGCTCGGGACCGGATGGATGACATGTTGCAGCGGCGCAATGCGAAGCTTCGTGAAAACCTCACCATGCTGGCAATGGCGGAGCGGCTGGCAGGTATTGGCCGCTGGCGATACGACTTTCGCACCGGCGCACAGTGCTGGTCTGCCGAAATGTTTCGAATTCACGGTCTGGATCCCAGCTTGCCGAGCGACCCGGGAGATTTGAGCGATATGCTCCCGGATGGCGGGCGGCACCTGAACGGAGTCCTGGCCGATCATCGTTCGACCCGAGTTCCATACGATTTCGAGTATGAGATTCTCCGTCCAGACGGCGAAAGCCGAATATTGCACATGTTTGCCAGCAACGAGTTCGGCAGCTCGCACGAAGCTGACTCGATGCTTGGCGTCGTGACTGATGTGACCGAGCATCGCCACCGGCAGGAGGCTGCCGAAAGTGAAAGGATCCAGGCGCTGCAGCTCGCAGCTGCGGCGCAGTTGCTGGCGAAGACCGACGCCCTGACCCAGTTGGCCAATCGCCGGAGGACGCTTTCGCATCTGGAGAGTCTCGTGCTTCGCTGCAACACTGCTCCCCGCCGCGAGCTGGGGGTGATCGCGTTCGATATCGACCATTTCAAGCAGATCAATGATCGGTACGGCCACCAGACCGGCGACCAGGTCTTGGTACGAGTGGCGGAAATCGCCCAGCAGCAGTCACGCAGTAGCGACCTCGTGGGGCGTACGGGAGGAGAAGAGTTTCTGTGGCTGCTGCCGGGTGCGAATGCTTATGTAGCGCGCAGCGCCGCGGAGCGCTTGCGCGCGGCGATTGAACAGGATTTTGGCAATGGGCCCTTGCCGGCAGTGACGATCAGCATCGGCTATGCCCTGTGGAGGGACGGCGACGATTTGGAGAGCCTCTTGGGGCGGGTCGATCGCGCACTTTACGAAGCCAAGGGACAAGGCCGGAACCAGGTCAGACAGGCGGCCTGAGAAAACTCTGCACCTAAGACTTTCCTTCGAAACGAATTCTGGGCATGATGAATTTGGATGGGAAGCTAGGGGAGATTTCCTTGCTCCAGTCCAACACCCTCGCAGATGAACCCATCGCCCCGGATCTCGCAGCGCGGTTCCTTTCCACCCGCGCACTGAGCGAGGCCCTGGCCGCGCCGCTCTCGGAAGCCGACGCCACCCTCCAGTCCATGGAAGATGCCTCGCCGGCCAAGTGGCATCTCGCCCATACGACGTGGTTCTGGGAAACCTTCCTGCTGCGCGATCACAAGCCCGGATATTCGCTTCATGACGAGCGCTGGCCGTTCCTGTTCAATTCCTATTACGAAGCCGAAGGCGCGCGCCATTCCCGCGCCCGGCGGGGCATGTTGTCCCGCCCGGCCGTGAACGAGATCATCGAATGGCGCGCCCATGTCGACCGCGAAATGGAGCCTCTGCTGGCCGATGAGGCGCTGGCGCCGTTGATCGAGCTGGGCATCGCGCACGAGCAGCAGCACCAGGAACTGCTGCTCACCGACATCAAGCACGCCCTGTCGATCAATCCGCT
>CAYRCH010000039.1:2290-6587 GCA_964422665.1 uncultured Sphingomonadaceae bacterium | reverse complement strand
CCTGTGGCTTTCCGACGGCTGGGCCTGGGTGCAGGCCGAAGCGGTCGAGGCGCCGCTCTATTGGCGCAATCACGACGGGGAGGCGGAGCATTTCACCCATTGCGGATGGCAGCGCCGCGACCCGGACGCACCGGTCTCGCATATCTCCTATTACGAAGCCGATGCTTATGCGCAGTGGGCCGGGGCGCGGCTGCCGACGGAATTCGAATGGGAAGTCATCGCCGCTTCGCACGACGCGGCGAGCGGCAACCAGCTCGACCACGCGCTCCCTCCCTGTCCGGCAGGAGGTGACCATCTGTTTGGCGACGTCTGGCAATGGACCCGGTCCGCCTACCTGCCATATCCGCGCTTCTCGCCGGCAGCCGGGGCCGTCGGCGAATATAACGGCAAGTTCATGTCCGGCCAGTTCGTGCTGCGAGGGGCGAGCTGCGCCACGGTGCGGGGGCATTCGCGCAGTACCTATCGCAATTTCTTCTACCCCCACCAGCGATGGGTTTTCACCGGCCTGCGCCTTGCCCGGGACCTGCCGGCATGATGGCGGAGGAGAGCATCCAGCTGGTCGAACGCGACGAGGACGGCGTCGACAGGAACTTCCGCGCCGACGTGCTCGCCGGCATGGCGCAGGAGCCGAAGGCGGTGCCCGCGCGCTGGTTCTACGACGAGGCCGGGTCGCGCCTGTTCGAGGACATCACCCAGCTCCCCGAATATTACCCGACCCGGGCCGAGCGCGAGATACTCGAAGCGCAAGGCGAGGATTTCGCGCGGCTGATCGGGCCGGGCAGGGCGGTGGTCGAGTTCGGCTCCGGCAGTTCGGTCAAGACGCCGCTGCTGCTGCGCGCGATCGATCCCGCGGCCTATGTGCCGCTCGACATTTCGGGCGATTTCCTGCGCGAAGCGGCGGCGGATCTCGCGCGCAAGTTCCCCGGCCTGCCGGTCTGGCCGGTAGAGGCGGATTTCACCAAGCCCGTGGCCCTGCCGGAATCAGCGGCGGACCTGCCCAAGCTCGGCTTTTTCCCCGGATCGACCATCGGCAATATGGTCGCGCGCACGTCAGTCGACTTGCTGCGATCCATGCGCGCGACGCTGGGCGCGGAATCGATGTTGCTGATCGGCATGGATCTCATAAAGGAGGAGGCGACGCTGGTTGCCGCCTATGACGATGCGAAGGGCGTGACGGCCGAGTTCAATCTCAACCTTGCGCGCCGGATCAACCGCGAACTGGGCGGCACGATCCCCGTCGAAAAACTGCGCCACGAGGCCCGCTGGAACGATTCTTACGCGCGGATCGAGATGCACCTGGTTGCGGCGGAGGACATCGCATTCGAAATTTCGGGGCGCGAATTCACCATGCGCCAAGGCGAAAGCATCCATACGGAAAACAGCCACAAATTCGAACGCCGGAGCCAGCAAGTGCTGCTGCTGGCGGGCGGCTGGACTCCGGTGGAGCGATGGACGGACGGCGAGGGGCGCTTCTCGCTGATCCTCGCCGAGGCCACGCGCCCCAGGAACGCGCCTTGAGCGGCTGGCCTCGCCTCGACTACGCCGCCGACCGGGAAACGATCGAAAGCTTGCATCTGCTGCTGCAGCTGGTGGGCAAGCTTCCGCTTCGGCTGCATCCGTGGGTCAATCACGGCTGGCATGTCGCGCTGCGGATGACTCCGCGCGGCGCCATGACCCGCAGCCTGCCGGCAGGTGAGAGGCATTTCAGCGTTGAGCTCGATTTCCTCGGCGGTGCGATCCACATCGCCTGCGACAACGGGACCCAGGCAACGCTTCCGGCCGCCGGGAAGCCGATTGCCGAGGTTCACGCCGCGCTGGCGCGCCAGCTCGCCGAACTTGGGCTCCCGGCCCCGCTTTACGGGGCACCGAACGAGATTCCCGATCCCGTGCCCTTCGCCGAGGATCGGCGGCCCCGTGCATGGGATGCGGATGCCGCGCGCCGGCTGCACGGTGCATTCCTGTGCGCCGACCGCAACTTCAACGCTTTCCGCGCGCTCTATCGCGGCAAGAGCTCGCCAAGTCATTTGTTCTGGGGCGCCTTCGACCTTGCGGTGACGCGCTTTTCGGGCCGGCCTGCCCCGGTCCATGCCGGAGGCATCCCCAACCTGCCCGACGCCGTGACCCGCGAGGCCTATAGCCACGAAGTGATCAGCGCAGGTTTCTGGCCGGGCGGGGGCGGTGTCGAGGAGCCGGCGTTTTACGCTTATGCCTACCCGGCGCCTGAGGGACTGGCGGAGAGACCGGTCGCCCCGGAAGCAGCTTTCTGGCACGGCGATCTCGGCGAGTTCGTGTTGCCCTACTCGGCCGTACGCTCCGCAGACGATCCCGACGGCGCCCTGCAGCAGTTCCTGCATACGAGTTTTGGCGCCGCCGCCAAATTGCTCGAATGGCCGCCGGACCTGGTCGTGGAGGGCAAGGCCCGGCTCGGCCGGCCACCCCCCTGACGGCAAGGCGCTCATGGCAAAGCAAGCTACGCAGCCTATATAATAATCATGGATCTCGCCCCCGTCTGGGACCAGCTCGCGCATTCGATCGCGCAATTGCCGAAATCCGGCCTGCTGATGGCCGCCGTCGCGGCGGTGCTCGCCGGCGCGGCCGGATCGCTTATTATTCGGCGTTCGCCCGCTCTCGGCCGCCTGCTGCGCGTCGGCAGTACGCTCGTCCTCAGCGCAATCTTGGTGCTGGTGGTCCTGCAGCTTTCACGCATGGATCCACGCTTCGAAATGGCGGTGCCGGAGCTGGGCCTTCCCGAACAGGTGGTGGAGGGCGGGGAAACACGCGTGCCGCTGGCCCCTGATGGACATTACTGGCTTCGCGCCACCGTCAACGGCGTCCCGGCCCGCTTCCTGGTCGACACGGGCGCCACGCTGACAGCCGTATCCACGGAGACTGCGGCAGCGGCTGGGCTGAGCCCGCGCCGAGGTGCGATCCCGATCCGCATGCAAACCGCAAACGGCACCGTCACTGCCGATCTTGCCACTATCGAGGAAATGCGCTTCGGCAATGTCGCCGCACGTGGCCTCGATGTCGTGATTGCGCCGAATATCGGTCCGACCAACGTGCTCGGAATGAACCTGCTCTCGCGCCTGTCCTCATGGCGAGTGGAGGAGGGAACGCTGATCCTGGTACCCCACCATCCCCAGCCTGAAGTCTGATCCTTCGATTGACCTGAAGGCGGGCGCAGGCCAGTCTGCCGGCCGGGATGAGGGAGGCTTGATTTGGCCAGTTCATATGGGGCCGACCGTTTCGACGTCGCCGCTTTTATCGATGACCGCCGGGTAGGTCGGCGCGACCTGCTGCTGGTAGCAGTCGTGAGCGCCGTGCTGTTTATCGACGGCTTCGACATGTTCTTTTTCGGCAAGATCCTGCCTGCCATTGCGGAAGGGCTGGGGGTGGAATCGGCCGAAATGCGCGACGTGGTCTTCTGGACCTATGTCGGTATGGCCGTCGGCGCGTTCATCATGCCTCCATTGGCGGATCGCATCGGGCGCCGGCCCGTGCTTGCGCTTTGCGCGTTCATGTTCGGCGTGCTGTCCTTCGTTGCGGCGTGGTCAGAAACCGTCTTTCAAATGGCGGTGCTGCGAGGGCTGGCGGGCATATTCTTTTCCGCGATGCTGCCGATCGGCCTGGCGTTGCTGTCGGAAATGACACCGAGGCGTCACCGCGCAGCGTTCATCGCCGTCGCGCTGGTCGGGTTTTCCGCCGGCAATGCGTCAAGCGGCGCCGTGGCCGCCTGGTTGCTGGACATTTATGGCTGGCAGGTCGGTTTCTGGCTGGCCGGGGCGCTTGGCTTCGTTGCATTGCCGCTGCTCTTCCTGGTCCGGGAATCGCTGCCGTTTCGGGTGACTCGCGACCCCAAGGACCCAAAGATACCCGCCACAATCCGCTACATCGACCCGGCCGTGCAACTGCGCGGAAACGAAGAGTTTCATAATGGCGGCGCGCCTCGCTCGCAGCGGAAGCTGGGCCCCCTCGCACTGCTGCAGGCACCCTACCTGCTCCAGACATTGATCCTCTGGACGGCCTGTTTCCTGGCCATGGGCAATATTGCATTGCTGGCCAACTGGATGCCGACCTTCTTCCAGGAACTGGGGGGTATTCCGATCCAGGAATTTGCGATCTCGGCGATGATCGCCTTTGCCGGCGGTGCGGCCGGAACGCTGACGATGGGCTGGCTGCTCGACAAGGTGAAGCCGTACTGGCTTGTGACGGCATTCTTCCTGGTCAATGCCGCTGCGCTCTATGCGCTGGGGCAGCTGCAGTTCGGCACGGGCTTCTTCCTGGCGGCCATGATCGT
>CAYRCH010000039.1:0-2190 GCA_964422665.1 uncultured Sphingomonadaceae bacterium | reverse complement strand
TGGTCGGCGAGTTCGCGCGGCGTGAAGCCGAAGCTGGACACGTTCTCGTCATAGGGCAGCATGCCGCTGTTCCATTCATTGTAGGCGGTTTTGAGCTCGGTGAATTTCTCCGGCATGCGGTCCTTCAAGTTGCCGCGCTCGCGCGGGTCGGCAATGATGTCGAACAGGTACTCGTGGCCGCCGATCGACAGGTATTTGTAGCGCCCGCGCCTTGCGGCCTTCTGGTCCTTGTTCCAGAATTTCCAGAACAGCGTCCTTTCAGGCATTCCCTGTCCAGCCAGAACCGAACGCAGGTCGACGCCGTCGCTCGGATAATCGGGGTGTGGAGCACCGCCGGCGCCGGCGAGGAAGGTGGGCAGGAAGTCCATTGACAGGGCCGGCGTGTCGTTCGTGCTGCCCGGAGACGTCAGGCCCGGCCATTTGACGATAAAGGGCACCCGGATGCCGCCTTCCAGCAGTTCGGTTTTGACGCCGGTAAACGGCCAGTTGAAGGAAAAGCGCTCGCCGCCATTGTCGCTGGTGAAAACGACCACCGTGTTGTCGTCCATGCCAAGCTCGGCAAGCCGGGCGAGGATGCGGCCGACATTCATGTCCATGCTAGTGACCATGCCGGCATAGGTTTCCATGTCGCCGCCGTCGTAATGCGCGATGCCCAGCGTTTCGGCAGAGCCCTTGGCTTCGATCCTGGCCGATTCGGCACGGCCCTTGTCGTTATTGGCCTCCCAGGGCCAGTGGGCAGCCGTGAAATGGAGGCTGAGCAGCCACGGCTTGTCCTCCTGCGCACGGGCCTCGAGATATTCGATCGAGCGCTCTGCCAGCAGGTCGGTATAATATCCTTGCTCTTCCACCCTCACATCGCCGTCCCAGACGTCGAGCTGGCCGGCGACCTTGTGGGTGAAATAGTCCACACCGCCGCCGCGATTGCCCCAGAACTCGTCGTAACCGCTCTTGAGCGGGCCGAAATTGGGCAGGCTGCCAAGATGCCATTTGCCGATCAGCGCGGTGTGGTAGCCGAGCTGTTGCAGCAATGAGGGGAGCGTCGGGTGATCGGGCGACAGGCCGAGGCCCGGCCCGCCCAGCGGTTCTTCGAGCCCGGCCCGCAGGCGATATTGGTAGCGTCCGGTGATCAGCCCGAACCGCGTCGCGCTGCAAACTGCCGAATTGGCATAGCCGTGCATGAATTTCATGCCGTGCGCCGCGATCGAGTCGATTTGCGGCGTCTGGTATTCTTTGCGCCCGTAGCAGGAGAGGTCTGCCCATCCGAAGTCGTCCGCCATGATGAACAGGAAGTTGGGCTGACGGCTGGGTGCCTGGGCCAGTCCCGGCGCGGCGGCTGCCAGCGCAGCCGTGCCCAATGCCCCGGCCATCGCGCCGCGGCGCGTGATCGCCCATTCTGTCTTCCTGTCGGTCATGCTCTTCTTACTCCAGTATTCGAAAAAGTGGGGCGGCCGCTCCCCTCAAAGCGGCCGCCCGACGGGTGGCCGGGATCCGTCGCACACTACAATCCCTTGCCTCCCGCTTGGCCCGATGTTCCGGCTACTACATCTTTAGCTTGAGACCGACAGTGTAGCGGCGCCCCACCGTGTCATAGACCCCGGGATTGGCCTGCGAAGCATAGCCGGTGAAGGCCGCATAGGTCGGGGTAAGCGGCGGATCGCGATCGAACAGGTTGGTGACGTTGCCGAAGATCTCGAGATCGGCGCCGGCCATCTGGAATTCGTATCCGAGCCGGAGGTCAACATAGATCACATCGTCGACGGTATTGTCTTCGATCGTAACCCCTTCCTCGAGCGTCAGATCCTGCACGCCTTCGCCAATATAGCGGGCATTGAGGAAAGCGGAGAAGCCTCCGTTGCGGTAATTGATGTTTCCGAGAACCCGGAAGTCCGGAAAGGAAAGGTATCCGCCCGAGGCCTGCAGTGCGCCCGTCTGGCCGGCGAAATCGGTGATCGCGCCGTTGCTGTTCTCGTTGTAACGTTCGGTAAGCCATGCAGCAAAAAGTCGCACGCCAAGAGACTCGTCGCCGCCCCCGAACAGGTTGAGGTCGGTGCGATAGGCGATTTCTGCATCGACCCCGCTGACGACCTGCTGGTCGACATTGATGAAGATGTTGCCGACCAGGATCGGAACCGGATCTCCGTTGAGCGTAGGCGGCTGCGAAGGATCGAAGGTCACCAGGTCGCAGAATTC
>CAYRCH010000038.1:3185-16278 GCA_964422665.1 uncultured Sphingomonadaceae bacterium | reverse complement strand
GTGCTTCCCTACTGGCGGGAGACGATCCTTCCGGTGCTGGCCAGCGGCGAGACGGTGCTGGTTTCCGCGCATGGCAATTCGCTGCGCGCGCTGGTGAAGCACCTGTCGGGCATATCCGACGAGGAGATCACCGGGCTCGAGATTCCCACCGGCCAGCCGATCGTCTATGAGTTCGACAACGACATGACGCCGGGCGAGCGGTATTACCTGAAGGATCGCTGAAATGGGGGCAAAAGTGGCCATCGTGATGGGCAGCCAGTCCGACTGGCCGACCATGCAGTGCGCGTCGAAAATCCTCGATGAGCTCGGCGTCGCGCACGAGGCGCGGATCGTGTCGGCCCACCGCACTCCCGCCCGGATGTACGCCTTTGCCGAGGGTGCTGCCGATGAAGGCTTCGAAGTGATCATTGCCGGAGCCGGAGGTGCCGCCCACCTGCCCGGAATGGTCGCCTCGCTCACCCATCTGCCCGTGCTCGGCGTGCCGGTAAAGTCGAAAGCGCTTTCGGGGCAGGACAGCCTGCTTTCGATTGTGCAGATGCCCGCCGGAGTGCCGGTCGGCACGCTGGCGATCGGCGAAGCCGGGGCCACCAATGCCGGGATCCTCGCCGCTTCGATCCTGGCGCTGGCCGACGAGGAACTTGCCGGCCGGCTGAAGGAATGGCGCGCCGCGCGCACGGCCGCAGTGGCGGAGAAGCCCGCGAACCAATGAACCCTGCCCTGCCGCTTTCGCTCACGCCGCGCGCAATCCGCACCTTGAGGACCCCGCAATGATCCTTCCCGGAGCCAGAATCGGCATTCTCGGCGGCGGCCAGCTTGGCCGGATGATGGCGATGGCCGCAGCCCAGCTGGGCTACAAATGCCATATCTATGCACCCGAGCAGGACAGCGTCGGGGCCGAAGTCTCCGCATTCTTTACCTGCGCCCGTTATGACGACCGCGAAGCGCTGGCCCGCTTCGGTGCGGCCTGCGACGTGGTCACCTACGAATTCGAGAACGTGCCGGTCGCCCCGCTCGAAGTGATCCCGCCTGAAAAACTCGCACCCGGTGCGCGGGCGCTGGAGGTCGCGCAGGACCGCATCCTCGAAAAGCGCTTCATCGAAGAACTCGGCGGCAGCCTGGCACCCTATTACCAGGTGGATTCGCGCGGCGACCTCGAGCAGGCGATCGAGCGCATCGGAACGCCGGGCATATTGAAGACGCGCCGCGACGGTTATGACGGCAAGGGCCAGTGGCGGCTCAACAGCGCGCACGATGCAGAAGGGCTCCACCTGCCCTCCGCACCGCTTGTCTATGAGGGGTTCGTTCGCTTCACCGGGGAATTCTCCGTGATCCTGGTGCGCAGTGCGGGCGGCGAGGTCAGGTTCTGGGACAGCACGGAAAACATCCATGAGAATGGCTTGCTGTCCTGTTCGGCGCTGCCTCCGTCCGCGGCCGTCGCCGGCCAGGTGGACCGCGCCCGCGAACTGGCCGCGAAAGTGGCCGGCGCACTCAACTATGTCGGCGTGCTGACGCTGGAATTCTTTGCCACGCCGAACGGTCCGGTGTTCAACGAGATGGCGCCCCGGGTCCACAATTCGGGCCACTGGACGATCGAGGCTGCCGAAACCAGCCAGTTCGAGAACCACATAAGGGCGATCTGCGACCTGCCGCTGGGCAGCACGGCGACCGATGCGACGCAGGTGGAGATGCGCAACCTGATCGGCGAGGACGCGCTGGCGGGCCACGAATATCTGAAGGATCCGCTCGACCATCTGCACCTCTACGGCAAGGGAGAGGCCCGCGAAGGACGCAAGATGGGCCATGTCACGCGGGTCTGGCGATGAGCGTTGCCGGCGCCTCTGAACGCGAGATCATCTTCGTGGTCGCGCGCGCCGATGACGGGACCATTGCAGCAGGTGGCAATGTTCCGTGGCGCATCAAAGAAGACCTGCGGCGTTTCGTGCAGCATACGAAAGGCACGCCGATGATCATGGGCCGCAAGACCTTTGACAGTCTTCCGGGCCTGCTGCCCGGCCGCCGGCATATCGTGCTGACCCGGGATCCCGAATGGCAGGCGGAGGGCGCGGAACCTGCCCATTCGGTGGAACAGGCGCTGGCTCTGGCCGGGGACGGCGATATCAGCGTGATCGGCGGGGCCGAGATATTCGCCCTGTTCGAAGATATGGCGACGCGCTTCGAGCTGACCGAAGTGCATGAACGCACCGAAGGCGATACCTTCATGGACTATCCCGGCGGCCGCTGGCGTGAGGTGGCGCGGGAGGAATATCCGCCCACCGACGGCTGGCCGGCCTGTTCCTTCGTGACGCTCACGAAGTCCCCCTCCCGCTCGCGGGAGGGGTTAGGGGTGGGATCGCAATGAGCGCTGCCTCATGCCCGCTCCCCGGCCCTCTCCCGCAAGCGGTAGGGGGAGTGTGATGCGGCTGGACCACCGCCAGCCGATACCCGAACATCTGCGCGGCGCCATCATCGCGTTGGGCAATTTCGACGGCTTCCATCGCGGGCACCAGGCGGTCGTAGCGGAAGCGATCAATTGGGCGAAAGGCGATGGGCGCCCGGCGATCGTTGCCACATTCGATCCGCATCCGGTGCGCCATTTTGCGCCGCATGTGCC
The DNA here is from genome assembly GCA_964422665.1 of uncultured Sphingomonadaceae bacterium. Taxonomy (GTDB): domain Bacteria; phylum Pseudomonadota; class Alphaproteobacteria; order Sphingomonadales; family Sphingomonadaceae; genus DASWIR01. Next base: position 13,667 of record CAYRCH010000038.1, on the reverse strand, counting down.
GCCTTTCCGCCTGACCACGCTCGACCAGCGCGAGGAACTCTTCACCGCCGCCGGGGCGGATGCGATGCTGGTATTCCATTTCGACGACGCACTGGCCAACACTTCGGCAGAAGATTTCGTGGGCGAGCTGCTCGGCCGTCATATCGGCGCGACCGGAGTGGTCACCGGAGAGGATTTCACCTTCGGCAAGGCGCGCGGCGGAACGCGCGAAATGCTGGTGCGCGAAGGGAAGCGGCACGGGATCGAGGCGCGCGCGGTCGGCGCAGTGATGGAAGGCGGGATGGCGGTCTCCTCCAGCCGGATTCGCGACGCGCTCAAGGCCGGCGAATGCGAGGTGGCCGAGGCGCTGATGACGCGGCCCTTCACCATTCGCGGGACCGTCCAACCGGGCGACAAGCGCGGCCGCGAAATGGGCTATCCCACGGCCAATTTGCCGATCGGGCCGTATCTTCGTCCGCGCTTCGGGATCTACGCGGTCACCGCGCGCGTGCTGGCCACTGGCGAGGCGCTGAAAGGCGCGGCAAATCTGGGCGTAAGGCCGCAATTCGACCCGCCGGTCGAACTGCTCGAGCCGCATTTCTTCGATTTCTCGGGCGATCTTTACGGGCAGGAAATCGAAGTTGCGCTCCGGCACTTCATCCGGCCCGAGGCGAAGTTCGACGACCTCGATACGCTCAAGGCGCAGATTGCCGAGGATTGCGAGGAGGCAAGGAACCTCCTAAGCGCGCTCGCGCAATGAGTGACGCCGAAGACCAAGCTGCGCGCGACTGGCGCGAAACTGTGTTCCTGCCGAACACCGACTTTCCGATGAAAGCCGGCCTGCCGCAGAAGGAACCGGGCATCCTTGCGCGCTGGCAGGCGGACGATCTTTATGCGCAGCTGAGAGAAGCACGCAAAGGCCGGGAGAAGTTCATCCTCCATGACGGGCCGCCCTATGCCAATGGCGACATCCATATCGGCCATGCCCTCAACCATGTGCTGAAGGACATGGTGGTGCGCACGCAAAGCCTGCTCGGCAAGGATGCGCCCTATGTGCCCGGCTGGGATTGCCACGGCCTGCCCATCGAATGGAAGGTGGAGGAGCAGTACCGCAAGAAGAAGCTCGACAAGGACCAGGTCCCGCCAAAGGAATTCCGCGCCGAATGCCGCGCCTATGCCCAGCACTGGGTTGATACGCAGCGCGAACAGCTCAAGCGGCTCGGCATCAATGGCGACTGGGACCATCCCTACCTGACGATGGATTTCGAAGCCGAGGCGACGATCGTTTCCGAGCTGCTGAAATTCGCGGACAGCGGCCAACTCTATCGCGGGGCCAAGCCGGTGATGTGGAGCCCGGTCGAGAAGACCGCGCTGGCCGAGGCCGAGGTCGAATATGAAGACATCACCTCGACGCAGATCGACGTGGCGTTCGAGATCGTCGAGAGCCCGATCCCCGAGCTGGTCGGCGCGCATGCGGTAATCTGGACGACCACGCCCTGGACGATCCCGGTAAACCAGGCCTTGGCCTATGGGCCTGATGTTGAGTACGTCGCCATCCGAATGGTCCACTCGTTCCACGAGGGGCCATCGCTGTCGCCATGGTCAGGCAAGACCGTTTTGATGGCACGAGAACTGGCGGATAAAGCCTTCAGTAGGGGGCAGCAAACGACGAATGGGCAAGACGAAGTCTGGTCGGGCATAGGCTCCGACCTCGCCGGAACCATCGCGCGGCACCCGATGCACAAACTCGGCGGCTTCTACGCCGTGCCGCGCCCTTTCCTGCCGGGCGAGTTCGTCACCACCGAGAGCGGCACCGGGCTGGTCCACATGGCACCGGATCATGGCGAGGACGATTTCGACCTGTGCAAGGCGCACGGCATCAACCCGGTCTTCGCGGTGGACGCGGGCGGGCTTTATCGCGACGACTGGCTGTGGCTGGGCGGGAATGACGAGCGCCGCCGCAGCGTGATCAATCCCAATTTCAATGCGCCCGACGGGCCGATCTGTTCGGACCTGCGCAAAGCGGGTGCGCTGCTAGCTGCCAGCGCCGATTACCATCACTCCTACCCGCATAGCTGGCGCTCCAAGGCCAAGGTGATCTTCCGCTGCACCCCGCAATGGTTCGTGCCGATGGACAAGGTGATGACGCATATCTCGCCCAAGGACCGCTATGAGCGGCGCTGGGAAGGCGAAGGCGGTGCGGTCAATCCGGCCGAGGAGGAGCTGTGCAGTTCGCCCACTTTGCGGCAGGCGGCGATGGAAGCGATCGAGCAGACCCGCTTCGTGCCCGAAAAGGGCCGCAACCGCATCGGCTCGATGGTCGCGGGCCGCCCCGACTGGGTGCTCAGCCGGCAGCGCGCCTGGGGCGTGCCGATCACCCTGTTCGTTCACCGCGAGACCGGCGAATATCTCGTCGACCACGAAGTAAATACCCGCATCGTCGCCGCGATCCGAGCGGGCGGCGTCGATGCGTGGGACGATGAGAACGCGCAGGCGCTGCTCGGCAACAAATACGACCTCGCCGATTACGAGCGCGTGACCGACATTCTCGACGTCTGGTTCGACAGCGGCTGCACTCATGCCTTCGTGCTCGAAAGCGGCAAATGGCCCGATCTCCTGCGACCCGAAGGCTACAAGGAACCGCCGGCCGACCTCTATCTCGAAGGCAGCGACCAGCATCGCGGCTGGTTCCAGTCATCGCTGCTGCAAAGCTGCGCCACGCGCGGCCGCGCGCCCTACAAGGCAGTGCTCACCCACGGTTTCACCATGGATTCCAAGGGCATGAAGATGTCCAAGAGCCTCGGCAACACGGTCGATCCGCTCAAGGTGATGGAAAATTACGGCGCGGACATTATCCGCCTGTGGGCGCTCAGCGTCGACTACACCGAGGATCACCGGATCGGCGAGGAGATCCTGAAAGGCGTGGGCGACCAGTATCGCCGCCTGAGGAACACCTTCCGTTACCTGCTCGGCGCGCTCGACGGCTTTTCCGAGGCGGAGCGGGTGGACGATGTCGCGTCCATGCCCGAGCTGGAGCGCTATGCGCTGGCGCTGCTGGCCGAACTGGACGGCAAGCTGCGCCGCGCAGTTCACGATTTCGACTTCAATACCTACGTTCGCGAGCTGGTCGATTTCTGCAACGAGGACCTCTCGGCCTTCTTCTTCGATATCCGCAAGGACTGCCTCTATTGCGACGCGCCGTCCGATCCGAAGCGCCGCGCCTATCGAACAGTGCTCGACACTTTGTTCCACGCTCTGGTGCGCTACGCCGCGCCAGTGCTGGTGTTTACCGCCGAAGAAGTGTGGGGCACGCGGTATCCCGACAAGGGCAGCGTGCACCTGCTCGAATGGCCGGATCTCTCCCTCCTTCGTCATTCCCGCGAAAGCGGGAACCCAGTCCAAGCGGCGGACGAGAGCCCACTGGGTCCCCGCTTTCGCGGGGATGACGAATTAATGGGCAGGTGGACGCAGCTCCGCAGCCTTCGCGAACGCGTGACTGAAGCGATCGAACCGATGCGGCGCGAAAAGACGATCCGCTCCTCGCTGGAAGCCGAAGTGACCCTACCTTCCAGCCTCGTGCCGGCCGGGTTCGACGACCAGGCCCTTGCCGAGCTGTTCATCACCGGCGCAGTGACGCTTAGCGATGGCGCCATGGTGAGCGTCACCAAGACCGATACCGCCAAATGCGGCCGCTGCTGGCGGCACCTTCCCGAAGTCACCGAAGACGGTGCGCTATGCGGCCGCTGCGCGGATGTCGTCGCGGGGATGGAGCAACCCGCATGAACAAGCTCTGGCGCAACCGGCTGATCGGGATCGGCATCGCGCTGACCATCTTTGCCGTCGACCAGTGGGTGAAGAAGCTGGTCACCGGCCCGCTCGGCATCGATGCGCTTGGCGATTACATGGAAATCCTGCCCTTCTTCGACCTGCGCTTCACGCAGAATTTCGGCGTGTCGCTCGGCATGTTCTCGGCCACGTCGATGGAAATGCGCTGGATTCTGGTGGCAGTGACCGCCCTCATCGCGCTGGTGGTGTTCATCTGGATGCTGCGCGAAAAGAGCTTCGGTGAGATTTTCGGCCTGTCGCTGATACTTGGCGGGGCGCTCGGCAATATCGTCGATCGCTATCAGTATGGCTATGTCATCGATTATGCCGATTTCCATATCGGTGAGTTTCGCCCATTCCTGATCTTCAACGTCGCCGATGCCGCGATCACCATCGGCGTGGTGATAATCCTTGCCCGCGCGCTGTTCATGCGCGAGAAACCCCCCGAGACACAAAGCGGCCCCGAGGCCACGGAGAATTCCTGATGCGCAATGCCAAGACCATCATCCTGCTCGCCGGCGCCAGCGCCATGCTGGCAGGTTGCGGCGGCAGCGGGATCTTCAACCGCGACCGGCCGGACGAATTCGCAGTGCAGCGCCAGGCGCCGCTTGTGGTCCCGCCCGATTTCGAACTCGTCCCGCCTCAGCCCGGCGCCCCGCGCCCGGTCGAAGGCACGGCCAGCCAGCAAGCTCTGGAAGCCCTGTTCGGCGGCCCTGCGCGGCGCAGCGACGTGGAGAACAGCACGCTCGAACAGGCGGGCGAACCTGTCGCCGGGATTCGCAGCCAGGTCGGCGATGTCGCGACCAACACAGTGGACAAGGGCGTGACCACGCGCGCGATTCTCGCCGCGCCGGAAAATGAAGGCACCGTCGCCCGGGCATTGATCCCGGGCTGAAACGATCGGACGGACCCCGCAGGGCCCGCCCGATCACTTTCCGCATAGTCAGATTTCTGGCGAACTGACGGGCGGATCCCCGCCGCCAAGCACACCAGCATGGACGAAGCTGCGCCCCGGCTGCATCGCGCCGGTGCTGGCAAAGCCCGGATCGAACTGGCCGTAATCGCAGGTCAGCTCCTCATTCGCCGCAACGTCGCGGATGACCCATCCCACGTTCGGATCGGTGAAATCCGTGTTCGGCGTGGCCGAATGGTTCATGAACCGGCCATTGTCGAATTCGACCACGGTGATCCCCTCGCGCGTCATGTGAGGATAGCCGTAGCGATCGACGAACAGCCGGGTGAGTTCGCTCATCGAGGCGAAATCGCTTGCAGTAAACAGATGGTCGAATCGTTCGTCGAGAGTCCAGATCGCGGTCCCGGCCGGAATGGGCTCGGCCGCGAACACGCCGACCCCTTCGATTTCGCTGGGGCCGACATAGGTCGGTACGATCATCATGTGTGTGACTTCCGGGTGCAAGTTTCGCGGGCACCCGCGCATCGCCGGAACGCCCGACGACAAACGCATGAATGCGCCGAGTTTGGAAAAGCCGCAATATGGAAAAACGCAGCCGGTCTCAGACGGTTACCGCGTCGCCCGGATCATCTGCGCAGGACCAGCAGCTTGTCGATCCGCCGCCCGTCCATGTCGACCACTTCGAATCGCCAGCCCTGCTCTTCGAACCATTCGCCTTCGACCGGCAGCTTCTTCAGCATGAAGAGCACATAGCCCGCGGCCGTGGCGAATTCGCGGGGCTGAGGGAGGTCGATACCCAGCCGCTCCGCAAGCCCGTCGGCCGGCATGCCGCCGGCCACGAGCAGCGAACCGTCATCGCGTTCGACCAGCAGCGGCTCATCGCCTTCATCCTGATGGCTGGCGAAGGTGCCGACTATCGCATCGAGCAGGTCGGCCGGCGTCACCACGCCTTCGAAATGGCCATATTCATCGTGGACCATGGCCATCCCGACACCCGACTGCTGGAGCATTCTGAGCGCATCCATCGCATCCAGCTGGTCGGGGATGATTTCCGCCTTGCGCAGCAGGGTTTCGAGACGCACCTCCCCGCTTGCCAGCAGCATGGCCAGCACTTCGCGCACCTTGACCACGCCCAGTATCTTGTCGGGCGTTTCGTCGATGACCGGCAGCAGCGAATGCGGTGTCGCGGCAATTGTTTCGCGAATGCGTTCCACGTCGGCACCGAGTTCGATCCAGTCGAGCTCTGTCCGCGGGGTCATCAGCTCGCGCACCGGCCGCTCGGCGAGCTTCATGACTCCGGTCATGATCGCCCGTTCGCTTTCCTCGATCGCTCCCGAGCGCGTGGCGTCGGCGAAGATCATCTGCAGTTCCTCTGCGGTCAGGCCGTGTTCGCCCCGGTGCCGGATGCCCATGAGGCGCATCAATGTGGAGGAGGACCAGTCGAGCAGGAAAACGAAAGGCGCGGCCACACGGGAAAGCATGACCATGGGCAGCGCCATTACCAGCGCAATGCGCTCCGCTCCGCGCAGGGCGATCTGCTTGGGGACGAGCTCGCCCACCACCAGGCTGAAATAGGTGGTGAGGATGATCACCAGCGCAAAGCCAATTTCGCCTGCGGCCTTCGGCGAGACTCCCAGAGCAGCGAGCCGTTCGCCCACCGGTCCGCCCAGGCTGGCGCCGGAATAGGCGCCGGCGATAATGCCGACCAGCGTGATCCCGATCTGGACCGTGGAAAGGAACTTGCCCGGATCCGCCTCGAGCGCGAGCGCAGCCTTGGCCGCCTTGCTGCCCTTCTCCGCCGCCATTCGCAGGCGCGCGGGGCGAGCCGACACGATGGCAAGCTCCGACATCGCGAAGACCCCGTTGAGCAGGATCAGCGCGGCAATAATTAAAACATCGCTCCAGGGGAAAGGTGTCACAATGCCCGACTGCTAGCAGTTTCCGCCCGCGAACCGAAGCACATAGCGGAACGGCTTGCAATTCCGCGCGTTTGGGTGGCGATGAAGCCAACCGCCCGTGCAGAACGCGTTCACGCGGCTGAGCGGAAAGTGGCCCCACATTCAGGAAGAGAGGAATACCCTCATATGAGCAAGACCCGCATTTTCACGGCCAGCATCGCCGCCCTTTCGCTGGTGACCGTCACAGCCTGCGTAACCGACCCCAACACGGGCGAACAGAAGGTTTCGCGTACAGCTATCGGGGGCGTGGGCGGCGCTGCACTGGGTTATCTTCTGGGCGGCCTTATCGGCGGCAAGACCGCCCGTATCGTCGGCGCGGGTATCGGCGGTGTTGCAGGCGGGGTGATCGGCTATCAGATGGATCAGCAGATCAAGGAACTGCGCGAACAGACCGCGGGCTCCGGGGTGGATGTTACCGAAACGCCCGATGGCGAATCGATCCTGGTCAACCTTCCCAACGGCGTCACCTTCGCCGTCGATTCGACCGAAATCAGCCCGGCATTTCGCGGTACGCTCGATACGATCGCCAATAGCCTCACTCAATATCCGGACAGCCTGATCGACGTGATGGGCCATACCGATTCGACCGGATCGGAAAGCTATAATCTCGATCTGTCCAAGCGGCGCGCAGACGCGGTCGCCAATTACCTCACCCTGCGCGGCGTTTCCCGCGCCCGGATCGAGACGATCGGCTACGGCGAAGGCTACCCCGTGGCGGATAATGCCACGGCGGAAGGTCGGGCCATGAACCGTCGCGTCGAAATCCGAATTACGCCGATCAGCCGCGAGGAAGCTCAGGCTGCGGGCAGCTAACTTCGGCAATACCAATTCCGCACAGCGAGCGGAGGAGGGGTCGGCCATTTGGTCGGCCCCTTTCGTTTCAGGCCCCGCGCGGCGCGAGTTCGGCAGCGCGAGTGGCCAACCTGTCCACCGCTGCCCGGTGGATGGCCGGTGCACAGACCAGCAGTCCGAAGGCCCGGGGATCGCGCTTGTTATATGCAAGGGCATGACCGAAAGCGTCAGTCACGGCGGCGCCGGCCTCGCGCGCAATTAGCGTAGCGGCCGCGACATCCCACTCAAACCCCCAACGCAATGTGGCCACGAGGTCCGCTTCATTGGCAGCGACCATGGCGATTCGGAGCGCGATCGAGTTGGGCTTTTCCACCATGGCCAGGTCGCGATCTTCCCGCGGCAGGGAGTCGGCCGGCACCCGTGCCCCCGTCAGTTCCTTGCGCTGGCTGGCGGCGAGCACCCGCCCGTTTCGCAAGGCGCCGCGGCCGGCGGTTGCCTGCCACCATTCCTCTCGCGCCGGCGCCACCAGCCGCGCGATCAGCGGGCGCCGGGCGCTGACCAGTGCGACCGAGATCGCCCAGCCTGTCCGTCCGCGGATGAAATCGCGCGTGCCGTCAATCGGATCGACCAGCCAGCACAGGCCCTTCTCCAGCCGTTCGGGATGATCGACGCTTTCCTCCGATAGCCAGCCGGCCGACGGAAGCAGGGCACATAGTTCGCGTTTCAGGAACCGGTCCACTTCCAGATCGGCCTCGCTCACCGGGCTGCGATCATGGTCCTTGGCCCAGCTGTCGAGCACATGGCCAGCGCCGGGCCAGCGGCGCATCGCCATGGCGCCCGCTTCGCGGCAGATTTCGTCGAGACGGATTTCGTCGATCACCGGAGGCCAATTGCGGCGGGTTCGAACACATTGCAACTCCCGCGCACAGTCCCTATGCGCGCGGCGATACCAGCATCGCTGCCAGGAGCCGACTGCTCATGAACATCCACGAATACCAGGCCAAGGAACTGCTCGCGAAATTCGGCATCGGCGTGCCGACCGGCCATGCCGCCACCAGCGTCGCCGAGGCACGCGATGCAGCCGCGAAGCTTCCGGGGCCGCTTTATGTGGTGAAGGCGCAGATCCATGCCGGCGGGCGCGGCAAGGGCAAGTTCAGCGAGCTCGGCCCCGACGCCAAGGGCGGCGTGCGGCTGGCCCACAGCATCGAGGATGTAGAGCGCGATGCGGCAGAAATGCTCGGCAACACGCTGGTGACCAAGCAGACCGGCGAGGCCGGTAAGGAAGTGAACCGCATCTATGTGACCGACGGCGTGGATATCGAGAGCGAATTCTACCTCGCGCTGCTGGTCGACCGGGCCAGCGGGCGCGTGGCGTTTGTCGCCTCCACCGAAGGGGGGATGGACATCGAGGAAGTGGCCCATTCATCGCCGGAAAAGATCACCACCGTCACCATCGACCCGGCGCAGGGCTTCATGCCGCATCACGGGCGGACCATTGCTTTTGGGCTGGGACTCAACGGCGAGATCAACAAGACATGCCAGAAGCTGGCGAAGCAGCTCTACGATGCGTTCATGACGCTCGACTGCTCGATGCTGGAGATCAATCCGCTGGTCGCAACCAAGCAGGGCGAGCTGCTGGTGCTCGACACCAAGATGAGCTTCGATTCCAATGCGCTGTACCGCCATGCCGATATCGAGGCGATGCGCGACGAGAGCGAGGAAGACCCGATGGAGGTCGAGGCCAGCAAGCACGACCTCGCCTATATCAAGCTCGACGGGAATATCGGCTGCATGGTCAATGGCGCCGGCCTCGCCATGGCGACGATGGATATCATCAAGCTGAACGGCGCCTTCCCGGCCAATTTCTGCGATGTCGGCGGCGGCGCCTCCAAGGAAAAGGTGACGGCCGCGTTCAAGATCATCCTGTCCGACCCGGCGGTGAAGGGCATCCTGGTCAACATCTTCGGGGGCATCATGCGCTGCGACACGATCGCCGAAGGGATCGTGGCCGCTGCAAAGGAAATCGACCTCAAGGTTCCGCTCGTCGTCCGCCTCGAAGGCACCAATGTCGCGCTCGGCAAGGAAATCCTCGCCAGCTCGGGCCTCGCCATCGTGCCGGCCGACGATCTCGGCGATGCGGCGCGCAAGATCGTGGCCGAGGTAAAGCAGACCGCCTGAACGCCAGGGCGGATCCGCGATCAGCGCACCCGGCGGAAGGGGAAGACAAGGTCCGACTGGCTGCCGTCGGCGTGGTTCATCCGCACCGCGACGAAATAGCCGTCCTCACCCTCACGGCGGAAGGTGAGACCGTTGAAAAACCAGCTGTCGCCCTCCTGCGCGATCAGCGGGAAACTGACGAAGTCGTCCTTCTCCTCCCAGCCCGTCATGTCGGCGTTAAAATGCTTGAGCCGTACGACGAGGCTGCCCGCCTCTTCCGCAATCTGGATGAATTCGTAGAACTGGATGCCGCCTTCGCCGTCCTGTTGCACGAAGGTTCCGGCCATGGTCCCGCCGAATGCGGTCGACCAGCTTTCCTGCGCCGGCGCCCCGCCCACTCCCGGACCTTCCCACTGCCCCACAAGCCAGGCAAGGTCGGCAATGGAGGCCGCAGGGCGCTCGGCCCCCTCCGTCGCCAGGCGAGTGTGGAATTCGGGCTCCTGCGCGGCCGCGGGCATGGAAAGGCCGGCAAGCATGGCGGCCAGCGGCAAGGCGAATCGCATGAGCATCGGCAGCCCCTTGTCGGAAATGCGGAGCATATCGCCGGGATGGAGCCGTGAACAGGCGCTCGGCGCAGGCCTTTGCGTCGAATCAGTTCCTGCGTCTGACGTTACGGTCTTGCGGACTCTCCGAGGGCTCGACATCGCACCCCTTGACGTCGCGGGGCAGGAACGCGATGCCGCGCACAATAGTTGCCCGCGGGAGAGCGAAAGCGAACCCGCACCAGGAGAGCAGGCCCATGAAGATCCTCGTCCCCGTCAAGCGGGTGATCGATTACAACGTCAAGCCGCGGGTGAA
>CAYRCH010000038.1:0-3085 GCA_964422665.1 uncultured Sphingomonadaceae bacterium | reverse complement strand
CTCGGCAAGCAGGCGATCGACGACGATTCCAACCAGACCGGGCAGATGCTCGCCGCGCTGATGGACCGGCCGCAAGGCACTTTCGCCAACACGGTCACGCTCGAGGACGGCTCCGTGACAGTGAAGCGAGAGATCGATGGCGGCCTCGAGACGGTGAAGCTTACCCTTCCAGCCATCGTCACCACCGACCTCAGGCTCAACGAGCCGCGCTATGCCTCGCTGCCCAACATCATGAAGGCACGGCAGAAGCCGCTCGAGACGAAAAAACCGGAGGACTACGGCGTGGACGTCACTCCCAGGCTGAAGACCACCCATGTCGCCGAACCGCCGGTCCGGCAAGCCGGGATCAAGGTCGGCTCGGTCGATGAACTCGCCGCCAAGATCAAGGAACTGGGGATCGCCCGATGAATACGCTCGTCCTCGTCGAACACGATAATGCCTCGCTCAAGGATGCGACGCTTTCGACCATCACCGCAGCCGGAAAGCTGGGCGAAGTGACTGTCCTGGTCGCCGGCCAAGATTGCTCCGCAGTGGCCGAAGCGGCAGCGAAGATCGAAGGCGTGGCGAAGGTTCTGAAGGCGGACGATGCCGCCTATGCCCATGCGCTGCCGGAAAATGTCGCGCCGCTGGTGGTCTCGCTGATGGACGGTTTCGACGCCTTCCTCGCGCCCGCTACGACCACCGGCAAGAACATCGCCCCGCGCGTCGCCGCCGGGCTCGACGTGATGCAGATCTCCGACATCATCTCGGTCGAAGGCGAGAAGAGCTTCAAGCGTCCGATCTACGCCGGCAACGCCATTGCTACGGTCGAGAGCTCGGATTCCAAGCTGGTGATCACGGTGCGCGGAACGGGCTTCGAGAAAGCGGCAGCCGAAGGCGGCTCGGCCGCGATCGAGGACGTATCCGGACCGGGCGACACAGGGATTTCGAGCTTCGTCGGCGAGGAGCTGGCCAAGAGCGAGCGCCCCGAGCTGACCAGCGCGAAGGTCATCGTCTCTGGCGGCCGCGGGCTCAAGGATGGCGAGAATTTCGAGAAGCTGATCACTCCGCTTGCCGACAAGCTCGGCGCGGCGATCGGGGCTAGCCGCGCCGCGGTCGATGCCGGCTATGTCCCCAATGATTACCAGGTCGGGCAGACGGGCAAGATCGTGGCGCCGGAAGTCTATATCGCGATCGGCATTTCGGGCGCGATCCAGCACCTTGCGGGCATGAAGGATTCCAAGACCATCATCGCCATCAACAAGGACGAGGACGCGCCGATCTTCCAGGTGGCCGATATCGGGCTGGTCGCCGATCTGTTCGACGCTGTGCCGGAACTGACCGAGGAGCTGTAAGGTTGCCCGATCTTTTCCCCGCATGGTAGGTTACCAGCAAGAGGGGAATATGCGTCGGCTCTATTTATCAATAGTCGCTCTGTTGATGGCCGTTGTTCCGGCGAGCTCGGCTCAGGCCGGTGAAGAGCGGATTGCTCCGGTCACGGGTAGCAACTGGATTGTCGATTTTGGTGACCAGAGATGTCGCCTGATGCGCCAGTTCGGGGACAGTGAGCGGCCTACCATCCTTATGATCGACAAGCTTTTTCCCGGCCAAACAGTTGCCATTACTATCGCTGGTCCGGATGTGCGGCTCTTTACTGCCCGAACAGAAGTCGGTCTGCGTTTTGGCCCCACATCTGCTGAACCTGTGAAGGTCCGGTCGGCGGCGGCGAGATTCGATGACTATGGTCGAGCGCTTTTTCTTCCGAGCTTTGCTCTTGGACCGCCTTCAACGTCCCAACCCAGCCTCGATAGCGCGGCGGGAAACAGTGCTTTTGATGTGAAGGGGCTACCCCAGTTCGATTTGGATTATGTCAAATCTATCGAGTGGCTGGAAATTTCAAGGCGCTCGAATTCGCTGGTCCTGGAGTTGCCGCAAATGGGGGAAGCGCTTCGCCTGCTGGACCAGTGCACACAGGATTTCCTGACCTATTGGGGCCTTGATCTGGAAGGCCACAAAACGATGACGCGGCTAGCGGAACCGATAAACATCGAGGAAATAGCCCGGGAAATTCAAAAAGTGTACCCGATGCAGGCATTTATGGCCGGCGAGCAGGCCAGCGTGAATATGCGAATTATTGTCGATGCCGACGGTTCGATCACTGAATGTGCGATCAATGACATCTCCGCTACGCGATATATCAAGTCCAACGCCTGTGACGTGTTCGGAGATCGGGCCATGTTTGCGCCTGCTGAGGATTCCAGCGGGAATGCCATGAAATCATACTTCAATGTGACCATTCGCTACGTAATTTCGGACCGCTGACTTTGAGCCTTCGAGGAAGCAAAAGGATGACATCCAGACTCGCTGCTGGAGCGGCTGCATTGCTCGGGCTCCTGCTCACCCAGCCGGCATTTGCCCAGGACGCTGCGGCAGAACACTATACGCCCGCCGGCGCATGGGCGCTGGACTATGGCGATGATTATTGCCGGCTGGCGCGAAGCTTCACCAGCGAAGCGGGCGCCGAAGTCGCCCTGGCGCTGGAGCGCATCCAGGCGGCGCCGCTGATGCGGCTGATCCTCGTCGGGCAGGGACTGTCAGTCTATCGTAGCGCACAGGAAATCGGCTATCGCTTCCTGCCCGAGGGCGCGAACATGCCCCCGGCCCGCTTTGCCCGCTCGGAAACCCCGGAAGGACAGGTCTGGCTCAATCTCGGCTCCGTATCGCTGATGCCGCTGGAATTCCCCGCGCCCGGCGAAGAGCCGAAGCCCTTCGACCGCGCAGCCGAGCAGGAAGCGGCCGGCCAGGTGACCGGCATCAGCTTCGCAGGCGGGCTGACCACGCCGATCACGCTGGACACCGGGTCCCTGAAACAGCCCGTCGCGGCGCTGCAAGCCTGCGCCGATGAATTGCTCACCCATTGGCAACTGGATGCCAGCGCCCATCAACGGATGTCCCGGCCCGCCTATCCGGATGGGGGTACTTCGGGCTGGTTGCCCACAGGCACCATCGGCTTCGGGGATTTCGACAAGCTCGCCGGCAGCGCCAACGAGGTGAGACTGATGGTCGATGAAACCGGCAAGGTCACCGACTGTGAGATCCACTGGCC
>CAYRCH010000037.1:14687-16642 GCA_964422665.1 uncultured Sphingomonadaceae bacterium | reverse complement strand
CAGGAAGTCGAAGTGATGGTGCTGGAAGTGGACGCCGAAAAGCGCCGCATCTCGCTCGGCCTCAAGCAGGCCCAGCGCAATCCGTGGGAAGAATTCGCGGAGAAGTTCCCGGTCGGGGCCAAGGTTTCCGGCGAAGTCAAGAACGCCACCGAATTCGGCCTGTTCATCGGTCTCGAAGGCGATGTGGACGGCATGGTCCACATGTCCGACATCGCCTGGGGCATTTCCGGGGAGGACGCGCTGGCCCTGCACCGCAAGGGCGAGCAGGTGGAAGCGATCGTGCTCGACGTCGACACCGACAAGGAGCGTATCTCGCTCGGCATGAAGCAGCTTGAGAAGGGTGCGCCGGCTGCCGGTGCCGCTTCCTCAGCAGGCGGCCTCAAGAAGGGCGACGTCGTCACCGTCACCGTCCTCGAAGTCCGCGATGGCGGCCTCGAAGTGCAGGTGGGCGAAGACGGTGCGACCGGCTTCATCAAGCGCGCCGATCTCGGCCGCGACCGTGACGAGCAGCGTCCGGACCGCTTCCAGACCGGCCAGAAGGTCGATGCGATGGTCGCCGGTTTCGACCGTTCGAAGAAGCCGAACTTCTCGATCAAGGCACGCCAGATCTCCGAAGAGAAGGAAGCTGTGAAGCAGTACGGCTCCTCTGACTCGGGTGCGTCTCTGGGCGACATCCTCGGCGAGGCGCTGAAGAAGGGCGAATAAGCCCCGCTTCCCCCTTCACGGGAAAGATCAGGAAGGCCCGCTTGCCAGACCGGCAGGCGGGCCTTTCCTACATGGCCGGGAGCGCGTAACCTGCGCGCATGAGTCTGCAAGTCCACCAGTTCCCCTGCCTCAGCGACAATTACGGCTTCCTGCTGCACGATCCAGCCAGCGGGGAGACGACCTGCATCGATACGCCGGACGGGAGCGAATATCTCCGCCAGGCGGCCGTCAAAGGCTGGCAGATCACGCAGATCTGGAACACGCACTGGCACCCCGATCATGCCGGGGGAAACCAGGCCATCAAGGACGCGACCGGCTGCACGATCAGCGGCCCTGCAGAAGTGGGGGAGCATTTCCCGCTCGACCGGGTGCTGGCGAATGGCGACGAGGTAATGCTGGGCGAGGTTTCGGCGCGTGTCATCGACGTCGGCGGCCACACCAATGGCCATATCGCCTACCATCTGGCCGAAGCCGGAATCGCATTTGTCGGCGATGCTCTGTTCGCGTTGGGCTGCGGGCGGATGTTCGAAGGCACGGCGCCCCAGTTCTGGAAAAGCCTTTCCCGGCTTCGGTCGCTTCCGCCCGAGACTACGCTCTACTGCGCGCACGAATACACCGCGGCCAACGCGAAGTTCGCGCTTCATGCCGATCCCGACAATGTCGAATTGCAGCTCTATGCGAAGGAAATCGAGCAACTCCGTGCCAGGGGCGAGCCGACAGTGCCGATGCAGCTTGCGCGAGAGCTGGAGACCAATCCCTTCCTCCGCGCCGACAAAGAAGGGATGCGCAACCGCTGGGGCGGGAGCGATCCTGCCGAGACCTTTGCCGCGCTCCGCGCCGCGAAAGACAATTTCTAACGCCTATTCACCCGGATACGGGTTCTTCTTGAGCAATGCGGCGAGATGCGCCGCATTGCCCGCCACCATTGCAGCAGTCTCCCTGACCTTGGCGGGGATCCGGTCGAGATCCTTGAAGTCGGTGGAGCCCATGGCTTCACCCACCCAGTAGCAGGCGGCAACGGGAGGAATGGTCCAGCCGAGGTCGTTGAGCCCCTGGAACAGCTGCGCGCTGCTGCCATGCGCACCGTCTTCATTGCCCACGATCGCCGCGACCGCCACCTTGCCGTAGCTCGGCATCCGACCCTTCTCGTCGGTCTCCGACAGGAAGGCATCCATCCGCTCCATCACCCGCTTGGCAATGGAGCTGACCTGTCCCAGCCAGATCGGACCGCCAAAGATCAATATGTCGTG
>CAYRCH010000037.1:7727-14587 GCA_964422665.1 uncultured Sphingomonadaceae bacterium | reverse complement strand
GCACATTGCGCCGACGCCGGGTCTTCAGATGGCGGAGATCACCTCGTCCACGAGCTTGGCATCTGCCTTCGCGTCGTGCTTGTCGGCAATCAGCGTGCCCGCAGCAGCAGCAGCAGCGCGGGCAGCCTTGGCCCGGATCTCGTCGGTGGCCGCGCGCTCTGCGGCGGCGATCTTCTCTTCCGCCATCGCCTGGTGGCGTGCGACCAGCGCCTTGGCATCCACCTTCGCCTGGGCGACGATATCCTTGGCCTGCTTGTCCGCGCTCGCCTTCAGTTCGGCGATTTCCTTGTCCGCTTCGAGGGCCTTCTTTTCGTAGCTCTTCTTGAGCTCCTCGGCCTCCGCACGCAGCTTCGCCGCCTCGTCGAGCTGCTTGCGGATCTCGGCGATCCGGGCATCGAGGATTCCCGCCACGATCCGAGGCACACCGGCATAGACCATGATGCCCAGCACCACGATCATCGCCAGCGCCACGAAGAAGCCGGAGGTCAGCAGGGGCACGCCGAACGCGGTATTGACCACGTGATGGCCAGCCTCTTCTGCGGCATGGGGGGCTGCGGCGAGGAACTCAAGCATGGCTCAGCACTCCTGCGACAGCCTTCTTCGCGGCCGCGTCGGTCACCTTCGACCCGGTTAGCTTGGCGACGATATCCTGCGCCGCTTCCGCCGCCACGCCTTCCAGCTCCGCCAATGCAGAATTGCGAGCCTGGGCCAGCGCAGCTTCCGCCTCGGCCAGCTTGCCCGCGATTTCCGTGTCCGCCGTGGCCACTGCCTTCTCGACATTCTGCGAGGCCTTGGCCTTGGCCTTGGCCATCACTTCCTGCGCCTCGGCATGCGCGGCGTTCATCTTTGCCCGCCACGCCTCCTCGCTCGCCTCAGCCTCGTCCTGCAGGCGCTGCGCTTCGGCGAGATCCGCAGCGATCTTGGCATCGCGTTCGTCAACGGTGGCTTCCACCTTGGGCACGATGCCGCGCCCGACGAAGAAATAGATCACGCCGAGCACCAGCAGCAGCCAGAACCACTGCGACTGATAGACGAGAGCGAGTTGGTATAGCTGAGGCATTGGTCACCAGCTCAATTGGGCAGGGAAATTCTCATGCGAATGCCGCGAACGGCCCGTCGGTGCTTAGGCCGGCGGCGCGTAGAGAATGATCATCGCAACGGCGAACGCCATCAGGCCGAGCAGTTCGGCAGCGGCGAAGCCGATGTACAGCGTGCCGGTCTGGCCGCCAGCGGCACCCGGATTGCGCAGCGCGCCCTGGAGGAACGAGCCGAAAACATAGCCCACGCCGGCCGCCGCAGCGCCCACGCCGATCGCCGCGATGCCGGCGCCGATAACCTGTGCAGAGGAAAGTTCCATTATTCTATCTCCGTTGGATAATAGTCTGAAGCTCTAGTGAAGGTTGACCGCGTCGTTGATGTAGAGCGCGGTCAGCAATGCGAACACGAACGCCTGGATCGCCCCGACGAGCAGTTCCAACCCATTCACGAAAATCACGAATACGAATGCAAGCAGCCCGATCCCGTAGCCTGCCGGACCGCCGGCATTGAGACCCTGCACCACGAAATTGCCAAACACTTCGAGCAAGACGTGGCCCGCGAACATCGCGATGAACGGCCGCAGACCAAGGCTGAAGGGGCGCACGAGGAAGCTGATGAATTCCACCGGCGCGATCAGCACCTTCATCACTGCCGGCGTTCCATGAGGCACGAACAGCGAAAAGAATTTCAGTCCGTGCTTCCAGAAGCCGACGCCCAGCACGATTGCAAAGCTGATGATCGACATCATGCCCGTGATCGAGAAATGGCTCGTCACCGTGAAGGGATGCGGACCCGCGATGGCGAACGGCATTGCCCCGATCCAGTTGGCCACGAGGATGAACACGAAGGCGGTGAACACCCAGGGCAGGAACTTGCGGCCGTCCTTGCCAATGCTCTCGCGCGTGATGTTGTCGACGAACCCGGTCAGCATCTCGACCGCGGCCTGCCAGCGACCGGGCACGAGTTGGCGGCGGGTGCCGCCCCACATGAAGGCAATGATGACCACCAGGACGATCAGCATCCACAGCGCAGAATTGGTGAACTGGAACGGGGTCGCAGCCAGCGTTTCGCTGCCAATCGGCGCGATCTGGAACTGGTGCATCGGATCGATGGAGGGCGCAGCCACTGTGTCTCTATCCCGGTCTGTCAGGTGCCTATTCGGCGTTGTTCTTGACGATGCGCATGACATGCAGACATGCGCCAATGAAGGCGAGGAACATCAATGCGATGGTGATCCACGGCAAGGTGTCGAGCACATTGTCGAGGAACAGGCCGATCAGGATACCGCCGAGCGGATATCCGACCATGGTCGAGATCACCTGCATCCCGGTCGCCTGGCCGTTCCGGAGCGGCTTATGCTCGCGGGCGAGCCGTTCATCCTCCGTCTTCCGGGCAGCCGCAATGCGGTCCTCCAGCGAGTCGATCGCGGGATCTTCGCCGATGGGGCCCTTTTCAGGTGCGTTTTCCGGATCGTTGGCCACGATGGAAAGGATGTCCTCGAAGGAGTTGCAATAGGTTGCGCGGCGCGGTTGGCCCCCGCCGTGACGCGCCGCCATTAGGGGTGGCTCACGCACGAGTCAACCGGCGCCGCCGCACTGCAGCACGAGCGGCAAAGGCTATCTGAGGGACAGCCGCCTTGCCTGGATCAGGGGCAGCTCGAATGGCGCTGCGGTGGCGCGCTCGTGCGGGTCTGCCAGGAGCCGTCGGGTGCCTGGTATTTCTCACCCGGTTCGGTGCGCAGTATCAGGATGCAGCCCTGCGCCCGGGCATATTCTTCCACCGTCACGCTCTGCGCCCGGGCCCGGTCGGTGTAGTTGGCCTTGCGCTTGATATTGATGTCGGAAACGATTCGCTGGATCGTATCGGACTGCCGGCCCACCGTGCCAAGGTAGCCATCCATCTGCTCGCCGATCTGCCCTGCTTCGCGTGCATCCTGGTAAGCGGGATCGCGCTGCGCCTGTGCGGGCGAAGTTACGGCAGCAAGCGAGAGCGCGGCAATGCCAATGCCCAGGGCTGCGCGGCGAACAGTGCTGATCTCGAACATGGCTTCCAACCTTCAGAAAATATCCGGGTTTTCGTCTATATTTTCGCGAACATCGTCCGCGAGGCGGTAAATCACTTCCTGCCTGATGTTGAGGTTGAGCTCGATCACGATTGCGTCTTCCGGTGCGTTCACCGTCACGCAGCCGCTCACGAGCATCGCGCCCGCCATCAGCATGGCCCCTGCCCGCCCCGGATGTCCCCGTTTCATCGGCGCCTTATGCGCAACAAGCCGGCGAGAGGTCAATTTGGAGGGTGTCATTGGCTATTCCCGCTTTCTCGGCGCTGAATATTCGCTTCATCGGTGGGAAGTACTGAACCGCTCGGAGGAATCGCGTTACCATCGCCATCGATCAAGCCGAGCGATCGCGGATCGCGGATGAAGGCCGGATCGTACATGGCGCGAATATTCGTGATCAGATTGTAAAAAGGCGCCCGGACATTGACGTTGAATCGCACGGGGAGCCGCGCCAACTGCCTGGTGATGAGATTTTTCCTGGTCCCCTCTCCCTGCCGCACTCCGTCGAACCGAACCCGGGTCACGATTTCGCCGGTCAGCGGGCCATCCATGGCGATACTCATGGAGCGGTAATCGAGCGATTTGAGCGTATCGAACGCAAAATTGGCCATGGCCGAAAGGTCCTCATAGGTAAGTTCGCCGACATAAGAGACGTTGCCCCCGGGCGGGCGTGACAGCAGCATGCCCCCTTCGATCCGGCCCCCTTGTTCGTTGAATATCAGCGGCAAGGTACCGTCGAAACGCCCTGTGGCGCTGAGATTGGCCAGTTCCATGTGTTCGACGAACCTTGCTGCGTCGAGGCCTTCGATCTCCAGCGTGTAGTGCCGTTCCTCGGCTTCCCCGAAATTCATCGTGGCCGGCTGCAGGTAAAGCGTCCCGCCCATGAACGGCCAGCTGCCCCCGGTGATCTGGATCGTCTCCCCACCGCGGATTTCGAAGCCCAGCCGGCCATCGAGCACTTCGATACCGGGATTGATCGCTGCCAGACGGACCTCCTGGTTGGGGGCCGTCGTGAGATTGATGAGATCCGTGAACACGACCGTCCCCGATGCACCGCTCACCGGCCCGAACGCTGCGGCAAAATCGAAACTGTCGCTGGAGAAGCGCCCGCCGCTGCGCACGACGCCGCCCTCATCCCACACGATTTCCCCAACGCCGCGGAGCACGCCGCGCGCATTGGCGATCGTGCCCAGCGCAAGCGGGGTGAGCGTATCCGGCTGGAGTTGATCGTCGAAGCGCAGGTGATCCACCACGAAATCGGCCCGCCCGTCGTCGGTCTCCAGATGATGCGCCAGCTTCACCTGCGCGACCTCCCGCTCGCTCGTGGGCTCGTGCAACGATGCCGATGACGTTATCCGGCCGTCCGCCAGTGTGAGCGCGGCATCGTGTGCAATCAGCGGAGCGAAACGCCACTGTCGCTCGCGGTCTTCCAGCGTGAAATCGGCCTCGCTGACTTCGAATGCGCCGTCACGATAAGCCCATCGCCCCTGAGCATCCCGGATATCGAACGGCGTTGCGCTGAGCGCCAATCGGGCACCATCGAACGTCCCTTCAATGTCGCTTGCGATCCGCGCAGACAGGCCGGACACGGCGAACCGGGATGTGTTGTCCGGAGGACCGAGGGCAACATCGAGAGAGCGAACTGTAAGATTGCCTGGCCACGCAAAGCCGGTTGCGCCTGTCCGGATACGAACCGGCGTGCCGCCCAGCGTTCCCGAAAGGTCGAGCGAGGGCGCGCCCGCTGCTATTCGCATTCCGGCCGAATTGCTTCGCAGGATAGCGCTGCGAGCCGGCGGACAGAGGGTCAGACCGCGCCTTACAAGCATCAGTTCCGCAAGTTGCAGCCGGCCGAAGGAGATATCGGCGCAATTGCGCCACAGCATCAGCCCGTCCGAGCCGGAATAGGTTCCACTCACCGGCAGGCGCAATCCGGTGACCGAACCGCCTGGCAGCGCGCCGCTCGCCTCTATCCGCCCGGCGATACCGGTCACCCCTCCGGGTCCCTGAAAAAGGGCCATTTCCGGGATCGCAAGCCGCCCGCTGCCCACCCGATATTCCGCCATCGTCAAACGGAGGGCGAGGTCGCCGTCGTCCTGCCGCTCCATACGGCCCGTGAGCCGGGGCAGGCCACGACCGCCGGTTGCGAAATTGCCGAAGAATCGCGGCGCACCTTCCGCGTCTCCCAGCTGAAATCGCGATAGCGACAGCAACGTCTCTCCGCCGGTACCGCGAAGCCAGGCGGTCGGAACGACGAGGCTGGTCCCCTCCTCCGGCCGGCTCCGCACGGTGAAGCTCGCCGACAGCGTGCTCCCCCGGCCTTCCTCGGCCAGACGGCGGCGAATTTGGGTGAGCATCGGGCCGGCAAAGCTTTGTTCGGCAGCGCGAGCTGCATCGGCGAGCCGGGTGTCCAGACTTGTCCCGACAGCCACGCCGCTGCCCTCGATATCGCCCTCAAGCTCATAGGCTGCCGGCTTCCCCCGGCTGCGCAGCGTGCCTTCCGCACTCAGCGCTGCAATACGGAGAAAATCCGAATCCATCTCGGCGGCGTCGAATGCATACTCGGCAGTCAGGCCCCGGTCTCGCCAGGCAAATTCCGTTCGTCCCGTAAGGTCCGCCGTGGCCAGATCCTGCAGAACAATCTTCGCCGCCGACAATTGCGCGCGGCCTTGCGCGCCATCGAGTGTCCGATCGACGCGGACGCTCAGTTCGAATGCCAGGCTCTCCGATGCGAGGTCCATCTCCGCGCAGTCAGCCTTCGCAGCGCGCAGCGGCCCGGAGAATGTCGGGCGTTCCGCATCGATCCCGATTTGTCCGTACAGGGTAGCGCCCTGCACTTCGCAGCCATCGAGTACCAGCGACGGGGCGTTCGCGGCAAGAAGACCGTCAAATCCGCCGCG
Source organism: uncultured Sphingomonadaceae bacterium (assembly GCA_964422665.1). Taxonomy (GTDB): domain Bacteria; phylum Pseudomonadota; class Alphaproteobacteria; order Sphingomonadales; family Sphingomonadaceae; genus DASWIR01. The sequence goes on along the minus strand of CAYRCH010000037.1, from coordinate 8,593 downwards.
CAAATTGCCGGTTCCTTCCGCCTTCAGGCCGATCGGACCATAATCCCCCTCGATCAGGCCGCGCGCATCAACCAGTTCCAGCACCATGTCGGGCAGGACGAATGGCTGGTCGGGTTGCTCGGGAAAGATCACCGGATCCAGCGCGCCAAAACTCGGAGTTCCATCCTGCACCGTGCCGAACAACCTGGGGCGAACCACTTTCAAGCGGCCGATGCTCGGCAGCCCCAGCCTCGGCTCGATCCATGCTTCCAGCCGCTCGATGGTCAGGTCCGGGTGAGCGGGATCGCCCACCACGATATTGGTGAATACCTGGTGCTGCGGCGTGATCTGCTCGATCTCGTAGTTCGCCTCCACGCCCAGCCCGGCCAATGTGTCCGAAATGAAGCTGTCTGCGATACGCTCTCGATGCGCCCAAGCGACGAGGAAAAGTCCGATAGCCAACAGAATTGCCAGGCCAATCGCGCGCCGCGTCCATCGCCGGCGCGGCCGGATGGAGCGAGACTTGCCGCCTTCGGGATCCAGATCAGCCATCGCCATTCACTTGCGCTGCAAGATCGGCAAAGGCAATGGAAGCGATATTCGGGGCGGCAACGGGAAGGCAGGCGGAGCGTGGGCAGCGGCGAAACCCCACCCAATCGGGGCGAGGGCCACAGGGCGCGGCTGCGCCACCGGCTTCTCCATGGCGGTCCGGAAGCCCTGGCCGATTATGAGATACTCGAATATCTGCTGTTCGCCGCGCGGACGAGAGGCGACACTAAGCCCGTGGCCAAGGCGCTGCTGGCCCGGTTCGGATCGCTTGCACAGGTACTGAACGCGGAACCGGGCCTGCTCGCGCAGGTCGAAGGGATGGGTGAAGTGAGCGCCGC
>CAYRCH010000037.1:0-7627 GCA_964422665.1 uncultured Sphingomonadaceae bacterium | reverse complement strand
ACCAGCCGGATCGCCGAAGCTGGGCGGCTGCTCGGCGTGACCGTTCACGATCATGTGATTATCGGCCGTGAAGGGCATGTATCGCTGAAGGCGAAGGGGCTTATCTGAAACGCGGTACCCGGCGGCGATCTATTCGGACGCAAGAACCCGAAAATCCAGCCCGCTCGGCTCCTGGAACACCCGCAATCCAAACTCGGGCAGGATCGCCAGCAGGTGGTCGAAAATGTCGGCCTGAATGCTTTCATATTCCGCCCATTTGGTCGTGTTGGTGAAGCAGTAGACTTCCAGCGGCAGACCCTGGGCCGTTGGCGCGAGCTGGCGAACCAGCAATGTCATCGCAGGAGTGATCCGGGCGTGGGCGCGAAGATACGCGATCACATAGGCCCGGAAAGTGCCGATATTCGTCACTCGCCGCGCATTGACTTCTTCGCGCCCCGCTTCGCCAAGGCCGGCATTCCATTCGCCGATCTCGCGCTCCTTCTCGTCGAGATAGTCGGATATCAGCGCAAACCGGCGCAAACCCGCCTTCTCTTCGTCGCTGAGGAACCGGATGGAATTCTGGTCGATCGCAATCGAACGCTTGATCCGGCGCCCACCCGAATTCTCCATTCCCCGCCAGTTCTTGTAGCTTTCTGCGATCAGGCGATGGGTGGGGATCGAGGTGATAGTCTTGTCGAAATTTTGCACCTTGACCGTGTGCAGGGCGATGTCGATGACGTCGCCATCGGCGTTCAGCTGGGGCATTTCGATCCAGTCGCCCACGCGCAGCATGTCGTTTGAGGTCAGCTGCACCGATGCCACCAGCGACAGGATCGTGTCCTTGAATACCAGCATCAGGACGGCCGCCATCGCGCCGAGACCCGACAGGAGGAGCAAGGGCGACTGTTCGATCAGCGCCGCCACGATCAGGATGGCCGCGGCCATATAGACGATGATCTTGAGGACCTGGATGTAGCCCTTGATCGGCCGGCTGATTGCGCCCGGGCGCAGCTCATAGATGGAATTGGCGAAACTCAGCGCCGCGCTGATCGCCATCGCGATCACGAGGATCGTGACGCCGTTCGCCACATTGGAGACGACTGCCTGTACCGCCACGGGAAGGTGCGGCACCGCCCATATGCCGTAGGACACGATCACGGTGGGAACGATGTTGGCAAGATAGGCGACGATCTTGCGTGGGCTTGGCCCTTCTTTCGGCAGCACCCGGGCGGTCAGTATCCTGAGAATTACGTGCTTGGCGATGAAGTTGCCGGCCCACGCGACCGTCACCAATATCGCCAATGCAATCAACGCCTCAGCCGCGGGGGGAAGTCCCGCCAGCCCCAAATCTTCGAAACCCGGCAGTTCAATCATGGCACAACGCCTGGGCGGATACGCCCGAGGCCAGTCTCCTTTTTTCTCAAATTTGCGAGCGGCCTAGGTGAAGGCCGGGGCTCCCGCTGTCAAACCGGGCAATGAACCGGAGGTTCCGAGCCCCCCTTGCGAATCCGCGCCCCGGGGCCTAGCCGCGCTGTCGCCCCATCAGTGCGAAGCAGCGGCAAGCGGCCGCCACCCAATGGAGAATTGAATGATCCCCCGCTACTCCCGTCCCGCGATGGCCGCCATCTGGGAACCGGAAACCAAATACGCCATCTGGTTCGAGATCGAGGCGCATGCGACCGAGAAGCTGGGCGAGCTGGGCGTGGTGCCGGAAAGTGCGGGCAAGGCGCTGTGGGACTGGTGGGCAACAAGGCCCGGGATTGATGTAGCCGCCATCGATGCGATCGAAGCGGTGACCAAGCACGACGTGATCGCCTTTCTCACCTGGGTCGCCGAGAATGTCGGGGATGAAGCCCGCTTCATGCACCAGGGCATGACCAGTTCCGATGTGCTGGATACTACGCTGGCGGTGCAATTGACGCGCGCGAGCGACATATTGCTCGACGATCTCGATGCGCTCCTGGAGGCGCTGAAAAAGCGCGCCGAAGAACACAAATACACGCCGACCATCGGGCGCAGCCACGGCATTCATGCCGAGCCGGTGACATTCGGGCTCAAGCTCGCGCAAGCCTATGCCGAATTCGCCCGCAACAAGCAGCGTCTGCAGGCAGCGCGCGCCGATATCGCGACCTGCGCCATATCGGGCGCGGTCGGCACCTTCGCTAATGTGGACCCTGCGGTCGAAACGCATGTGGCGGAAAAGATGGGGCTGATGGTCGAGCCGGTCTCGACGCAGGTCATCCCGCGCGATCGCCACGCGATGTTCTTCGCTACGCTCGGCGTCATTGCCAGCTCGGTCGAACGGCTGGCGACCGAGATCCGCCACCTCCAGCGCACGGAAGTTCTCGAGGCAGAGGAATATTTCTCGCCCGGCCAGAAGGGTTCGAGCGCCATGCCGCACAAGCGCAACCCGATCCTCACCGAGAACCTCACCGGCCTTGCGCGCATGGTTCGCAGCGCCGTCGTACCGGCGATGGAAAATGTGGCCCTCTGGCACGAGCGCGACATTTCGCATTCCTCGGTCGAGCGGTTTATTGGCCCCGACGCCACGATCACCCTCGACTTCGCGCTCGCCCGCCTCACCGGCGTGATCGAGAAGCTGCTCGTCTATCCCGAACGAATGCAGAAGAATCTCGACCGCATGGGCGGCCTGGTTCATTCACAGCGCGTCCTGCTGGCACTGACCCAGGCAGGGGTCAGCCGCGAAGACGCTTATCGCCTGGTCCAGCGCAACGCGATGAAAGTCTGGGAGTCGGACGGACAGCTGTCATTGCTTGATCTCCTCAAGAACGATGAGGAGGTGAAACAGGCGATGTCCGATTCCGAGCTCGAGGAGAAATTCGACCTCGAATATCACTTCAAGCACGTGGACACGATTTTCGAGCGGGTTTTCGGCTGACGCCCGCACTTCACTTCGCCGTCCATAGCGCTTAGCATCGCGCCTTTCGCGAGGCAGGGAAGGGAAAAACAGCCCATGCAGATATTGCGCACGGTCGTCTGGGTGGTGGTGGTCATCGCACTGCTCATCTTCTCGATCATGAACTGGGATCCGGTCGAGGTGAAAATCTGGGAAGGCCTGGTGCTCGAAACCAAGATTCCCGCGCTTGTGATCGTCTCCTTCCTGCTCGGGCTGCTGCCGATGTGGATGCTGCATCGCGGGACGAAATGGCGCCTTACCCGGCGGATCAATACGCTCGAGAACGCCGTTCGCAGTTCCGCGGGCGCCGATGTTCCGGCGACGGGCACTCCGGATCCAGCTGCCCCGCCGGCCGTGGGCCCTGCGACCGCTGCCCCCGCCGCCGCTCCACCCCCCGAAGCGCCGGTCCCCGCCGCCCCGCCGGCCGTCGGCCCTGCGACCGCCGCCCCCGCCGCTGCTCCGCCCGAAGCCCCGGCACCCGATCCGGTCCCGCCGGCGGAATCCAACGCAACGGAGAAGCCTTCCGCGTGACCAACCCGATTTACCTGGCTCTCGACGTCCCGCAGATCGACGCGGCGAAGGCACTGCTCACCAAGGCCAGGGACCATATTGGCGGCGTCAAGCTGGGGCTCGAATTCTTCAATGCCCACGGCCATCACGGGGTGCACGAGATCGCGCAGGTCGGGCTGCCGATATTCCTCGATCTCAAGCTTCACGACATCCCCAACACGGTGGCCGGGGCCATGCAGGCGATCCACGTGCTCGAACCGGCGATCGTCACGGTCCATGCCAGCGGGGGCCGCGCGATGATGGAAGATGCCAAGGCCGCTGCGGCCACGGGCACCAAGGTCGTCGGGGTTACCATCCTGACCAGCCTGGACGAGCGCGACCTGCGGCGCGTCGGCATCGCCGGCAGCGCGCACGATCAGGTCATGCGGCTGGCCGAACTCGCGGAAGCATCCGGTCTCGACGGGATCGTCTGTTCCGGGCAGGAGGTCGCGGCCGTACATGCGCAATGGAAGAGCGGTTTCTTCGTCGTCCCGGGCCTGCGCCCCGCAGGCAGCGCGGCGGGTGACCAGAAGCGCGTTGTAACCCCGCGGCAGGCCCGTGACTCCGGTGCAAGCGTGCTGGTGATCGGCCGGCCGATCAGCCGGGCCGACGATCCGGCTGCGGCAGCCCGCGCGATCGAGGCGACCCTGTAGCACCCTGCCCTTCGCACCGGTCTCGACTTTCCCCGGCGTCAGCGGCTAATGGCCCCTTCCCAGAATGACGGACAGCATGACCACACCTGCCATAAAGATCTGCGGCATCACCACGGGCCAGGCGCTGGAGGCCGCGATCTCCGCGCGCGCCGACTGGATCGGCTTCGTGTTCGCGAAAGGCTCTCCCCGCTATGCCCCGGTCGACGTCGCCCGGGAACTGGCCAAGCAGGCCGGCAAGCGGATCGGCAAGGTCGGCCTGTTCGTCGATGCGGACGACCGCGCCATCCTGCAGGCGGTGGAAGCGGCTGCGCTCGACGTCTTGCAGCTTCACGGTAACGAGACGCCGGAACGGCTCGCGCAGATCAAGACACGCTTCGGCCTGCCCATGTGGAAGGCGATCCCCGTCGCCACTGCCGAGGATATCGACCAGGCCGATGCATACAGGGATGTCGCGGACCTGATCCTGTTCGACGCCAAGACCCCGCCGGGTTCGCTGCCGGGAGGTTCGGGCCTGGTATTCGACTGGAGCCTGCTGGCCGACCACCATCGCGGCTATCTGTGGGGCCTCGCCGGCGGCCTCAGTCCGCGCAATGTCGCAGACGCGATCGAGCTCACCGGTGCGCATCTGGTCGATACGTCTTCCGGCGTGGAACGCGGCCCCGGCGTCAAGGATAGTGACAAGATTGCGGCCTTCTGCCAAGCGGCGCGCCAGCAATGAACGACCAGCCCAACTCCTTCCGGAACCAGCCTGACGAGCGCGGGCATTTCGGCCAATTCGGCGGCCGCTACGTCGCCGAGACGCTGATGCCGCTGATCCTGGAGCTGGAGAAGCACTACCGCGCCGCCAAGGCGGACCCGAAATTCACCGAAGAATTCGAGGACCTGCTCGAGCATTATGTCGGCCGCCCCAGCCCGCTTTATTTCGCTCCGCGCCTGACCGAGGAACTGGGCGGCGCGCAGGTGTGGTTCAAGCGCGACGAGCTCAATCACACGGGCGCGCACAAGATCAACAATTGCATCGGCCAGATCCTGCTGGCCATCCGCATGGGCAAGACGCGGATCATCGCCGAAACCGGCGCTGGCCAGCACGGTGTCGCCACCGCCACCGTCTGCGCGCGCTTCGGCCTGCCCTGCACGATCTTCATGGGCGCGACCGACGTCGCCCGCCAGCAGCCCAACGTGTTCCGCATGAAGCTGCTCGGCGCGCAGGTCGTGCCGGTCACCAGCGGCGCGGCGACGCTGAAAGACGCGATGAACGAGGCGCTGCGCGACTGGGTCGCGAACGTCCACGACACCTTCTACATCATCGGTACCGCCGCCGGCCCGCACCCCTATCCCGAGCTGGTGCGCGACTTCCAGAGCGTGATCGGCCGCGAAGCGCGCGAACAGATGCTGAGCCGCACCGGCCGCCTGCCAGACTTGCTGGTCGCGGCGATCGGCGGCGGCAGCAATGCCATCGGCCTGTTCCACCCGTTCCTCGACGATCCCGACGTGAAGATGCTCGGCGTCGAGGCGGCCGGCCACGGGCTCGACAAGCAACACGCAGCCAGCCTCGCTGGCGGCTTCCCCGGCATCCTCCACGGCAACAAGACCTATTTGCTGCAGGACGAGGACGGCCAGATCACCGAAGCGCACTCGATTTCGGCGGGCCTCGACTATCCCGGCATCGGCCCCGAGCACGCCTGGCTCAAGGAAACCGGCCGCGTCGAATACACCGCCGTCACCGACACAGAGGCCCTCGACGCCTTCCAGCTGCTCTGCCGCACCGAAGGCATCATCCCCGCGCTCGAACCGAGCCACGCGATCGCGGCGATCGTCAAGCGCGCGCGCGAGATGCCGAAGGACGCGGTGATCCTCGCCAATTTGTGCGGGCGGGGGGACAAGGATATCTTCACCGTCGCCGAAGCGCTGGGAGTGGAGATGTGATCTTTGCCGTGGCGAAGGCGACGTTCCGCTATGTCATCCTCTACTGCATAGCCATTGGGCTTATCACACTTGGCAGCTGGATCATGGGTGATCCGCTCTTTGATCAAAGGACTTTCATAGTGGCGTCCGGAGTGGTCCTGGGTTTAGCGATAAGCGATTTTCTGCGATTTAGAAGACGCCGCAAAGCTGGGAATATCGGCCTGTGACCCGCCGCTCCTCCGCCTCCCCCAAGGGTTACCCCCAAAAGCCCTCTCCCCTTCAGGGGAGAGGGTTGGGAGAGGGGCATGCGTAACGCCGAACTCACTCGGCGCGCCCGCTCGATGCGCACCGAAATGACGGAGCCGGAGGCACGCCTTTGGCCGCAATTGCGAGCGGAGCGCTTCCAGGGAATCAAGCTCCGGCGGCAGAAGGTAATCGGAACCTACATCGCCGGTTTTGCGGCCAACGATCCGAAACTGGTGGTCGAACTGGACGGCGATACCCATGCCAGCCGCGAAGACTATGACGGGCGGCGAACCGACTTTCTGGAAAATGAAGGATACCGGGTGATCCGTTTCCTGAATTCCGATGTGACGACGAACATGGATGGAGTTTTGACACAGTTGGCCGAGGTAATTTCGGAGCTGCGAGCTCGTCCCCCTCTCCCAACCCTCTCCCCTGAAGGGGAGAGGGCTTTGCAGCGCCAGGACTCCCTCTCCCCTTCAGGGGAGAGGGTCGGGGAGAGGGGAACGCTATGAGTTCTCGTCTTTCCGCAGCCTTCGCCAAGGGCCACCCCGCGCTCGTCACCTTCATCACCGCGGGCGATGGCGACACCGCGGCCAATCTCGACGCGCTGGTCGAAGGCGGCGCGGACGTGATCGAGCTGGGCATGCCGTTCACCGATCCGATGGCCGACGGCCCGGCGATCCAGGCGGCGAATTTGCGCGCGCTGGGTGCGGGGATCCGCACCGCCGACGTATTGCTGATCGCCGACGAATTTCGCGAACGCCACCCAGACGTGCCGCTGGTGCTGATGGGCTATGCCAACCCCATGATCCGCCGCGGACCCGAATGGTTTGCCGGCGAATGCAAGGGCTGCGGCATCGACGGGGTGATCTGCGTCGACATCCCGCCCGAGGAAGACCCGGAGCTCGGCCCGGCCCTGCGCGCTGCGGGCGTCGACCTCATCCGCCTTGCCACCCCGACCACCGATGCCGCGCGGCTGCCCGCCGTGCTCGAGGGTTCGTCGGGCTTTCTCTACTACGTCTCGGTCGCGGGGATCACCGGCAAGCAGCAGGCAGCGCTCGATTCCATCGAGGCCAATGTCGCCCGCATCAAGCAGTCTACCGACCTGCCCGTTGCCGTCGGTTTCGGCGTGCGCACGCCCGAACAGGCCGAAGCGATTGCCAAGGTCGCCGACGGCGTGGTGGTGGGCTCGGCGCTGGTCGAGCTGGTCGCCGAACATGGCGAGAACGCGCCGGAACATTTGCGCGCGCTGACCGAGGCCCTCGCCCGGGCCGTCCGCTCGGCAAGAGGCAGGAGCGCGTGAGCGAACGGACGAAAAAATCGCTGTCCTACACGGCGCATTTTTGACAAGGGGCGCACTATTATGTCCAGCTTCCCT
>CAYRCH010000036.1:15050-16876 GCA_964422665.1 uncultured Sphingomonadaceae bacterium | reverse complement strand
TCGACCACCTCGCGGGCAATGTCCCGCAGGGCAGGCTGGGCAGTTCGGAGGAAACGGCCAATGTCGCCGCCTTCCTGCTGTCGGACGATGCCAGCCATGTCACCGGGCAAAGCTGGGGGGTCGATGGCGGGGTTCTGGGAACGCTCGCGGTTCGCTAGAATCAGGCAAATATCAGGAGAGAAACGATGCGTGCATGGATGCTTCCCCCCGGCTCCGACGGCTTCCACCGGCTTGAGCTGAAGGAACTGCCCGATCCGCAGCCGGGCCCCGGCGAAGTGCTGATCGCGCCGAAGGCCTGGTCGATCAATTACCGCGATTTCGCGGTGGCGGCGGGCAAGTATTTCGGCGGCGCGCTGACGAAGGACGCGATCCCGCTTTCCGACGGCGCGGGCGAAGTGGTCGCGGTGGGCGAAGGCGTCACCGGTTTCAAGCCGGGCGACAAGGTGCAGGGCAGCTTCTTCCTCGACTGGCTGGACGGGCCGCAGGTGATGGGCCGCGCGCTGGGCGACGGCAACGCGCCGGGCATGCTGGCCGAGCTGGTCGTGCTGCCCGAACAGGGCGTGGTGCCGATCGCGGCGAGCTACGACTTTGCGCAGGCCGCCTGCATGCCTTGCGCCGGCGTGACTGCCTGGAACGCGCTGATGAAGGGCGGGCGTCCCATCGGCGCGGGCAGCCGGGTGCTGGTGCTGGGCACCGGGGGCGTCTCGATGATCGCGCTCGAACTGGCCAGGGCGGCGGGCGCGGAAGTGATAGCCACCTCCTCCTCCGACGAAAAGCTGGAGCGGGTGAAGGCGATGGGCGCCGCGCATACGGTCAACTACAAGGACGTGCCCGACTGGGGCGCGCATGTGGCGAAGGAATTCGGCGGAGCGCACAAGGTGGTCGAGGTCGGCGGCGTCGGCACGCTGCCGCAGAGCATCGCAGCGCTGGCCAGCGAAGGCGAGATCGCGCTGATCGGCGTGCTGACCGATGGCGAACCCCCGCATCCCCGCGCACTTATGATGACCGGCGGTTCGATCCGCGGCATCTTCGTCGGCTCCGTGGCAATGGCGAAGGAGCTCAACGCGTTCGTCGACCAGCACAAGGTCCCAGTGCCGATCGGTGCGACATTCGGCTTCGAGGATGCGGTAAAGGCCTATGAACACGCCTGGGGCCCGGACAGCTTCGGCAAGACGGTCATCGCGCTCTAGCTATCGTGTCGACTTCGCCCGATACAAACGGGTAAGATGTCCTGGAGAGGATAAAGCCAATGTGGGAAGTGCGCGTCACGCCGTGCGGCGAATTCGACAACCATCCGTTTGAATCGCCGCATTTCGAGGCCCGTCCGCTGACCAGCGCGATGGGCGCGGAAATCGCCGGCGTTCGCCTGCCCGAGCTTTCCGACGAGGGTTTCGAAGACTTCAAGCGGGCGCTCTATCATCACAAGATGCTGTTCCTGAAAGACCAGCATCTGACCCATGCCGAGCATGAGGAATGGGCCGCGCGGCTCGGGCCCTTCGCGGTCGATGCCTATACGCAGGGCGTGCCCGGCCACCGCGAGGTCCACCCCATCATCAAGGAAGCCGACACCAAGGCCGCGTCATTGTTCGGCGGCGGGTGGCACACGGACAGTCCGTTCCTCGAAGAACCGCCGGCGATCACTACGCTGCGATCGGTCGAAGTCCCGCCCTATGGGGGCGATACGAGCTGGGCCAATTGCGCTCTCGCCTTCCGGCATTTGAGCAAGCCCTACCGGGACATGCTGCGCGGGCTGCGGGTGCATATGAGCGCGGCGAACAATTACGCGACGCAGGAGAAGCTGCTCGGCAAGGCGATCCAGTTCGCCG
>CAYRCH010000036.1:6364-14950 GCA_964422665.1 uncultured Sphingomonadaceae bacterium | reverse complement strand
GCGAACAATTACGCGACGCAGGAGAAGCTGCTCGGCAAGGCGATCCAGTTCGCCGACCAGGAGCAATTCGAGCAGGGCCAGCGCGGCACCTTCCATCCGTTCGTTCGCGCCCATCCCGAAACCGGGGAAGAATCTCTATATATTTGTGATACTTATGCGTCCGGCTTCGAAGGCATGACCACGCATGAGGCCAAGCCGCTGATCGATTTCCTGGTGGCGCATTGCACGCAGCACGCCTTCACCTGCCGGCTGCGCTGGGAAGCGGGAATGGTCGCGCTGTGGGACAACCGTTCGACCATGCATCTCGGCCCCAACGATTATGACGGCTACCGGCGGGAAATGTACCGCACGACGACCGCCGGCGGGAAAGTCGAGGCTCCGGCCTGACGGGCCAAAGGCCCGGACCTCAGCGTCCGCCAGAAACAGCCCGCAAAAAACCGCTGTCCTACACGCCGCCGCGCCGATATGCCCGGCGCGCTCTTTGATTCGTATGGTTCTCTTTCGACAAGCCCCGCCAGCCATGCGGGGCTTTCGCATTTTTGCGCTTTCCCTATGGGAATTATTTGCGCGCGTGGCCGGGATGTATTTCATCAACTAAACCCCGGCTGAAGGCTGCGCTCAATCGGCGAAGAAGTTCAGCTCCAGCAGCACATTGTTCGGGTCGGGCGTGAAGATCTGCCGCAAATTGATCGCCGAGACGAGGTTCTCCTGGTACTCCGCGCCCATCGCATCGAGGCGGCCCTTCACTTCCTCATAGCCGGAGCAGCGCAGGGCCACATGATGCAGCGCGCCGGTCAGTTCGCCGGGCGTCACTTCGCGGTCATAGGCGCGGTAGCAATCGAGCGAATTGATATGGATGATCGCCCGGTCCTCCGCATCGAACATCCAGGTTGCAGTCTCGGGAGTCAGCGGCGGCGGCGCATCCTTGCGCACCAGGCCCAGCAGTCTGCCATAGAATTCGGCCGTCTCGTCGAGCCTGTCGGTGATGATGTTGACGTGGTCCAGCGCCTCGACGTTCATAGTTAAACTCCTGCTTCCCGACCGTCTCTTATGGGTTGCACGTGTAGCCGAATATTGTATGTGCTGCATACTAATTTCGCATATATGATTCTTTCACGGATGAGAGGAAGCTTCCTATGGCCCAAAATCTCGAGCAGATTCTGCAGAACACTCCCGACATCGTCGCCAAGCTGCGCAATTCGCAGATCGGCGCCTATGTCTATCCGGTGGTTGCGCCGGAATTCTCCAACTGGCGCTCCGAACAGTGGGCCTGGCAGCACAGCGCGGTGCTGTTCGACCAGTCGCACCACATGTTCGACCTCTACATCAACGGTCCGGACGCTCTGAAGCTCCTCTCCGACACGATGGTCAACTCGCCCAATGGCTGGGCAGTCAACAAGGCCAAGCAGTATGTCCCGACCACGCCCTATGGCCATGTGATCGGCGACGGCATCATCTTCTGGCTCGCCGAGGAAGAATTCGTCTATGTCGGCCGCGCTCCTGCCGCCAACTGGCTGATGTTCCAGGCCCAGAAGGGCAATTACAACGTCGAGATCATCAACGATCCGCGTTCGCCGAGCCGCCCGATGGGCAAGCCGGTCAGCCGCATTTCCTGGCGCTTCCAGATCCAGGGCCCGCGCGCCTGGGACGTGATCGAGAAGCTCAATGGCGGCAGCCTCGAAAAGCTCAAGTTCTTCAACATGAGCGAGATGAAGATCGGCAACAAGACCGTGCGCACGCTGCGCCACGGCATGGCCGGCTCGCCGGGCCTCGAAATCTGGGGCCCCTATGACGAGCAGGATTACATTCGCGACGAGATCCTGAAGGCGGGCGAAGAGTTCGGCCTGATCGCCGTGGGTTCGCGGGCCTATCCGTCGAACACGCTCGAATCCGGCTGGATCCCGAGCCCGCTGCCCCCGGTCTACACCGGCGACGAACTCAAGGATTACCGCGAGTGGCTCGGTGCCGACAGCTACGAAGCCACCGGCGCGATCGGCGGTTCCTTCGTCGGCGACAGCATCGAGGATTACTACCTCAACCCGTGGGAACTCGGTTACGGCCCGTTCGTGAAGTTCGACCACGACTTCATCGGCGCCGACGCGCTGAAGAAGATCGACCCGGCCACCCAGCGCAAGAAGGTGACGCTGGAGTGGAATGCGGACGACATGAAGAAGATCCAGGGCTCGATGTTCGATCCCGAGGGCGAACAGTACAAGTTCTTCGACCTTCCGCTCGCCAACTATGCCAACAGCAACTACGACAAGGTCGTGGATGCGGACGGCAACACGGTCGGCCTGTCGCTGTTCACCGGCTACTCCTACAACGAGAAGAAGGCGCTCAGCCTCGCCACCATCGATCACGAGGTTCCGCTCGGCACCGAGCTGCACGTTGTGTGGGGCGAAGAGAATGGCGGCACCAGCAAGACCACGGTCGAGCCGCACAAGCAGATCAACGTGCGTGCGATCGTTTCGCCGGTGCCGTACAGCCAGATGTCGCGCGAAACCTACGCGCAGGGCTGGCGTACGTCGCGCGGCAAGGTCGACGCGTAAGGCCTTAGGGCTGCCAAGCCTTTAGTGCACAAGGAGGCCCGCGAACCCGCACGGTTCGCGGGCCTCACTGTTTTCGGGAGAGGAATCGATGGCCAATTACGTTCTCGTCCACGGCGCCTGGGGCGGCGCGCAGACCTGGGGCGATGTGCCCGATGCGCTGCGCGGCGAAGGCCACGAGGTGCTGGTCTGCACGCTGAAGGGGCTCGGCACACGGCAGGACGAGCTGCATCCCGGGATCACCCTCTCCGATCATATCGACGATGTGTGCGAGCAGGTGTCCGCCGCCGGCTTCGACCGCTTCATCCTCGCCGGCCATTCCTATGGCGGCATGGTGATCACCGGCGTCGCGGGGCGGCTCGGCAAGCGGATCGACGCGATCTGCTATGTCGATGCCTTTCTGCCCGAGAATGGCGAGAGCCTGTGGGACATCACCGGCGAGTTCGAGCACAACTGGTATATCGATTCGCAGAAAACCAAGCCCGGCTATGTGGACCCGATCGGCGCGGTGGATTTCAGCGTTGTGCCTGGACTGGTCGGCTACCATCCCCTGCTGACACTGCTGGAGGCGGTGCAGCTTTTAGGCGACGAAGAGACAATCCCGAAAAAGAGCTACATCTTCGCCACCGGATACCGGCCAACGCCCTTCCCGCGCTTCGCCGAGAAGGCGCGAACTGCTGGCTGGGACTATCACGAGGCCGATTGCGATCATTTCGTGATGCAGAACCAGCCCGAGCTCACCGCGAAGGTTCTACTCGGGCTGGCCTGAGCATTTTCAGGCAGACTTGCGTCCTGCAGAATTGCCCTTCTTACCCGCAGAACCCTTGCCGCTCTCCGCCTTGCGGCGATCGCTGTAGCGCTTGTAGGCATAGGCCCCGGCGCCGGCAGCAATCAACCCGAGAGGGCCCAGTCTGCGGGCGAGTGCAACCGTGCCCGCGCCAGCGAGCGCACCCCCGGCTCCGCCGAGGCCGCCACTCACGCTTTTGGCTGCCCTTGCGCCAATCATTGCACCGATCATCTTGCCAATCATCTCTTGCTCCTTTTTCAGGAGCAGAGCGATGCAAGCGTCATTTGGTTCCGCATTCCGGGCAGTCGCTACCCGGCAAGCAAAGGAACCGCGACTGCGACCAGCCCTGCAAGCGGGATGAGCGCGCCAAGCCACATGGCCATCAGCCTCCATCTGCGGCCCAACGCAACTTCCTCCACGACAGGTATTTCGTGATCTTCGCCGAGCAGAAGCTCGTCGCTGTCCTGGCTCTCCGACAGACGCGGAAGCTCCACAGCCGCCATGAGCGCAAACTTCTCGGTGGCGATGGCCCGCTGCTGGCCGATGAGATAGGTTTCGAGCGTCTCCCCAACCATGGCATCTTCATCGGGGGAGCCGCTCGCGGATATGCTTGCCAGCTGACGATCGATTTCCACCAGCCGGTCGATCTCGCGCAGCGCTCGGCGGCGGTTTCCCGAAAGAACGGCCAGTTGCAGCCTGGCCTGCGCGAGGCCGCTCGCTCTAAGATATTGCAGACCCGCGCGGTCTATCGGTGTAGGCGCTCCGCCGCCGGCAACTACCTTCGTTTCCGAATTGCGGGCAGCGGCTGCGATTTCAGTCAAGGTAGCATACTCCGGCCTCCTGCCCCCGCACACGGCCTGTACGCCAGCGCGCCGCCGAGGATAATCGGCGAAGGGACCAGAGGATGCCGTTTCGCGGCCGTCCGAAAAGAGCTTCGCCGAGCCGTGTCAGGCGTTCGGCGAATGCCGAATCCGCAAGAGAATGGACTGACCGGCGAGCCGTCTATCGCCGCGTCAGCGCTTCCTCGCTCTCTTCCATCAGCTTGGCGATGATGTCTGCAACCGGCTCTTCCTCGCGCACCAGGCCGACCGACTGCCCGGCCATCAGGCTGCCGCTTTCCACATCGCCATCCATGACCGCGCGGCGCAGCGCCCCGGCCCAGAAATGCTCGATCTCGAGCTGGGCTTCGGCCATGTCGACCTTCCCTTCGTCGAGTAACTGCGCGACTTCGCGCTGCTTCGCGGTGAATTCCTCGGTGCCCTTGTTCTTCAGCGCCCGGACGGGGATCACCGGCAGCCGGGGATCGACCTGGACACTGGCCACCGCCTCCCGCGCATTGGCGCGGAAGAACGCCTTCTTGAAATCCGGATGGGCAATGGATTCCTTCGCGCAGGCAAAGCGCGTGCCGAGCTGCACGCCGGCGGCGCCCATTTCGAGATAGGCAGCAATCATGTCTCCCCGGCCGATGCCGCCTGCGACAAACACCAGGTGATCGTCGGCCAGCTCGGGCAGGAATTCCTGCGCCAGTACGCTGGTTGCCACCGGTCCAATATGGCCGCCCGCCTCCATCCCCTCGATCACCAGCGCGTCGCCGCCACTGCGCAGCAGCTTCTTCGCCAGCGCCAGCGTCGGCGCGAATACGATCACCTTGGCGCCAAATGCCTTGATCGCCTCGACGCTGCCCTTGGGCGGAATGCCGCCCGCCAGCACCACGTGGCCTACGCCATGCTTCGCGCACACCTCGATCAGCTCGAACAGCATCGGGTGCATGGTGATGAGATTGACCCCGAAAGGCCGCTGAGTCAGCGCCTTGGTCGCGGCAATCTCCGCATCGAGCAGCTCCGGTGTCATCGCCCCGCACGCGATCACGCCGAAGCCGCCGGCATTGCTGATGGCGGAAACGAGGTTCCGTTCCGAAACCCAGCTCATCGCCCCGCACATGATCGAATATTCGCTGCCGAGAAAGGCGCAGCCGCGCGCCATCAGCCGCCTGGTCCTGGGAAAATCGTTCATCCGCAGCGATTAGGCGGATGACCGCGGAGCGGCAAGAGCAGGCGAAACGGCACGCGGGGTTTTGCCAAAGCTATCCCAAGAATGACCACGCCGCTCCATTGATCGCTTCTGCCTGTCACGCTGACGAAGTTTAATCGCTTTAGCCGATACCGATGCCAGCATAGCCTTCGATCTGGAGTCGGGGGCGGAATCGGCTTTTGCGAGAGGAGAGACATTATGGACATGAAGACTGGCGATAATGGGATGAGCGGCTGCCCTGTGCCCCACGGCGAAGCTCGTGCATTGCTCGGCCGTACCAACAGGGACTGGTGGCCGGAGATGCTGGCAACCGAGATCCTCACTCCCAACGGTCCGACCAACCCTCACGGCGAAGATTTCGACTATGCCGAAGCATTCAATGCGCTCGACTACAACGCGCTCAAGGCCGACCTCCACGCGCTGATGACCGACAGCCAGCCATGGTGGCCGGCGGATTACGGCCACTACGGCCCGTTCTTCATCCGCATGGCCTGGCACGCGGCGGGCACCTATCGCACGGCCGACGGGCGCGGCGGCGCCAATAGCGGGCAGCAGCGCTTCGCCCCGCTCGATTCCTGGCCGGACAACGGCAACCTCGACAAGGCCCGCCGCCTGCTTTGGCCGATCAAGCAGAAATACGGCAAGAACATCAGCTGGGCCGACCTGTTCATTCTCGCCGGCAATGTCGCGATCGAGGACATGGGCGGCCCGGTTCTGGGCTTCGGCGGCGGCCGGGCCGACGTGTTCGAGCCCGAGCGCGACATTTACTGGGGCTCGGAAGACAAGTGGGTCAACGAGGGCGTGCAGACGCGCATCGCCCCCGAGCACGGGATGCATGAGCTGGAGGGCCCGCTTGCGGCGATCCAGATGGGCCTGATCTACGTCAATCCCGAAGGGCCGGGCGGCAACCCGGACCCGCTGCAGTCGGCGCGCGACATCAAGGAAACCTTCCATCGCATGGCGATGAACCACGAGGAGACGGTGGCGCTGACGGCGGGCGGCCATACGTTTGGCAAGGCGCACGGGAACGGCGACCCGAGCAAGCTCGGCCCCGCGCCCGCGGGCGGCGACCTCGCCGCGCAGGGCTTCGGCTGGGTCAGCACGAACAACAGCGGCTGCGGCGAGCACACCGTAACCAGCGGTCTCGAGGGTTCGTGGGTCAACACGCCGACCGAGTGGAGCGAGAATTACTTCCGCCTGCTGCTCGACTACGAGTACGAGCTGGTCAAGTCCCCGGCCGGGGCGCAGCAGTGGCAGCCGATCAACCAGAAGCCGGAGGACATGGCGCCGGCCGCGTGGGATCCGAACATCAAGGTTCCGACGATGATGACCACCGCCGACATGGCGCTCAAGGTCGATCCCGAGTTCCGGGTTATCAGCGAGAAGTTCCGCAACGACCACGAGGCGTTCAAGGATGCATGGGCCCGCGCGTGGTTCAAGCTGACTCACCGCGACATGGGGCCCAAGGCTCGCTACCTTGGCCCAGAAGTCCCGGCCGAGGACTTCGTCTGGCAGGATCCGGTCCCCGCCGGCACCAAGCCCTCCGAGGCCGACGTCGCGGCGGTGAAGCAGAAGATCGCCGACAGCGGCCTGACGGTCAGCCAGCTGGTCAAGGCGGCCTGGGCTTCGGCCTCGACTTACCGCAAGTCCGACCACCGCGGCGGTGCCAATGGCGCACGCGTGGCGCTCGAGCCCCAGAAGAACTGGGAGGTCAACGAGCCGCAGGTCCTCGCCAAGGTGATCGACACGCTCAACGGGCTGCGCGGCAATATGAGCCTGGCCGATGCGATCGTGCTCGGCGGCGTGGTCGCCCTCGAGAAGGCGATCAGGGATGCCGGGCACAGCGCCGAGGTGCCGTTCACCGGCGGCCGCGGCGATGCAACGCAGGAGCAGACCGACGCCGACAGCTTCGATGTGATGGAGCCGGAGGCTGACGCGTTCCGCAACTATGTCGGGAAGAAGAAGCTTGCGGTAAAGGTCGAGGAGATGATGATCGACCGCGCCAGCCTGCTTGGTCTGTCGGTGCCTGAAATGGTCGTGCTGGTCGGCGGCCTGCGTGTGCTCGGGGCCAACCACGGTGAGCGCGGCCACGGCCACTTCACCAAGCGCTCGGGCCAGCTGACCAACGACTTCTTCGTCAACCTGCTCGACATGACCAATGTGTGGAAGGCGGTCGAGGGATCGAATGACGAGGAATATATCGCCACCGACCGCAAGGACGGCGGCGAGAAGTGGCACGCCACGCGCGCCGACCTGATCTTCGGTTCGAACTCGGAGCTGCGCGCGCAGTGCGAGGTCTATGCCGAGAAGGGCGGCGAGGAGAAGTTCGTGAAGGACTTCATCAAGGCCTGGACCAAGGTCATGAATGCCGACCGGTTCGACCTGTCATACGCGAAGTACCACGGCTGAACCCGACCCCCGCCGGCCCGCCGTCCAGGGCCGGCATGGCGCCCCGCGCGGAAAGCCCTCAATTCCGCGCGGGGCAACGCCATTTGCAGGTCAGGCGGCTTCGTCTTCCGCGTCCAGCCCGTAGGCGGTGTGCAGCACCCGGACGGCCAGCTCGGTCTCGTCCTCGTCGATCAGCACCGAAACCTTGATCTCCGAAGTCGAGATCGCCTGGATGTTGATTGCCCGGTCGGCCAGCGCCTTGAACATGGTCGCGGCGACGCCGGCGTGGCTCTTCATGCCCACACCGACGACCGATATCTTCGCCACTTTCGCATCGGTGATGATGCGGTTGTAGCCGATCTCGTCGCGCCGCTCCTCCAGCAGCGCCTGCGCGCGGGCGAGGTCGGCCTGCGGGACGGTGAAGGTCACGTCGGTCTCGCCCTTGTCGCGGCCCACATTCTGGATGATCATGTCGACATTGATCGAAGCGTCGGAGAGCGGGCCGAAGATGTGGCTCACCGCGCCCGGCTTGTCGGGCACGCGGGTGAGGATCAGTTTCGCTTCGTTCTTGTCATGCGCGATACCGGTGACAAGCTGGCGTTCCATATCCAGTTTCTCCATTTCATCGTCGGAGACGATCATCGTGCCGGGCAGGTCGTCTGCCGGCGGGGCGTCATCGCCGATGAAGCTGGAGAGCACTTGCACGCGCACTCCTTCCTTCATCGCGAGGCTGACCGAACGGGTCTGGAGCACCTTGGCCCCGACCGAAGCCAGTTCGAGCATTTCCTCGTAAGTGACGAATTTCTGCTTGCGGGCCTTGGCGACGATCCGCGG